>NZ_CP015922.1:0-315555 GCF_001659725.1 Polynucleobacter wuianus | reverse complement strand
TTACTCAAAAACCAACGAGCTTGGGTCAAGATGACGGGACCCTATCGCATTTGTGATAGCGATCTTCCTTATGCCGATATGCGAGCATTGAATGATGCGGTTATTAAGGCTAATTCAGAAAGACTGGTTTGGGGAAGTGATTGGCCCCATGTGATGGTTAAAAAGCAGATGCCTCATGATGCTGATCTATGCGACCTCTTTGGTGAATGGATTACAGACTCAGGCTTAAGAAAATCTATCCTGGTTGATAACCCCTGTATTCTGTACGACTTCCCGACACCGAATTAATAAATACAGTTGAAAGAACTTTAAATGGATACTACCCTCACTATTATCTTAGGCATTGTTGCGATGTTGCTTCCATTGGTGGTAGGGCGTCTCGTTTGGAAGCGCTTTGACAAGTGGTTTGGTCGCAACGATCAAGCCTACATGGATAGTCTGGAATACTTCCTAAAGAAAATCGGCTTTACCGCACTCGTTGCCTTCATTTTATTATGGGTTGGCATTAGCCTAGTCTTCAATGGCAATGGCGCCGCACTAGCTTAAGCAATATGAACGATCAACTGAGAGCCATTTTGACAAAAGCAAAGTTGAACTTTGTCATCCTAGCCAGCATCATAGTCATTGCAGTACTAGGTAGATTTACGAACCCTGAATTAACCAATTCAATTTTCGTTACTGCAGATCAGTTAGTTTCTGATCTTTATTTGGTATTTATTGCAATTACCTTGGGCGCATTCATTCCCAACTTCAAACTGGTGGCTTTTGGATCGATTGGCCTCTTTATTTCTACAGCCATCCTCATACAACTCAAAGTCTTTAACTACCTCACCACCGAATACCTATTTGCAGTGTTGATTGTGACTTTAGGATTTGCATCGATTGCAAATCTATATAGGCATTATCGAGAATATGGCCTGTAAGACGGCTTAAGCTCAATCCAAAAAAAGCCCCGCTTAGTTCATCACTAATTGGGGCTTTTAATTACAAGACTTACTCCACTCGCCAAATAAATTACTTTTCGAGCGCTCCATAAATGACTGCGTTGAGCTGCTCACGGTGCACCTTACGAATCTCTCCTGGTGCTACAGCCATCATGACAACAACCATTTGCTCTTTGGGGTCTACCCAAAAGATAGTGCCGTTAGCGCCATTCCAAGTGAAATCGCCAACATTGCCGTTGATGGCTGAAAGACCACGCTCCATACGAACTGCAACACCCAAACCAAATCCATAACCTACGCGCCCTGGCTCGGTACCGCCAACATTGTTCTTGATGTCTTTATTTAAATGATTTGACGTCATGAATGCTACCGTTTGCGGGCCAAGAACCCTCTTGCCATCCAAGCTGCCACCATTAAGTAGCATCTGACCAAAACGCACATAGTCACCCGCGGTTGAGAATGCGCACGAACCACCACAGTCAAACTTTACTGCTTGATTCAGAATGTCAACCTTCTGCGGCTTACCCGTGAGCGGATCAATTGGTAGTGGTTGAGCCAAGCGAGCACGATCCTTTTCTGCTACCTGAAAAGTGGTATTAGGCATACCAACTTTGCTCCACACGCGCTCTTGCAATATACCGCCTAAGGGCTTGCCAGCAATTTTTTCTTCAATGATGCCCAGCACATCAATACCAAAACCGTAATCCCAAGTAGTACCAGGCTCGTAAAGCAATGGATTACTGGCCAACTTATCAATAAATTCTGATGATGTGTATTGCACTGCTGCTGGTGCCGAACCAGCAGGAAATAATTTATGGACAGGAGTTGTGCCACGTCCACCATAAGTAAGGCCATTAGTGTGGCGCATCAGGTCTTGAACGGTAATGGGATTTTTTGCAGGCACAGTTGTGAGATTTCCATCGGAATCAACCTTGCCGACTTTCATATCTTTAAATTGCGGAAGCCAATTAGAGATTGGGGCATTGAGTGGCAACTTACCCTCTTCATAAAAAGTCAGTGCACCAACGGATGCCATCACTTTGGTCATCGATGCCAAGTTGAATATGGCATCTGTAGTCATGGGCTTGCTATTCGCCTTATCTGCATAACCATATGGCTTAAAAATGACTAACTTGCCATTTTTTGCTACTGCTAGCACTGCCCCGGGCAATTGATTATTAGCAATCTGATCAGCAAAAAAGGCATCGATTTGCTTGAGACCCTCTGGACTAAATCCTTGGCCAGAGGTGCTACTCATTGGTAATGGTGCTTTGGGGGCATCGGCAGCATACAAAGTTGTTCCGCCCAACAATCCACCACTCAAGGCAAGGGTTAGGCTAAAAGCCCGTAATTTGTTCATTTTGTCTCCATGTTTTGTTTTTGGGTCTTTTTTTAACCCTCTGTTATTACCGCACAAGGCTATTGAAGCAGACTTTTAAAGGAAGACTTCTTTTTCATCCTATATATCTTCAAGTTATATAGGATGGATTTTTGAGTATTTGGAGGAATATTGAAAATCCATGACAATCGTTGGCTATGTACAAATATGACCATATTGACCAAACCCTTGTAGATCAACGGGTTGCACAATTTAAAGACCAGGTAGCCAGGCGCCTTGATGGCAGCCTTGCTGAAGAAGAATTCCGTCCATTGCGCTTACAAAACGGGCTCTATCACCAGCGCCATGCCTACATGTTGCGCGTGGCGATTCCATACGGATTATTTAATTCCAAACAATTGCGCACGATGGCGCTCATTGCTGAGAAATATGACCGCGGTTATGGTCACTTCACAACCCGTCAAAACATTCAGTACAACTGGGTCACTTTAGAAGACACACCGGATATCTTAGCTGAGCTTGCCAAGGTGGAGATGCATGCCATTCAAACTTCTGGCAACTGCATTCGCAATATTACGAGCGATGCCTTTGCTGGTGTTGCTGGTGATGAATGTGTTGATCCACGCCCCGTCTGTGAATTACTCCGTCAATGGTCAACATTACATCCTGAGTTTGCACACTTGCCCCGTAAATTTAAATTTGCAATCAATGGTGCCAAAGAAGACCGTACGATTCTCCTTTGCCACGATGTGGGGATTGAGCTTAAGAAAAATGAACATGATGAACTGATAGCTGATATCTACGCTGGTGGTGGCATGGGTCGTACCCCAATCTTAGGTTCACCCATTAAGACTGGATTACCGTGGCAGCTATTGCCAAGCTATCTCACTGCTTTGCTGCGTGTGTATAACCGTTTTGGTAGAAGAGACAATCTTTACAAGGCTCGCATCAAGATTTTGGTTAAAGCCTTAGGTTCAGAAGAATTCGCACGTCAAGTTGAAGGTGAATGGCTACACATCAAAAATGGCGATGACAATTTCACGCAAGCTGAGTGGGATCGTGTTGCAAAACACTTTACTAAGCCTGCTTACAAGAACTTGCCAAAACTACCTGATGAGCAAATTATCAATGCGGCAAGTGAAACAGAAAAAACTACTTTTGCTAGATGGCTAGAGCGTAATGTAAAGCCACATCAAGTGCCTGGCTATGCCAGCGTCATTTTGTCACTCAAGCCTCACGGCTCTGTTGCGCCTGGTGATGCAACAACTGTACAGATGCTAGCTATTGCCGATTTATCAGACCGATACAGCTTTGGTGAATTGCGTGCAACGCATGAACAAAACTTAGTTCTTGCTGATGTTGAGCAAGCCAAGTTGTATGAACTTTGGCAAGAAGCCAAGAGACAAAAAGTAGCGTTACCTAACATTGGCCTACTGACCGACATCATTGCTTGCCCCGGTGGGGATTTCTGCTCTTTAGCAAATGCTAAATCCCTCCCGATTGCTAAAGCCATTCAGGAACGCTTTGATGATTTAGATTACTTATTTGATTTAGGCGATATCAGTCTAAACATTTCTGGTTGTATTAACTCTTGCGGCCACCACCATGTGGGCAATATTGGTGTTTTAGGTGTCGATAAAGATGGTGAAGAGTGGTATCAAATTACCTTGGGTGGCGAGCAAGGGAATGATGCCTCGATTGGTAAAGTGATCGGACCATCTTTCTATGCCGATGAAATTCCAGATGTAATAACGAACATCATCAATACTTATGTTGCTCAGCGTAATGGTGACGAGCCTTTCATTGAAACCTACCGTCGTCTTGGTGTAGCTCCATTTAAAGAGGCAGCATACAAAAATGCCAAGAAAAAAGAAAAGCTAGAGACTGTTGGGGATGCATCATGAGCAATATCAATACGATCCCAGCTCACGAGCAAATTTTGCACTTTCCAAAAGGGCAAAAACCGAGCCTAGCTCCCAATGAATGGCTTATTTGGCGCGGCAATAATAGTAAAAACGAAGATGCAGGTACGAATTCAAGACTCCCGGATTTAGACCACGGCAAAAAGAAAGTGCTCGTACCATTTGGTTGGTGGATCACCCATCACAATGAATCTGACATTCAAGCTAAAGCCAAAAATGGTCAGATTGGTGTTTGGTTTGCGGCTGATGAAGATATCCTTAAGCATGCTGACCTAATTAAACAAGGCAAAGCAGTATGGCCGCTTGTTGCTGCCCACTTCCCTATCTTTAGGGATGGCAGGAGCTTTAGTACTGCCGCGCTACTACGCGATCGCTTTAATTGGGCCGGTGAAATCCGCGCTATTGGTGACGTGCTCATCGATCAACTCTTGCAAGGTGCTCGTGTTGGCTTTGATAGCTTTGCATTACGCCCTGATCAAAAAACGGATGTGGCTTTAAAGCAATTTGATTTGTTCTCTGTGACTACTCAGAATAGCTGGCGTGGTAAGCGCGCTACTCTGATCGCCTAAATTCTTAATTTCAATATGTGTACAACCTCTATTAACACTCCATACCCAAGCCTCTCTGGCCAATTGGGGAAAGTATATTTAGTTGGCGCTGGTCCAGGTGCAGTCGATCTCATTACGGTGCGCGGCGCAAAACTACTAGAACAAGCTGATATTGTTTTTTATGACGCACTTGTTGATCCAGAAATGCTCCATCTTTGCCCACAAGCAGTTCAAGTAGCAGTAGGCAAGCGCTGTGGCAAGCTCTCTTCTGCGCAGCAGTTTATTAATAAACGCTTAGTAGATGCTGCTCAGAAATACCAGACTGTAGTGCGTCTTAAAGGTGGTGACCCTATGCTGTTTGGGCGTGCCGATGAAGAAATTCAAACGCTGAAGGCTGCGGGCATTGTAGTGAAAGTGGTGCCCGGAATTACAGCAGCATTGGCTGGCGCAGCCAGTATTCAGCAATCGTTGACTCTACGAGGAGTTAGTAGAAGCGTTGCTTTTGTGACCTTAGCTCAAGGTACTGAAAACTTAACTACTGGACAACCGATTGCCAATCCTAGTGCAGATACCTTGGTGTATTACATGGGTCGCAAAGATGCGGCAAAGATTGCTCAGCGCTTAATTGAGCAAGGACAATATGGCGGTACTCACCAGCAAGATACACCCGTGCAAATTTTGGAAGCAGTCAGCACACCACGCGAGCGTTTTTGGAGTAGCACTCTGCAAGAATTAGCTGACGGCAAAGCGGATACTTGGTTTGACAGCAGCTCACCCGCACTGATTATGGTTGGCGAAGCCTTAAGAGATCCATTACAGAGCACTAGCGCCAAAATCAATAATGGCTTGCAAGACAGCCACATTTTCGCCAACAGCCGGCGTCGTGCTTAAAGTGATCTGAGAAAACTTTTCTCGGCAAGCATCTAGCAATACCGGAAAGTCATTGCGCAAATGACCGCCTTGACCAAAAAATACTGGCACGACAGTGATATCCTTGGCGCCTTTAGCACCTAAGGTAGCGACTGCTTCTTCTAAAGAAGGTTGCATCATCTCCAGAAATGCAAGCTCTACAGGTACGTCCGCATGCTGCGCTCTCCAGAGCTCTGCCAGTCGATCAAACGGCTCACGCCAACGAGCGTCTCGAGCACCATGCCCAAAAAGAATGATTGCCTTCATAAATACCTATAAACTCTCATCATAAGCTGTCAAAATTAACATCTCTTGAACGATAAGCTTAACCGCAAATTCACAAAAGTGTGTTTGCATCCATTAGATAAGATCTCTTCATGGAAACGCTTCACTCCCTAGCTAACCAGACTTGGTTTATTGGTCTGATGGCAGTCGCCCTAATTGGTGGTGTACTCTCCGCTGTGCATCATGCCGAGGTAGTAGCCCATAAAACTGGTGAGCCCTACGGCGCTTTAGTGCTAGCCATTAGTGTCACTATTATCGAGGTCTCCTTAATCATCTCGATGATGCTCTCAGGACACGATGGCTCAGAATATATTGCACGCGATGCTGTATTTGCCACGGTCATGATTGTGATCAATGGTGTCATAGGTTTGTGTATCTTTATTGGCGGCCTGCATCATCATGAAATGTCGTTTCGTAACGAGGGGATGAACTCAGCGTTGGCCGTATTAACTGCGCTGGCTACTTTCATTTTAGTAATGCCCATAGTCACTACCAGTACACCAGGTCCGGACTTTACTAAGAGTCAACTAGCTTTTGCTGGTATTGCCTGTTTTGCTCTGTATGGGGCTTTTTTATTTTTCCAAACAGTGAGTCATCGTGACTACTACTTACCCAAAACAGAAGAGAAAAAAACGGATATTAATTTTCATGCGCCTAAGCCTAGCAATCTGAAGACTACAGTAAGTGTTGTATTGCTCATTCTCTCGCTAATTGTGGTCGTCGGCCTTGCTGAGCTATTAAGCCCTGCTATTGAAGCGGGCGTTAAAGCAGCTGGAGCACCCAAAACAATTGTGGGTATCGCTATTGCAATGTTAGTCCTTTTGCCAGAGGGATTTGCAGCTGTTAGAGCAGCTAAAGCCAATCGCTTACAAAGCAGTTTGAACTTAGCCCTAGGTTCAGCACTGGCAAGTATTGGGCTATCGATCCCTACTATTGCCGCTATTGCAATTTACTTTAACCTACCGCTTAGCTTAGGTATCAGCAGTCTGAATATGACGCTGATGTATCTCACCTTTTTTATTGGTGCCTTAACACTAGCTATTGGCAGAACTACCCTACTCCAAGGTGTAGTTCACCTCATTATCTTTTTTGAATACTTATTCTTGAGCTTAGTCCCTTAAAGAAGTCAGAAGTAAAGCAAAAGAGCGCACTAACGATTACAGGCTTTTGAGAAAAATGATAGCAATCGATTAAGCACTGGCTCCCAAGACAAAGGATCAGACTTTACTGGTACCGAAGAGCTTGCGGGAGTGGATATAGCACTGGAAATCGCATTCACTAACGTAGTGTTAGGCGCTGGAGCGCAAAGCTGAGTAACAATACCGCTTGGACAATCCCGATTATATTATTTGTATATCTAACTATAGAGGTTGCTGGCAGTCATTTTACAGAGCTGTTATTTTATGACTGCTCTCTTTTGCGGAATCACCTTAAGAGCAGGTACGTCAAAAGATAAAAAATATCTTTTGACGCCATTATTTTTGCCTGGCTTATAAAATTAAGCTATGTGACAAACTTAAGTCATATTCTCAATAATTCGGAGCAAAGATCCGCAAACCTTTTCTTGCTCTTCATGAGTAATGTCTACCCAAAGTGGCAACCTTAAGATTCTCTCCGCAACATCATTAGTAACATCCATTGGGCCAGATGTTTTTCCTAACTGGAGGCCTGCGGGAGCTGAATGCAGTGGTGCATAGTGAAAGACGGTATTGATCATTACTCGCGCAAGGGCATCTATTACTCTTTGACGATCGACTGATTTGGGCAATAACACGTAATACATATGTCCATTATGCTGACATCCATCTAGAATGATAGGGCGTCTAAGCAGCCCCCTTTCTTCAGACGAAGCAAGCAATTGATGGTAGACATTCCAAATTGCCAACCTCTTATCTGTTATCGATCGGGCTTCTTCAAGCTGCGCCCATAAGAAAGCAGCGATAATCTCGCCCGGCAAATAAGAGGAACCAACTTCCTGCCAAGTATATTTATCCACAATGCCTCGGAAAAATTGCTTTCTATTTGTACCCTTCTCCCGAATAATTTCGGCACGCTCAATTAGACTGAAATCATTTACTAACAATGCACCACCTTCACCAGAAATTATATTTTTGGTTTCATGAAAACTAAAGGCACCTAAATCTCCGATACCTCCTAGCGGGGCTCCATGATAGGTAGACATGAAGCCTTGAGCGGCATCTTCTACAACCTTCAATTGATATTTTTGCGCAATTCGCAAAATTTCATTCATTTCACATGGAACACCTGCATAGTGAACCACTGCAATTGCGCGAGTCCTTGGTGTAATTACCGCCTCTATCAGCGCCTCGTTAATATTGAGTGTGTCAGGACGAATATCGACAAATACTGGCACGCCGCCTCTTAATACAAATGCGTTTGCTGTAGATACAAAAGTGTAAGAAGGCATAATAATCTCATCGCCTGGCTCAATATCCAAAAGCAATGCTGCAATCTCAAGTGCGGCTGTACAAGAATGTGTTAGCAAAGCAGAATTTACCCCAGTTATTAGCTCAATCTGCTTCTTGCATTTCTCCGTAAAAGGTCCATCGCCAGCCAACTTTGCATTGGCATGAGCTTGTGCTATGTAAAACAGCTCCTTACCACTCATATAAGGCTTATTGAAGGGAATGTGCACGCTCATATATTCTCCAGCCAAACTAGTTTATCTTAACCTCAATCAATTGATTGATTCCCTTATTAAATCTTTGCATTTCGTCAGCTGATTCATACTCCAAGAAATAAATTGCAGTCTTATCAATTAGATAGTTGTTGATTTTATCTCCAATTTTTTTCAACTCAAAACGATCGACAATTTTTTTATCAATGTCACCAGAAATAATCATGTCTGAAAACGTTCCATTCATACTGGCCATGGAGCAATGGCGACTGACAAATCTCTTCTGGCGCCAGTCCCCCAATAAATTTAATGGCTTGTTGATACACTGGTTTATCACCGCATTAGCCTGGTCAAAGCCAGTGCTCATTTTTACGGGAATACTATAAAAGTCACCCGGCATTCTCCTTGTATATTCAATAATTCTGTATTCATCACCATTAGTCAAAAATTGTGCATGTAAAATTCCATTGACCAAACTTAGTGCATTTGCTAACTTTTCAGTTTCGGTCCGCATATTTTTAAGCACAGCATCAGAAACAAATGCGGGCGAAGTAGAGGTGGATACCAAATAAGGATTTAAAAATGAGAATTCATTGTCAGCATATTCAAAAACTACTTTTCCATGCTGAATAAAAGTTGAGTAACTATGAAGGGTGCCCTCAAAAAATTCTTCGACGACTATACGTCCCAATCTCGATATTGCTAAGGCATCATCTATTGCCTTAGCAAGTTGATGAGGATCATTAACCTTACTAATCCCCTTTCCACCGGTGAGATCCACAGGCTTCACAATTAAGGGAAATTGCATACCTTTTATCTTAATCAGATCGCCCTTCGCAAAATCAAAACTAAGTGATTTTGTTCGTTTAAGCCCAATCGCCAATGCCAAGCCCCTAAACAGATCCTTATGATGCAAGCGTAGAGTAGTTAAATAATCGTCAAAGCCTGGAAGTGATAAGACCTCAGCAACATAGGCAGAGGAAATGATTGAGAAATCATTGCTACTAGAACAAATAGCATCAATTTTTAAATCATTAGCCAAGGACAACATCGCATCCCTATCCGAAAAGTCTGCCATAACATACTGATTGGAGTATTGATGGCCAAGATCTTCAGGCTTGTTTCCCGTTGTAGTAACAAAGTAGCCCAACTCTTGAGCTGCCTTTATTAGAGGAATATCACTGTGTGAACCACCAGCGATTAATATTTTTTTCAAAAGCTTATCAATGTGTATTTTTGAGTTGGATCCAAGTGGTCTTCAAATTTGCATACTCCTCAAACACCAAGAGTGATTTATCTTTTCCAATTCCAGACTCCTTTACACCCCCAAATGGGGCTGATTCATCATCCTCACCATAACTATTTACATGCACAGTTCCCGCCTCGAGAGCCCGTGCACACAACATAGCTTCATTTAGATCATCCGACCAGATTGCTGCTGCTAATCCGTATTTAGTGTTATTGGCTATTTCAATAGCCTCTTTGACAGCTTTAAAAGAATGTACGACTAAAACTGGGCCAAAAACTTCATTTTGAGCAATTTCAGCATCTAGAGGCACATCCACAAATATGGTTGGAGAAATGTAAAAACCATTTTCATGGGGCATTTTTGGCGCATCTTGAGTAATTTTTTTAATACCAGCCTGCTCTGCTCTGCGAATGAAGCCTTGAATTGATTTGAACTGAGTCTCACTGCACACCGCTCCAACTCTAGTTTCTGGCGCCCATGGATCGCATGGCTCATAAAGTTTAATTTCCTCTAAAAGACTTACTAAAAATTCACTTTCTAATTGCTTGTCAATAAGCAATCTAGACGGTGCTGAACAAATTTGACCTTGGTTATAAAACATATTTTTGGCCAATGTTTTAACAGCCGATGACAAATCAGAGCAATTAGCAGTGACGATAAAAGCACTCTTACCACCACACTCCAGTCCAACTCTTTTCATATTGGACATTCCCGCATCACTCAATATCTGCTTTCCAACAGAGGATGATCCAGTAAAAAAAACACCTCGAATGTCTGGATGCGTGACTAAAGCTTTTCCAGCAATCTCTCCATAACCCGGAAGTATATTTAATACCCCTCTTGGTATTCCAGCATTAATCGCCAGTTGACCCAGTCGAATTAACGAATATGAAGATTGCTCTGCTGGCTTCATAATTAAAGAATTCCCCATTAGAAGCGCCGGAGCTAGTTTCCAAACTGCAACCACCAAAGGATCGTTCCAGGGAATGATGGCTGCAACCACGCCCAAAGGTTCAGAATTAATTAGGCAAATCCGATCTTGCGCAGGCGTAATACATGTGCCTTGCAACTTATCGATACACTCCGAGAACCAGCGAAGAGTCTTAATTGCTTTGGGAATAGAATCATTTAAAAAATTACTATACGCACGACCAGTCTCGATGGTGTCTAAAAATGCCAAATATTCTTTGTCTTGCTCCATTAAATCGGCAAGCTTTAAGAGGCATTTTTTTCTCTCTTCAGTTGATTGGGTTCTCCAGAGGCCAGACCGAAAACTCTCCTGAGCACAGACCACGGCTGAATTTACATCCGCAATCGAACAAGCCTTAATTCCAGGTAGCTGAGCGCCATCAATTGGCGAGACCTTTTCTATTAACCCGCCAGTACCCTCTTGGTAGACGCCGCCCACAAAACTTCGCACCTCGATACTAGCCAAGTCAGGTTTAACCATAACCTAAAGCCTATATGAATAGGTCGTAATCATTAATCGGGGCACCAAAACCATTAGCTAAGGCATCCTCAATTGCAATATTAGATTCATTGCGTATACAGTGCATTGGACAGTCGCGCGATGGGTCAAGATTTTTCATAACTTCAGCTCGCTGTGGTCCATGCCACATCTCACTAAATGTCATCGCATTAACATCACCAATATTCTTTTTTTCTACACCTCTAAAATAGGGGCAAACATAAACGCCAGATGAAGTCACTAGGGTGCGCATATGGGCAACAGCGCAACGCTTGTATGCTTTTGGCTCAAGATTGGATTCGCCACGTAATGTAGCGCGCAACTTCAAAGCCTCAATGACCTTGAATGTATCAGTCTCTAAAGTTTTGGCATAGTCAATCTGTTCCTCAACAATATCTGCAACAGCTTGCTTTTGCATCACCGAGAAGTGATTGACGTCATACATTGGCTTGACTTCGAAATAATCACACCCAATATCCCTTGCCAATTTTGCGCCAGCATAAATCTCATGCGCATTTGTCTTTATATGAGAAAGGGATTTCACCTTATCGGTATTAATCGCAATGCCCTTAAAACCATAATTTCCCTCGGAGAAGACCATAAAGGAATAACCCAGCTTACCCTTTTTTACTTTGGCATATGCCTCCATATTGCTAATGGCAGATTCAAAAAGAGATTTCCCAGTCTTAGATGGTCGAATGCGATTAAACGTTTCATCAGTAGCAGCGTCCATAGATACGCGAACCCAATCAGCAAATTTTGCTGTAACGTCTAAATGCTTCTTTAAATATAATCCGTTGGTTGTGATACCAATTTTAATGCCTGCATCACCAAGCGTTTGGATTACCCATCCAATATCCAAATGCATCATAGGCTCACCACCACCAATCAGTATGACCCCCCTAACCCCCGCCTCCACCATCTCATTGGTTAAATCTTTAATGCGATTGCGCTCAATTTGCCCTTGGTTAAGCAAAGTCCCACTGATACAGTCTGGGCAAGCTAAATTGCAGTTTGAAGTAGGGTCAAATTCGACAATGAAGGGGGCATCGCTGGTAGTGGTCCAATCAACACCTTTAATGTAGTCTTGGACAGTTTTTTGCTTTAATTTCTCTTTAATATTTAAAGTATTTTTTAAATGTTCTGTCATAATTAAACCTAGGTATTGTATTAAGACTCTATTGTATACAGTCTCAATTAGGAGTACTTAAGAATTGACTGACCCCCACCTTTCCATAGTAATTCCCATTTACAGGAATGCAGATCACTTAACCCCCCTTAATAAAAGGTTGGTCAAGACTCTCCTCAAAATTAATCCCCATTTTGAGATTATTTATGTATGCGATGGTAGCCCAGATAATTCCTGGCTAAAAATTCAAGAGCTAGCCACAAGTGATTGTCGAGTAAAAGGTATCAATTTTAGCCAAAATTACGGTCAACAATCAGCTATTTTGGCAGGATTGTCCTCGGTCAAAGGGATGTGGGTCATTGTGATGGATGGCGATCTTCAAGATCAACCAGAAGACATTACGATCCTCTATGAGACAGCGATTAATGATGCCAAAGATATTGTGGTCAGAAGAAGGATTAATAGAAAAGATTCAATATTTACGAAACTAACGTCTGCACTCTATTATCGTGTTTATAACTTTCTGATTGATGATATCAAATATGATGGCGCTACAGGAAACTTTGGCATTTATTCCCAAAAAGTTATTCGCGCAATCAATCAGTTTAAGGAAGATGACCCATCCTTTGCCTACTATGCAAAAATGGTGGGTTTCTCAAAAAAATATATTGACATCGAACAAAACTTTCGTGAGTCCGGTAACAGTAGCTATACATTCTCGAAGAGACTTGCACTCGCCTTAAACTACTTTATTTCTCACTCAACAAAACCAATCAAAATTATGATCGGTTTTGGATTGTGTATATCAGTCATTTCAGTTGTTACTGGACTAATTTTTATCTACAGATATTACGAGTACGGCGTTAGTATTGAAGGCTGGACTAGCATTGCCGTTCTACTATTTTTTCAGACCGGCCTTATCACTTTCTTTCTGGGAATGATTGGTCTATATGTAAGTAAAATTTTCTTACAGAGCAAAAATAGACCTCATTACATAGTCCAGGAAACAATTAATCTTGAGAATGAAATTAGAAATTTTTAGTAGTAGGGGCTCAGATAAAGTCATATATCTTGTGACCACTGGTGTATTTTTGTGGATTATTAGCTACCATCTAAATCTAATTATCTCGCCAATTCAACAAGAGTATCGTGAGGGCGCCCAGCTAATTCTATCTAAAGATTTTTCTCAAGGAATTTATCCTTACTCCTTTGCCAGCGTCCCATTGGACACAAACCCCTACGGCATCTTCTACCAACTCGTCAGCTACTATCCAGTCAAGGCATTTGGATCAACATTTTTAGTTCATCGAGCACTTAGCAGCGTCTTTTTAATTGCCTCACTTTTAATAGCTCTGACGGTATTAATCAAAAATGAAGTCTGGCTTCCCCTATCACTTACGACTATCAGCTTAATATATGTCTCTCTCTTATTTGGATCAACTCCACTAGCTAGGCCGGATGCGCTGGGGGAGCTATTGTTTTTAGGTGCGGTATTTATTCCATACCTAAAAAAATTCAACTACCCAAGTTTATTGGCTTCATGTGGAATACTTTTTTTAATATTCTTTACTAAACTCTACTTTGTAACCGCTTTTTTTATAGTCTTATTGTACTTATTCATTTTTATCTCAAAGAAAAAGTCTTTGATATATGGACTCTTATTTTCAGTAGTTTTTGCAACATGGCTGAGCATCAGCTACTTTTTCACGGATGTATATATAAACCAGGTAATAGGGTCAATGGCAAAGGCAACCAGCCTATCTAATGCAGTACTAAGACTGCAATTAAATTTTTATTTTGTGTCCCATTTGTTAGTTTTCATTCTAGCGCTAATGCTTACGATTAGAATTTCGAAAAACAAGAGAAAAATTTTTGAAAAAAGATATTCACTCAGCCCCACTATACTGCTGAATTTAAGAACACTAGACAAACCGCTGGTTTATTTCCAACTCTCCTACCTTAGCTTTGCTTCATTAATTACTTTTGGGCTGCTCTGCCTTATTTGGGGGAGAAACGATGGCGGCTGGATGTGCTACTTCTATCAATTACTTAGTCCATTTTTACTCATAAGAATTGCATTGCTATTCAATAGAAATTACAGGCAAATTGGAGCAGTAGTTTTTCTTTTAAACGCAACCCTCTTTTTTGCCATTTATTTCAACACCCAAAGCGCTATCATTCAAAATAAGGGATGGGAACGGGTACAGGAACTAATTAAAACGCCCCAAAATATCTATGGATCGGCAGCGGTAAGTGGCATTCTTGCTCAGGGTAACAAAAAAGTTTACGACACAGGCTTATCCCTAGGTTCTTGGGCCTCGATTTACAAACCAAGCGGATTTGAACAATTATTTCAAAACAAGAATGAAGTTATTCAAAATGCAAATGAAAAATACTGTAACGAAATTCTTAACCAACTCTATACGCATCAGTTTGATTTGATACTCATGTATGGGGCTTCAATTGCATTTAAAGAAAGTGAGCTCCAAAATTATGGATATCGGAAAGAATCTGTAATTCCGATATCCTTTCCACACACCTTTCAAAGTTACAATCTATCCGTCTGGATCCCCAACGATGATGCTCAGGTTAAGCAAAAAGCCTACAAGCAATGTCAGGTTTATCAGTGATTAGTTTGGGATAATTTTATGAAAAAGAAAACTTAAAATCATCTTTCTCAGGATTATTGGGATAATCTAATCCATCAATTGGGAAATTTTTTCTTTTTTCAAAGCCACTATTTTTAGCACTTTTTACAAAAGTAATCTCAAGCACCTCAGGCAATCCATCGGTGGCAACGAAATCATAATTATTGCCATGTATATGAACAATGTCGTATTCTTTTTTTAGCTTACTTATTGAGTCTAAAAAAAGATTTCTATACGGCTCAGTATGATGAAACTCAATGACAAGAGCGCTAATTATTGCTGAATAGCGCAAAATTTCATCTATAACCCGGTATTCACTACCCTCAATATCAACCTTCAGAACAATAGAAGAAGCTTTTGCACGCTCCATCACTAAGTCAAGCGTGGCATCGTACGGATGATCAATTCGATTATGAATTCTTTCCTGAAAATGGGTCACCTTGTCTCTGAAAAAGTTTTTATAACTCCGATACAGGCTGTAGTATGAAAGCACTTCTTTGATGCTCGACTTTCCGTAAAGAAGCCTAAAGAGTGGTTTTTTAATATTTTTTCTAAACTGCCTTTCAGAGATCGTATGGTCATAAGCATGAATGAAAATATTTGGATTGATCTCCAAAAAATGTTCATCAAAAGACCAATCTGTATTGACCCCCATCGATATTAAAAAATCAGCGTCTTTTACTGAAGATAATGGGAGGACATAACCGCCATCCCCTTTATTTCCAATTCGCTCTAGATCTTTTGTAATCACGGGAGCTAAAATACTTAATTCATTAGATAGCAGAGTCATTTTGATTTTTTTATTCAGATCCAACAGAAGTCTAATAGATGCACTAATTATTCAGCCAGCAAATCAAGGTATTTTTTAAAACGTTTTTTACCAAAGATACTTATGCCTATAGAGCGGATAGATTTAATGACAGCAAGAGAAAATATCTTAGGTTTTTTTGGATTTTGATCGGCTGGTTTTTTACAGTTGATCAAAGCGCTATTGATAAAAATCCGATATCCTCTCTTACGCATATCGCCACAATGGGCAACATGCTCGCAAGCCTCATGCCAAACACCATCAGTAACAGCGCTGCCAACATATTTACCAGCAATATATGCCTGCTTCTTGTAGATAGCAAAACCTCCGAAGGCGGCGTCAACCTCAATATACCCCGCAGTAATTGGTAATCGAACTTGCCTAGCCCATACCGCCAAATTTACTGATTGATCATACCCGAGGATAGGCTCTAGATTGATCTGTTGAAGTATGCAGTCGCCAGGAGACCAGAACTTGTGACGCAGAGTCCAAACATCGTAATAAAAATCTAATTGATTAGCGGTAACGACATCCCAAGGCACACTAGTATCCCAACAGTCAGCTATCGATTTTCCATTAAGGTGTGTATTCAGACCATCTAAATCAGAGAGAATCACAAAGTCTACCTCTGAATATTTTGAATTCTCGGAAACAGCCTGAATGATCTGATTTCGACAATAGGCTAAACGCTCTGTACGAATTGGAATTTTCCCCACCAATTTACCCATTGAAATGTAGTCAAAATTGGATATGCTACCTTTGAGTTTTTCTAGCGCCTCGATAGTATCGTCCGAAGAATCACTCTCAATAATCAGCACAAAGACTTTTTTAAATATTTTTAGTGCGCCCAAAAGATGCTTCATCTCAGAGGCAATATATGGAGCCACATCCCTTGCTGTACCAGCTAATAATACAGTCGCCTCATGTATAGGTGTTAAGGTTTTGGGATTGTGATTCAAATTATTTCTTCCTTCAAAAAAATGACTTAGTTATTAGAATTGCAAAAAGCGGTATACGCTAGAACAAGACCCTGATCTAGATCAATGCTTGGATTCCAGCCTAGATTATTTAATCGACCAGAATCCATCCACTTACGTGGAGTACCATCAGGCTTACTTGGATCAAAACTAATTTTTCCTTGGTAGTTCACTGCTGCGGCTATAGCGCTAGCTAATTCCGCAATTGTGACATCTGAACCAAAGCCAACATTGAGATGACTTTGCATTGGCTGTGTTTGTGCATCATAAGCTGCTTTGTCTAATTCCATCACAAATACCGATGCGGCCGCCATATCATCCACATACAAAAATTCGCGCTTGGGCATACCCGTACCCCAAATCACTACTTCGGGTGCATTGACCATCTTCGCCTCATGAAATCTTCTAATCAATGCTGGGATTACGTGGCTGTTCTCAGGATGGTAATTATCACCCGGGCCATATAAATTGGTTGGCATCACCGAGCGGTAATCGACACCGTGGGATTTTCCATACTGACGGTTATAACTCTCACACATTTTGATGCCCGCAATTTTGGCAATCGCATAAGGCTCATTTGTAGGCTCGAGCTCACCCGTTAATAGCGCATCCTCACTCATTGGCTGGGGAGCTAGTCTTGGATAAATACAGCTTGACCCCAAAAAGAGTAATTTTTTAACACCACTCAAAAATGCCTGATGGATAACATTGTTTTGCACCATTAAGTTGTCATAAATAAATTCTGCAGGATAGGAGTTATTCGCATGAATACCGCCAACCTTGGCAGCGGCTAAATAAACTTGGTCTGGCTTTTCTTGTTCAAAAAAAGATTGCACTGCTGCTTGATTAGTAAGATCTAGTTCTTTATGGGCGCGAGTAACAATATTGGCATAGCCCTTCTCCTGAAGATTGCGCACAATGGCGGAGCCCACCATGCCGCGATGTCCAGCTACATATACCTTTTGATTGAGATCTGTAGTCATTATTGAAGCACTCCAACTGCAGTTCTACGCATTTAATTTTCCTTACCAATAGCAACTGAGTAGCCATGTTTTTGCAGGAGGGCGTGCCGCTTGGCTTGTTCTAAGTCATTTGCCACCATCTCGACAATCATTTGATCTAAGGTAATTTCTGGAACCCAGCCCAATTTTTCTTTTGCCTTAGTTGGATCGCCCAAAAGAGTCTCCACTTCAGTAGGACGGTAGTAGCGTGGATCAATCTGAACAATGACATCACCCACTTTTAATGCAGGGGCTTTATCACCATCAATGGCTGCAACAATTGCTTTTTCATTCTCTGCAGAGCCCTCAAAGCGAAGAGTGATACCTAACTGCTTGGCGCTACGAGCAATAAATTCCCGTACGGTAAACTGCACACCAGTAGCAATTACAAAGTCCTCTGGCTTATCTTGTTGAAGCATCAACCACTGCATGCGTACATAATCTTTTGCATGGCCCCAATCCCGCAGTGCATCGATATTGCCCATGTACAAACACTTTTCAAGGCCTTGGGCAATATTAGCTAAACCACGAGTCACCTTGCGCGTTACAAAAGTTTCGCCACGACGTTTAGACTCATGATTAAACAAAATTCCGTTACATGCATAAATGCCATAAGCTTCGCGATAATTTACGGTGATCCAATAGGCATACATTTTTGCCACTGCATAGGGACTTCTTGGGTAAAAAGGGGTTGTTTCTTTCTGCGGAATCTCTTGAACCAATCCATAAAGCTCTGAAGTTGACGCTTGATAGAAACGGGTTTTTTGCTCAAGCCCTAAAATACGAATTGCTTCCAACATTCGCAATGGGCCTATTGCATCCACATCGGCAGTGTATTCAGGAGACTCAAAGGAAACTGCCACATGAGATTGGGCACCTAAGTTATAGATCTCGTCTGGCTGACATTCTTTAATAATGCGTACTAAATTGCTGGTATCAGTTAAATCACCGTAATGCAGGATCAAATCTGGGTGATTGATATGTGGATCTTGGTAAATATGATCAATACGCTCAGTATTGAAAGAAGAAGCGCGCCGCTTGATTCCGTGAACAATATAGCCCTTTTCCAAAAGAAACTCGGCAAGATAGGAGCCATCTTGGCCAGTTATTCCTGTAATTAATGCGACTTTTTGTTTACTCATTACATTTACTCTTTTTTAATTTTTTAAATTAACTTCTTCCATAGGTATCTTCAAAGCGGACTATATCGTCCTCCCCCAAATAACCACCCGACTGCACTTCAATAATTTCTAGCGGCTCAGAACCAGGATTGGCAAGTCTATGGGTCTGCCCCTGCGGAATATAGGTACTTTGATTTTCTGTAAGCGTGAGAACTTGATCACCGTTCGTGATTTCAGCAATCCCTTTAACCACAATCCAATGCTCAGCTCGGTGGTGATGCATTTGCAGAGAAAGGCTAGCTCCTGGCTTTACCTGGATTCTTTTTACCTTGAATCTATCGCCCTCATCAACGCTGTCATACCAGCCCCAAGGGCGGGACACTTTGCGATGGAGGTTTTTCTCTTCCCGCTTTTGAGCCTCTAGTTGCCCAACAATATTTTTAACATCTTGACTATTTTTGCGATCAGCCACTAAAACCGCATCGGCGGTTTCAACAATGATTAAATTTTCGATGCCGACAACACTGACTAGGCGACTGCTTGCATGCACTAAAGAGTTTTTTGAATTCGTAAGAAGCGTATCGCCACTAGTGACGTTTCCATCTGAATCCTGCTTGCCAACTTGCCATACGGCATCCCATGCACCTAAGTCATTCCAGCCAGCATCTAGCTCAACCATCTGAATAGGAAAATGTGAGCTGGGACATTTTTCAATTACAGCATAGTCAATAGACTCGCTGGGGATCGCATTGAACAGGTCTTTTTCGGGGCGAATAAAGACAGTATCGCCAGAGCTATCTATTGTTTTGGTACTCCAAGATTTTTGAGTGGCTTCCAATATATCAGGTCGATAAGCCTCTAAAGCAGCCAACCAAACACTCGCCTTTAAAACAAACATGCCACCATTCCAAAAGAAGCCGCCCTCTTCTAAATACTTTTTAGCAGTTTGCGCATCTGGCTTTTCGACAAAGCGCTCAACGGTATATCCGGTAGATTGATCATGACTTTTGTTGCCTTGAACTTTAATGTAGCCATAACCAGTCTCTGGTGTTTTAGGAGTGATACCCAGAATGGCGATGGCACTCTTCTGTGCAATCTCGATTGCTTTTGCTAATGTCGCAGAAAATGCAGTGGGGTTAGTGACGGTTTGATCTGCAGGTGTTACCACCAAAATAGGATCATTACCCTGCTCTGCAGCATACAAAGCGGCAAGCGTTAATGCAGGGGCAGTATTACGGCCAGATGGTTCAAGTAATAAGGATGCAGAAACATTCTTTAGCTCACGCAATTGATCCAGCGCCAGAAAGCGATGTTCTTCATTGGTCACAATGACTGTTTGACCCAAGGAAATATTTTTGCCTTCTACCGCATGAATACGCCCAATAGCCTCTTGAAAAAGACTTTGCTGAGCATCATTGCCAGACAGAACCAAAAACTGCTTAGGAAAACCTGAGCGAGAAAGCGGCCAGAGACGAGTTCCAGACCCTCCACAGAGAATTACGGGTAAAACTTGCGTCATGGGCAAATAGCTAACCTTTTGAATATATTCTGCAATTAACTGATATTTAAACTATTAGCTGTAGATTTTATCGCTTTATCGGGCGCCAAAACCTTTTATAAAATAGGCGCTAAACCCAGTAAAAGCGCAAGATAGCGCAAGGGCAATAAAAACGTTATTAACAATTAGCCAATAGGAGCCAAAATGACCGGTAGCAATATCCCAAAAATCAACGTTCGTAACTCTGTAAATGAGTGTGCCCAGTCACTGAAAAAAGAAAATGTGGGCAAATACCAAAATTACGGTATTAAAGATTGCATCGCATCAATTGCCGCCACTAGAGTTAAATAAATTCATTGGGTGGCTTTTAGATAAAAAATAGGCCTATTTAGAGATTAATAAGGTCTATTTGGGTACTTTTTGCCAGTCAGGTTGCTATACATTCCTGCGGCGATGACTAAAAGCACTGAATCAACCATGACTGGAAAGAAGGCATAACGGTAATGCGTAACGTGCCCCAATACTGCAATTAAAGCAACGGCTGCTGCAGGTGGATGCAGGCATCATAAGATAAACATTCCCAAGATGGATAGGCTGGCTGCAAGCGGCATGGCCAATACAGAATCCGGAATCACAATAGCGGCAGTAATGCCAATCAGAGCAGATAAAGTATTGCCAGCAATCACGGCCCATGGCTGAGCCATTGGACTCCCAGGCAAGGAAAAAACCAACAAAGCACTTGCCCCCAATGAAGCCATCAACCACTCATCAATGCCAGTCAGCTCACCCAGTAATTTGGCAACAGCGAAGACCAAAAACAAACCCAGAAGCGCCCCTACGCTTGATCGAAGACGCTCGGTCCAGCTCACATAAGGCTGGTCACCCCCAAAATAAAAAGCGCAGCGTTGTATTAGATGCTTGATGGTGCGGTTCATTTTTAATTGTCTTAAAGTCTTTAGCATTACCGATTACAACTCATCATAAAGCGTTACTGCAAATACAGGGATTTTCTGAATGCAATAAAAAAGACTGCCGCAGCAGTCTTTTTAAATGAGGTAAATATTCACCTCATATATTTATTAAGCAAGCTTAAGCTTTCTTGGCCCAAGCACTGCAATGGGCTTTAGCAGCCACTTGCTTACCAGCAAACAAAGCACAGCCACCTGCGGCGGAATCTGGTTTGCCTTGGTAGAGAGCGCAATTAGCGCAATTCTTGCCAGCAACGTCAGAGACTGCAACATACTTCAAAGCCTTGGCTTGTGGATCAGATTCAGCAACCATTGCTTGAGCTTGAACTTTGCCGTTCAATGCCAAAGTGCAAGCACCAGCAGCAGACAAAATCATAAATTGGCGACGACTATTTTTCATGGGTTCTCCAAAAATTAAAACGATCAGCAGTAAGAATCTCTAAAACTGAACCGATCATAGTGGAGATGATTTGGACTTGCTAGGGCGCACATAACTCCTTGATTTATATACAAATATAGATGAGAATTATTCTCACCAAATAAGTTGTCCCGCAGATTAGCGCCAACCTTTTAAATTCATGCAGCCCTCCCATTGGCGGATATGTGCCCCGGAGCCCACCTCAGGATAATCCTCTCTGCATTCTTTAAGATCTTTACGAAAATTAACAACATTATTTTTACTGGGGTCTACATTTTTATCGGGGATAGAAGCACACGCTACAAGCATACCCGCCGACAATATAAGAGCAATGTAAAAGCTTATAAGGCGCACGCTAGATTACTTACGATCAATTAATGCTAAAAATTCACGGCGTAGATTAGAGTCTTTTAAGAAAGCCCCACGCATCACGCTATTAATCATCTTGGAGTCACGATCTTTGACACCACGCCATTGCATGCAAAAGTGATCAGCATCCATCACCACAGCAACACCGATTGGTTTAATCTTTTTCTCGAGCATGTCAGCCAACTCCACTACAGCCTCTTCTTGAATCTGGGGTCTACACATAACCCACTCAGTTAATCGCGAGTATTTGGATAAGCCAATTAACGCAGACTCCTTACTAGGTAGAACACCAATCCAAATGCGGCCCATGATGGGGCACAGATGATGAGAGCATGCACTTCGTACGGTAATGGGACCAATAATCATGAGCTCGTTTAAGCGACTCACGTTCGGAAATTTCGTTAAGGTGGGTTGCTCAACGTAACGGCCATTGAATACTTCTTGCACATACATCTTGGCTACGCGCTGGCTGGTATTTCTGGTGTTGTGATCATTTTTAGTATCAATAACCAGACTCTCTAACACAGCCTGCATCTTTTCAGAAACTTCATCAACTAAACGCTCTAGCTCGCCTGGTTTAATAAAAGCTGCAATATTGTCATTTGCATGAAAGCGTGCTTTCTGTGCCTCAATACGGCGACGGATCACAACTGAGAGCGGAAGACCGGACTCGTCTTTCTTGCTAGTAGATTTTTTATCTGTCGATTTAGCAGTCACAGATTTCTTTGTGACCTTCTTAGCCGATACTGAATTGGATGTTTTTTTGGTTGCCATCTTGAGGATTATCTTATTTAGATCTGGAAAAATATTGCGACGACACAAACTAACCCCAACAGCCAAACGATTGATCTTGTGGAGGGCCAATTGGCGATATAACAAATTAAATATGCAATACGAGCAATTACAAAGCCAATCGCAAGTAAATCGATTCTTGCTTGCGGCGCATTGTTTATAGATGCGATGATCACCGCCGCAAAAAAGAGGGGGAGAGATTCAAAAAGGTTGGCTTGAGCTGCGTTGGCTCTTGCCCTAAAACCAGTTTGCTTAGCGAGCCATTGCCTTGGCATGCTGTTGTCGTATTGATCAAACCCTTTTTTGGCAATGCCCGCAGCAACATAGGGAAATAAACCCATGAATAAGACACAAGCATATGCAATAGTCATTTTTTCTCCTTATCTACTGTTGGGCTCTTTAGGTTTTGTTCTTTTTTGAACCAATACGGCTTTCTGTGCCGTTGAGTAAATTTTGGATATTACTTCGATGACGCCAGATTAAAAGTAGACACACCACTAAGAGTGATATACCCATTGGCTGGAAGCCAAACAAAAATACAAAATAAATAGGGCCAAATACGGCAGCAGCCAAAGCGGCTAAAGAAGAGTAGCGCATGAATACAGCCACGATGATCCAGGTGCCAAGGGTGGCGATACCAAGAATCACATTGACGCCGAACAAAATACCGCATGCGGTAGCAACGCCTTTGCCACCTTTAAAGCCATGAAAGATTGGAAACAAATGTCCCAAGAAAACGGCAAGCACTACACCACACAGCACCCATGAACCCAAGGAAGAAGTGAGTGATTGATCGCCCAACAAAAGTCGAGCCAACATCACCGCAAAATAACCCTTAAGGGCATCACCAAGAAAAGTGAGACCAGCCGCCAACTTATTGCCTGTTCGTAGCACATTAGTAGCCCCCGGATTGCCAGAACCATAAGAATGTGGATCAGGTAGGTTCATGCACTTACTGACTACTACGGCAAATGAAATAGAGCCGATCAGATAGGCAAGCGGAATCAACAATAGGTCTAGGGTTAAAGTCATAACGCCATCTTAAACACTTTTAGCATTCCAATCATGAACCACGTGGGTGATGCTGCTGATGAATCGATTTAAGGCGCTCTCTAGCTACGTGGGTATAAATCTGCGTAGTCGAAATGTCTGCATGCCCCAGCAATAATTGCACCACCCTCAAGTCAGCACCATGATTGAGTAGGTGCGTTGCAAAAGCATGCCGAAGAGTGTGCGGCGATAGTGCAACAGGGATATTGGCAACAGTTGCATAACGCTTAATCAGAGCCCAAAAAGCTTGTCTTGTTAGGCCTGTACCAGTATGGCGCCCCACAAACACCGCATCAGTCGTTTTACCCTCAAGAAGTGGTGTACGAGCTTCTGCAAGATATCTTCTTAACCACTGCCCCGCTTCGCCACCAAAAGGCACTAAACGTTCTTTACCGCCTTTACCATTGACGACACGTACGACGCCCTCATTCAAACCCAAAGCAACCGTCTTAAGAGAAACAATTTCTGAGACACGTAAGCCAGAGGCATACATGAGTTCAAGCATCGTACGATCACGCAAACCCAGCGGAGTTTCTATATCGGGTGCATTGAGCAAAGCAGTGACCTGATCTTCGCTCAATGTTTTAGGAAAACGCAAAGCCTGCTTTGCAGCACGCAATCCAATACACGGATCGCTCTTGACTAAGTTGATACGTAAAGCGTGACGATAAAAACGTTTGAATACGGTAAGTCGTCGATTGGCGGTAGTTGCCTTATCTGCTCTGCGATGCGCTATGTAGGCAGTGAGATCTTTTTCTTGAACTGAATATAAATCAGCGCCAGATTGCCGATATAGCCATTGCGCCAGTAACAACAAATCCCTTCGATAAGCAGACAGACTGTTCTTTGCCAGACCGTCCTCTAGCCAGCAAGCATCACAAAAACGCTCGATCGCCTCTTCGCTTGCTGGGTGCATTTGACCTTTAGAGGTCATAGTAGATGAGATTTTTTGGCAAAATGCAAAGGGCCATCTCCCGATTACTTAGCAGCCTCTTCCAACTTTTCAGCTAGCCAAACTTTCATCAGGGACTGATAAGGCACATCCAACTTATTTGCCTGTAATTTAATATTCTCTAGAACGCTCTGGGATAGGCGCAAAGAAATTGAGGCTGTTGAAGGCTTAAGATTTGGCATCGTCACTTTTGTTGCCTTGGACAGATCAAAATAATCTGAGGCATCATTTTTTTCCCAAAAAGCACGCTCTTCTTTTTCGTTCTTGAATTTAGGAATAATCTTATTAGGCTTTTTCATAAAACGCCCTTTCTTTTTTGCTCATTGGTCTTGCAGAAACCACTCTAATTAAGGTTCCCTTTTTGCGCAAAGTAAACACTACAGACAACGGCACTTTTGCGCTAGTGACTCCAAGTGCAAGATATCGCCGCTCTTCCTCGCTATGCTTTTCATCACCCGAAATTAATAAAGGCTGATTAAAAAATATTTCTTCAGCCTCAACCTGAGTAACTCCATGCTTATCTTGGCTCTTATAAGCATTTCCTGCATCCCACTGAAACCCTGCTATTTGATGAAGATCTATCATTGAATGTATATTATCATAATATACATTCACTTAACAAGCAAATGGTCTTTAGAGGCTCGCTAGCCTAGCGTTAGTCACGGAAATTATTAAAGCCCAATGGCGCTTCGGTCACGTCTTTTTTAAGTAGAGCCATCGTTGCTTGCAGATCATCTCGCTTTGCACCAGTGACACGAACCGCATCACCCTGAATACTCGCTTGCACTTTGATTTTGCTATCTTTAATAATACGGACTACTTTTTTAGCAAGCTCTGAAGTGATGCCTTTTTGAATCTTCATGGTTTGCTTGCGCTTATCGCTACCAATAGTCTCTTTTTTATCATCTTTCAGATAACGTACATCTACGTTACGCTTAGCCATCTTGCCAAAGAGCACATCCCGTACTTGACCCAATTTAAAGTCATCATCACCAAATAAGATGAGAGTTTCATCTTTTTGCTCTACGCGACTATCAGAACCCTTAAAGTCAAAGCGATTGCTAATCTCTTTATTCGATTGCTCAATCGCATTTTTAAGCTCAACC
The DNA here is from genome assembly GCF_001659725.1 of Polynucleobacter wuianus. Taxonomy (NCBI): domain Bacteria; kingdom Pseudomonadati; phylum Pseudomonadota; class Betaproteobacteria; order Burkholderiales; family Burkholderiaceae; genus Polynucleobacter; species Polynucleobacter wuianus. The sequence continues at coordinate 289,416 of NZ_CP015922.1, read as the reverse complement.
ATGTCCGGCTCGCAAACCACGTCAAATGAAGGCATTTTTTACTCCTTATTTATTGAATTACGTAATATTTTTAATTTTCTAAATACTAATATTGCAATTATCTGCGCTCTTGTCAGACATTCGAATAAGATTGTGGCATGAACTCCAGCCATAATGCAGCTTCCCAAGCAAAATCGAGCCTAAATCTCGACCTTCGGGATCGCAATACATTTGGGTTTGATGCCAGTGCAGAACTTGCCTATGAAATATCTGCTGCAGAGCAAATTCCAGCAGTGATCACAGAAATTGCCGGGAAGTGTTTGCCCTGGCGTGTATTGGGCGGTGGCAGCAATGTCATCCTACCCAAGGTTTTGCCGGGTGCAACCCTGCTGATGAATATCACCGGCCAGAAGATTCTTTCTTCTGACCCCAACGCAACCTTGGTAGCCGTTGGCGGTGGGGTCAACTGGCATGAATTTGTTGCATGGACTTTGGACAACCATTTTCCAGGACTAGAAAACTTGGCTCTCATTCCAGGCACAGTTGGCGCTGCACCCATTCAGAACATTGGTGCTTATGGTGTTGAGATAGGCGAGTACATTGATTCTGTTGAAGCTTTTGATTCTAAAAGTCATGCCTTTGTCACGCTTACAAAAGATGCCTGCCAGTTTGCGTATCGCGATAGCTACTTCAAGAAAAATCCCCATCGCTATATTGTGATAAAGGTCGTTTTTAAAATCCCCAAACAATGGCAAGCGCGTATTCATTACGCAGATTTAGCAAAACAGTTTTCAGAAAACTCGTCCCCAAGCCCAGAAGACATCTTTTTGGCAGTTTGTAAGATTCGTACACACAAGTTGCCTGACCCCAAGGTGATTGGTAATGCAGGTAGCTTCTTTCAAAACCCAATTGTTCCAAATGAACAGTACGAGACCCTACTTCATAAATACCCAGAATTGGTTTCATACCCAGATGCTGTAGGTAAGCGCAAGCTTGCTGCTGGCTGGTTAATTGATCAATGCGGCTTTAAGGGTCAGCGCATGGGCAATGTTGGCGTTTATGACAATCAAGCGCTTGTCTTAGTGAACCATGGCAACGGTACAGCCCAAGATATTTTGGGTCTAGCTAAATGCATTCAAGATAAAGTCAAAAAAGAATTTGGTGTGAGCTTGGAGATTGAACCCAATATTCTCTGAAGTTCTATTCGTAATGCGTCCACATTCTCAGAATGCGAACCGTTTTCTCTTTACGAAATACCTCATATACAAGCCGATGTTGAATATTAATTCTCCGCGAATATGCTCCCTTGAAATCACCCACTAATTTCTCATACGGCGGCGGATTTTGAAAAGGATCAGCCTGAAGAATATCAAGCAAAGCTTGAGTTTTATCTCTCAATCCAGCGGCTGATATTTTTTTTGCATCCTTTAGGGAGTATTTGGAATAAGCTAAATTCCAAACTACCACTTCAATACCTTTTTACTTTTAGCTAATGGCTCAGCCATTGCATCTTTAATTGATTCGCGCATTCCTGGTATTGACATAAGATATAGAGTCTCTTGAATAGCACTCCAATCTTCTTCAGAGATTAAGACAGCATTGGCACGCTTCCCCGAAATGACCACGGGCTTATGTGACTCGGCCGTCTGATCAATTAAACGGTAAAGACCCGCCCTAGCTTCGCTCGCAGTTAATGTAGTCATCATTTAGCTCCTTTTGATTAATAGTACGTAAAAACGTACGTCTTGTCAAATGATGTCTATTCAGAGCTAAGGGCTTATTTTGATATCGGCTAATCGAACTTCTGCCCCACCATCAGCCATTTGAATCTGAAATACTGTTTCAGTAGACAGTTCTCCTGGCCCCCTTACTGCGCGCAACTGATTGTCTTCTCTACTTAAAATCACTGAATAACCGCGCTCCAAAGTTCTCTGGGGATTAAGCATCTCTAGCTGAGATTGATAGTGCACTTGATTTCGCTTCCAGTTATCCATGCGCACAGCCCAGGCTTGATTGAGGCGCTGCTGCCAGTTGGTAATTTGTTCGCGCATACGATCGGGGTTAGGTAATGCATGACTTAATCTCAAGGCTAATTGGTCCAAGGTTTGCGCCTCGCGCTCAACACGTTGGTTAATCCGTTGAAGCAGTGCCTGCATGATGGCATCAAGCTCCTGCAGCATCTGATCTCTGCGTGGTGCCGCCAGTTCTGCTGCGCCCGTCGGTGTTGGCGCCCTTAGATCAGCAACAAAGTCTGCGATCGTGAAATCTGTTTCATGACCAACTCCACTAACTACTGGAATTGGCGAGCTTGCAATTACATACGCTAATTGCTCATCATTAAATGCCCATAAATCTTCGATGCTGCCACCGCCACGAACTAGCAATATCACATCAACTACCTGCTCCTTTTCCGCAGCCTTGAGTGCAGCAATAATTCCTGATGGAGCATCAGACCCCTGCACCAATGTTGGATAAATCACAATTGGAATGTGTGGTGCTCGCCTAGCTAATGTACTGAGCACATCCTTTAATGCTGCAGCTTGTGGTGAAGTGACAATACCAATTGAACGTGGATGCGTTGGTATCTCACGCTTGCGCTCTTCATCAAACAAACCTTCTTTTGCGAGCTTGGCTTTGAGTTTTAAAAATGCTTCATATAAACCACCCATACCAGCACGGCGTAAGGTTTTAATCGTGAGCTGAATATCACCCCTGGGAACATACATTCCTAGATTGGCACTGACTTCAACTAAATCACCTGACTGGGGCATAAAGCCAACTTGACCATTTCGACCCCGGAACATCACACAACGAATTTGACCCTCCTCATCTTTTAATGAGAAGTACCAGTGCCCGCTGTCATATGCTTTGAAGTTAGAAATCTCCCCGCTAACCCAAACAGTATCGAAACGATCCTCCAAAGAGGCTGCAATGGCGCGGTTAAGATCGCTGACCGATAGAATTTCCCTTGATATTTCCGACATTTTTTCTCTTTGCTCTCAAAACCTTCAGGCTTAGACGGTAATAAATATCCACAGAAGCCTATTGGCTCTTGGTTTAATGCTCATAAGTAAGTGATTACTGACCCAAAACGTCTCATAAATACTACACATATATCGTAAGCCTATGATTTATATACTGAATTTATCCTCTTCTCAAATGACCTTTTTAGGCATATTTCACCCTGCTGACCATCAATCAAGGACTTAGAGCATCCCCACAAAAAAGTTTTGCACAGAGTTATCCACAGGCAAGCTTTCCGAAAGGGGCTCAATAATTCAGCTAAAGTACTGAGCTTATGTACTCCATCTTACTATCCGCTGGCTGGCCCATTTGGCCTCTTTTGATCATTTCCATTATTGGCCTAGCCATTGTTATCGAGCGTAGCTGGTATCTACGCCAGATTCACGTTTTTCCTAAAGGCAGCCTGGAAACCGCATTTACCTATGCTAATCAGTTAGTTAGTCAAAAACCGCTGGCGAATGAGCACATTACACAATTAACTCAATTGTCACCAGCCAGCCCATTGCTTGCCTGTGTTCTGCGTGAGAAATCCTCAGGCAACAATGCTCAATCCGCACTAGAAGAGCTTCAAGCGATTGCGCAAGCAACTTGGCTCAAGTTTGATCGCTATCTTGGCGCATTAGCAACAATCGCTACCGTAGCTCCATTACTGGGTTTGTTTGGCACTGTCGTGGGCATGATTGAGATCTTTGGTAGTCAAGGTGCGATTAATGGTGCCGGCAGCCCTCAACAACTGGCGCATGGCATTTCTGTAGCGCTATACAACACTGCGTTTGGATTATTAATTGCCATTCCAGCCCTCGCTGCGTGGCGTGCTCTAAGGGCCATTGCAAATCAACGTCAGCGTGAGTGCGAAGAATTCACACGCCAATTATTTAAAAAGCTATACCCTACCGAATCCGCATAATGAGTTGGCTAGACACCCATTCAAAATCAGGAAAGCAATTTTCCTTAGGGTCAACATCGGTTTCTGCGGAACCAGAAATTAATCTCATTCCCTTTATTGATGTGTTGTTAGTAGTGTTGATCTTTTTGATGATCTCCACTACTTTCACTCGCTATCAAGAATTGGCCATTACTTTGCCGACAGCAAGCGGAACTGAAACTCAAGTAGAGAGCAAACAAATCCATATTGCAGTAAGTCGCGATGGCCGCTTTGCAATCAACGGCAAAGTGACCGATCCATCCCAACTCAGCAACTCATTAACTCAACTTGGCGTCAAAGATAGCAATCTGCAAGTCAATATTGATGCTGATGCTAGAGCGCCACATCAATCTGTCATGACAGCCCTAGAAGCAGCGCGTGACGCCAATTTGAGCAATATTGTTTTTAGCAGTCAGACGAAAAAGTAATCAGAACGATGGCGCTATCTATTTTTCGCAAAGCCCCAAAATTTTGGGAGAGACGCGGCCCCACTAGTCTTGTGCTGTGGCCGCTGTCTTGGCTCTATGGCATCGCCTTACGTATTCGCAGACTGATTCATGATTTAGATCTTTCTAAAATAAAGCCAGCCCCAGTACCGATCATCATCATTGGCAATATTCGGGTTGGCGGAACCGGTAAAACACCCATTGTGATTGCCCTTGCAGAGCAACTATCGCAACTGGGCTGGAAGCCTGGGATTATTAGCAGAGGTTATGGCGCATCGTCGCAGATAGCTCCAGTACAAGTAAAGTGCAGCTCCGATCCTTCAATCGTTGGTGATGAGCCCGTATTGATTGCAAAACGCACTAGCGATCAATTTCCGATCTGGGTATTTCCAAAACGTCAGCAGAGTATCAAGGCCTTGCTGAAACATTTTCCTGAGGTCAACGTCATCATTAGTGATGATGGTCTACAACACCACGGATTAATTCGCTGGCCTGCACGTGAAGGCGGTCGCGATGTGGAATTTGTAGTGCGCGATGATCGAGGCGAGGGAAATCGATTCTTACTGCCTGCAGGACCACTTCGTGAACCAGCTACACCAGAGCGGGATGCCACGCTATTCACTGGTACCCCGAAGAATCAAAAAAGTGGGATCTTAGATGAATACTTTTTAGGACGAAGATCTTTTAATTTGGCTAGTTGCTTAGGCACCCCATACCAACTAATCAATCCCTCAAATACCCAATCTTTTGAGCAGATTACTGAGCAATACTTGCCAAAGAACATTGCCGCGATTGCAGGTCTTGGAAATCCAAAACGCTTTTTTGATGATTTAGCAAGGCATGCTGTTACCGGAAAACAGATCCCACTACCAGACCACGTTGCTTACACCTCCGAATTTTTTGCTTCCATCAAAGCACAATGCATCCTGATTACGGAAAAAGATGCAGTGAAGTGCACAGGTATTTCAGATGAGCGCATTTGGGTTGTGCCGATGTCACTCCATCTGCCGGACAACCTCATGGAATGGTTGCAATCGATTTTGCAAAGACCAGATCCGCGGCGCTATACCTTATAAGACATATAGATGCATTTGAGGCACTTAAGCGCTACACTATTTTCTCATACCCTTTATTGAAATTATTATGGACAAACGCCTACTCGATATCTTGGTTTGCCCTTTGTGCAAAAGCCAATTGCATTTAGATACAGATAAACATGAGCTTATTTGCAAAGCCGATCGTCTAGCTTACCCAATTCGCGATGATGTGCCGGTAATGCTCGTTGAAGAAGCACGTAGCTTGAGTGCTGAAGAAGTTTAAGTCATTCAAAATGAGTGCATCTAAAGCTCCTGATTTTTTAGTTGTCATACCAGCCAGACTGGGCTCTACTCGCTTGCCACGAAAACCGCTGGCAGATATTGGCGGTAAACCGATGGTAGTTCGTGTTGCTGAGCAAGCCAAAAAATCTTTAGCGCATAGCGTGGTGGTGGCAACAGACTCAGTAGAAATTCAAGCGGCATGTGATGAGCATCGTATCGAATGTTTACTAACTCGCGAGAATCACCCAACAGGCACCGATCGTCTTGCGGAAGTGGCGCAGTTACTTAAGCTCCCTGACAATGCCTTGGTAGTCAATGTGCAAGGAGATGAGCCCCTCATTCCACCGGAACTCATTAATCAAGTTGCTCAAACCTTGGCTGATCATGTGGAGTGTGCAATTTCTACAGTGGCAGTACCAATCCATGACGCTGCTGAGATTCAAAACCCAAATGTAGTCAAAGTGGTTTTGAATCGTTCTGGCGAGGCACTCTATTTTTCAAGAGCATCCATTCCTTTTGTTCGAGATGCTGGCGCCGAAGACAAAACCGAGCATTTACGGCATTTAGGTATCTATGCTTATCGGGCTGAATTTTTACAGGCCTATACCCGTCTTGACCCTGCACCGCCGGAGCAGGCTGAAGCACTAGAGCAACTTCGCGCCCTGTGGAATGGCTATCGAATTGCGGTTCATACCGCAGCTAAGACCCCTCCTGCCGGGGTTGATACGCCAGATGACCTAGAACGCGTAAGGCGAGTATTTAAGGCTTCATAGCTTTTTTTCTCATTCTGCAGCTCTTTAGAGCTTCTCGGGGATAATCCTAGGCATTAGACCTAAAGGATCTCGACAAAATACGGGACAATGACAGCTCTTCTAAGGGGAAAAACAATGCGGTTGATTCTGCTCGGTGCACCTGGTGCTGGTAAAGGCACACAAGCTCAGTTTATATGCGAGAAATTTGCCATTCCACAAATCTCTACAGGGGATATGTTGCGCGCCGCTGTCAAAGCTGGAACAGAGTTGGGCATTGCTGCTAAAAAAATTATGGATGCAGGTGGCCTTGTTTCCGATGACATTATCATTGGCTTAGTGAAAGATCGCCTGACTCAACCAGATTGCAGCAAAGGCTATTTGTTTGATGGCTTCCCAAGAACGATTCCTCAAGCGCAAGCGATGAAAGATGCTGGCGTTCCAATTGATTATGTTTTAGAAATTGATGTTCCATTCGACGCGATTATTGATCGCATGGGTGGACGTCGCGTTCACCCCGCTTCTGGTCGCACTTACCATATTAAATACAACCCACCCAAGGTTGAAGGTAAAGATGATTTGACAGGCGATCCACTGATTCAGCGCGATGACGACAAAGAAGAAACGGTTCGCAAGCGCTTACAAGTCTATGATGACCAAACCCGTCCTTTGGTGGAGTATTACTCCTCATGGGCAGCGCAAGCTAACTCAAGCGATCAAGTAAAAGCGCCCGTCTATCGCAAGGTGAGTGGTACGGGCAGTGTCGAAGACATTACTACTTCAATCTTTGCTGTTCTAATGTAAATTGGCATCTAAAAAAGCCCTAATCATTGGGATTACCGGGCAAGACGGTGCTTATTTAGCGAAGCATCTCTTATCTAAAGGGTATGAAGTAACGGGTTCATCACGTGATGTGATGGCATCGTCCTTCAATAATCTCAATGCCCTTGGAATTCGCTCGCAAGTCAAATTAATCTCCGTTTCGATTAATGACTTTAGAAGCGTCTTTAATGCCATTCAAGAATCGGGGCCTGATGAGATCTACAATCTCGCCGGCCAAACCTCTGTAGGACTCTCATTCGATCAACCTGTTGAGGCTATTGAGAGCATTGCGATTGGCACTCTTAATATTTTGGAAGTTATTCGACTACTGAATAAGCCTGTGCGTTTTTACAATGCCGGCTCAAGTGAGTGCTTTGGCGATACAGGCGATACACCTGCTAACGAACAAACACCATTTGCCCCCCGTAGCCCTTATGCAGTAGCCAAGTCCACCGCTAAGTGGCTCATCAATAGCTACCGTGAGTCTTATGGACTCTACGCATGCACTGGGATTCTGTTTAACCACGAATCCCCATTGCGACCCGAGCGTTTTGTTACGCAAAAAATTATTGCGGGTGCCGCCAAGATCAAGGCGGGGCAACTTGATAAATTACAACTGGGTAATTTAGATATTTCTCGTGATTGGGGCTGGGCTCCAGAGTATGTTGAGGCGATGTGGCTGATGATGCAATTGGATCAGCCAGATGACTTTGTAATTGCCACTGGCAGGAAAGAATCACTCAAATACTTTGTAGCCAAGTCCTTTGAATACTTTGATTTAGATTGGCAAAAGTATGTGGAAATTGAACCGAGCTTCTTCCGCCCCAATGAAATTGTTTCTAGCGTAGGTAATCCTGAGAAAGCGATTAAGGCTCTAGGGTGGAATAAGCCTACTGATATCGATGGTGTTATTAGGATGATGTGCGCTGAAAAAGCAAAAGCAATCTGATCAATACTTAGGCATGCACGCTTAATTTCATGCCAAGCGCATGAATTACCTTAGTAACAGTTTCAAATCTTGGTCGGGCTTCAACCTTTAACGCTCTGTAAAGCGATTCTCGAGTGACTCCGCTTTTTTTAGAAATTTCACTCATTCCCTTAGCCCTAGCAATATCGCCTATAGCTGCTACAAATAGAGCAGGATCGCCGTCCTCAAGTACAACCGTAAGGTATTGAGCAATATCTTTATCTGTTTTTAGATAGTCAACAATATCAAAATTAGGTAGCTCGCTAATTTTTATTTTTTTCTTCTTTGTCATTTAATCCTCCAAGAATTGTGCTAATTTTTTAGCTGCTTTGATATCTGCCGCCTGGGTTGCTTTGCAGCCACCACCCAACATCACAACAATGACATTGCAATGTTCAATGTAATACATTCGCCAACCGGGCCCAAAATGTTCGCGCATTTCCCATACCCTCGCTCCAATTGGACTCACATCCCCTAAATTTCCCAAGGCCACCTTACGCAACCTTGTAGCCAATCGTCGTTTAGTTAACGAATCCCGAATGCTGTTAAACCAATTCTCAAATTCAACGGTTTTTTTAATCTCATACATGCGTAAATTGTAATCAATTGGTTACAGTATACACAAAACCGTTTAACTCAAATAGTCTTTAGTATTCAAAAATGGAGGTCTTGTTATTTATGTGACTTAAGCAACATGAGTCAACATCACTTCAGTTCTTTTAAAGCGCTTTCAAAAGACTCAATGTCTGCAAAGCTGCGATAAACAGAAGCAAATCGAATATACGCCACTTTATCGAGACGCTTGAGTTCTCGCATGACAAGCTCACCTACGCGCTCACTCGGGATTTCTTTTTCACCCAAACTCAGCAACTTTTCTTCGATACGCGCAATCGATTCATCCACAGAATCCGATGACACAGGACGCTTTCTGAGGGCTAACTTAATAGAGCTTGCTAGCTTGTCGTGGCTGTATTCCACGCGGCTGCCATTCTTTTTCACAATTGCTGGTAATGCCAACTCAACCCGCTCGTAAGTTGTAAAACGCTTATCGCACTTAGCGCAACGGCGGCGGCGGCGGATCGTATCACCCTCATCTGATACACGGGTATCGAGAACCTGAGTATCGTCGTTATGGCAAAAAGGGCAGCGCAATGTAAGCTCTTTTTCGTTTCTGAGATTACCCGTAAACCGGGAAGCGTTTAGTTAATTCAGCAACTTGTGCGCGCACCTTGGCAATATTTTCTGGATCATTTGGATTATCCAAAATATCCGCAATGAAATTGCCTACTTGGCGCGCTTCCGCCTCTTTAAAACCACGCGTTGTCATAGCTGGTGAACCCAAACGAATACCACTGGTGACCATTGGCTTTTCTGGATCATTTGGGATGCCGTTTTTGTTGCAAGTAATGTGTGCCTCACCCAATACGCGCTCAGCTTCTTTACCAGTCATTTTCTTTGCTCGCAGATCCACCAACATCACATGTGAATCTGTTCCACCAGAAACAATGCGCAAACCACGGGAAATTAATATCTCTGCCAAAGCTTTTGCATTGGCGACAACTTGCTTTTGATAATCCTTAAAGCTTGATTCTTGCGCCTCTTTGAATGCCACAGCTTTAGCAGCAATCACGTGCATCAAAGGACCGCCCTGTAGGCCTGGGAAGACTGCAGAGTTAATCACCTTTTCGTGCTCAGCCTTCATCAAGATAATGCCGCCACGAGGACCGCGCAAACTCTTGTGTGTAGTGGAGGTAACGATGTCTGCATGAGGCACTGGATTTGGATAAACACCAGCTGCAACCAAGCCTGCATAGTGAGCCATATCGACCATGAAAATCGCCCCCACTTCTTTTGCCAATTTACCAATGCGCTCAAAATCAATTTTCTTTGAGTAAGCAGAAGCACCAGCAATAATCAATTTTGGTTTGTGCTCACGAGCCAAACGCTCCATTTGGTCGTAATCAATTTCTTCATTTTTATCTAAACCGTAAGCAATAGGATTGAACCATTTACCACTCATGTTCAATGCCATACCGTGAGTCAAGTGACCACCTTCAGCCAGACTCATTCCCATAAAAGTGTCACCCGGTTTTAGGAAGGCCAAGAAAACGGCTTGGTTTGCAGATGCACCGCAATGGGGCTGTACGTTTGCTGCTTCTGCACCGAACAATGTCTTCACGCGATCAATCGCTAACTGCTCAGCAACGTCCACAAATTCACAGCCACCGTAATAGCGCTTGCCAGGGTAGCCCTCAGCATATTTATTGGTCAATTGGGAGCCTTGGGCTTCCATGACTGCTGGCGAGGTATAGTTCTCGGAGGCAATGAGCTCAATATGGTCTTCTTGACGCTTATTTTCATTCTGAATGGCTTCCCACAAGTGGGGATCGGTTTTGGCTAAAGTATTCTGACGGTCAAACATGTTAAAAATCCTGAAGAAGTTGGATTGCTGAGTTAATTAACTTAGTAAAATCAACCTACATCATACAAAATCCACCATGGCTACTACACAAGACCTCTCATTCCTCTCCCTCGTCCTCAATGCCAGCCTATTAGTACAGTTGGTAATGTTGTTATTACTGGGGATGTCCATCGCCTCTTGGACCATCATTTTCAAGAAAACAGCTGTTCTGAGGGGGGTCAGACAAGATACGGAGCGTTTTGAGCGCGACTTTTGGTCGGGCGGAGATCTCAATACCCTGCTGGAGTCAGCCCAGCGTAATACCCGTAGCGATGCGGTCCTAGAGCATATTTTTGAAGCAGGCATGCAAGAGTTCATGAAAGTTCGTGAAATCGATGCCGCCCGTCGCGCAATGAAGGCAACTTACCAACGTGAAATGGATGCGCTTGAAGCAAACCTGCCATTTCTGGCATCTGTAGGATCGGTGTCTCCATACATCGGTCTTTTTGGAACTGTCTGGGGAATCATGCATTCATTCCGCGGTTTAGCGAACGTACAAAATGCAACGCTGTCTGCAGTTGCTCCTGGTATTGCTGAAGCGCTGATTGCAACTGCGATTGGTTTGTTTGCAGCGATCCCAGCAGTAGTTGCTTACAACCGCGCAGCAACCGATGTAGATCGTCTTGCAATTCGCTTTGAAACTTTCATTGAAGAGTTCACTAATATCTTGCAACGTCAAACAGGGCGCTAATCGAGAACCTTATGGCTGGCTCCACAATGCGCAAATCAAAACGTCGGGCAATGGCCGACATCAACGTCGTTCCCTACATCGATGTCATGTTGGTGTTGCTGGTGATCTTCATGGTCACCGCACCGATGGTTAATCCTGGTGTTGTTAATCTACCAACCGTTGGCGGCGCCAAGGTGCAATCCTTACCACCCGTCTTTCTAACGATTGACGCCAACGAGAATGTCATCGTTCGTAAAGATGGCGAGCCCGTCCAAACCCTAAACCAATTTGAGCTCGGCGCCTTTGCAAGAACGCAAGCAGAGAAATCTGCTGAGCAACCCGTAGTACTTGCCGCAGACAAATCTATCAAATATGAAACTGTGATGAACGTCATGTCTAAACTCAAAGAGAATGGCGTCAAGCGTGTGGGTCTTGCTGTCAAGAGTCAGTAAGGCGTAAGACTCGCTCAGATCATCTATGAATAGCGCATCTACTGTTCAATCATCTCTTTCTCCATTTAAGAGAGGACGCTTTACCAAAGAGGAAAGCACAAAACGCGCATTTACTTTTTCGTTAATTGCTCACTTAGGCTTGCTCGCATTTTTAGTGATTGGTATTAGTTGGAATAACAGCACTCCATCTGGAGTTGAAGTTGAGCTCTGGGATTCTGCTCCTCAAGTTGAGACTCCACCAGAGCCAGAACTCAAAACAGTTGTTAAAGAAGAGGCTGCGGATATTGCAGTCAAGAAAAAGAAAGTTGAAAAAGAGCCTCCCAAAAAAGAGGCGCAGTTAAAAAAAGTAGAAACACCTAAAGCAGTGAAGCCTCCTCCACCAAAAGAGAAAGAAAAGCCAAAGAAGGAAGAACCTAAAAAAGCAGAGCCTCCTAAAGCACAGTCACCTGCAGAAACCAAAGCAAATGCAGCAGCGGAAAAAGTTCGTGCTGATCAATTGGCACGGCTAAGAGCTGCTGCTGGCGCTGAGGGTGGCAGTGGAGGCACAGTCGGTAGTGGCGTTGGTGGCGGTGGGAATGCGCCCCCAGGCTGGACTGACAAAGTCATTAAGAAGGTCAAACCCCTCATCGTCTTCAATCCAGAATCTATCAGCGGCAACCCTGCAGCGGTCATTCAGGTCAACCTTGCGCCAGATGGTGTCATTCTGAGTACGAGCGTTTTAACTTCCAGTGGTAATCCAGGCTGGGATCGAGCTGTGCTTCTAGCCCTTTCTCGTGCAGAAAGCCTGCCTAAAGATGACAATGGCAAAATTCCCCAACGCGAAGTCAAATTGACCTTTAAACCTAAGGACTAAAGCATGTTGCAGTTGATCAAAAGAATAGTTTTGAAATTACGTTTCTTAGGCATTGTAATTACTACCTTAACTCTTGGGGTAGTCAGTCCAGTATTCGCGCAAATGAATATTGAAATCACTGGTGTTGGTCAATCGCTTTATCCAATCGCTGTCATGCGATTTAAAGATGAAAACAAATTACCCACAAGCGTTACTGAAATCATTCGTCAAGACTTAGCGCGCAGCGGTTACTTCAAAAATACTGAAAACGGTAATGCGGTTGAGGGCGACGATGGTACGCCAAACTACAAATCCTGGGCAGCGCGCGGGGCTGATGCTTTAGTAGTAGGCTCAGTGATGCAAACTGGTAATGACCAATATGAAATTCGTTACAAACTCTTTGACGTTCGTAAATCACAAAGCTTAGGCGGCTTAAATATCAACTTGAGCGCGGATAATTTGCGCGCAGCAGCGCACAAAATTGCAGACGATATTATTTTCAAACTTTTAGGTGAACGCGGCGTCTTCTCTACCCGTCTCTCTTATGTCATCAAGGATGGTAAGCGCTATCGCTTGGTTATCTCTGATGCTGACGGCCAAAATATTCGCAATGCTATGAATAGCGGAGAACCTATCATCTCCCCATCATGGTCGCCTGATGGCAAGAAAGTGGCGTACGTTTCTTTCGAAGATCGCAAACCAGTCATCTATGTTCATGAGCTCGCCACCGGACGTCGAATTTCGCTTTCCAATCAAAAGGGAAACAATAGTGCGCCAGCATGGTCACCTGATGGTCGAAAGTTAGCAGTCTCACTCTCAAAAGACGGCAATACTCAAATCTACGGTATCAATGCTGACGGAACTGGTTTACATCGTTTGACCCGAGGCAGCACCATTGATACCGAACCACAATACTCTGCAGATGGTCGCTATATTTATTTCACGAGTGATCGTGGCGGCAATCCACAAATCTATCGCATGAGTGCCGAGGGTGAACAAGTTGAAGGTGCAAAACGCGTTACTTTTAAACAAGGTTTTGTCACCTCACCCCGAATTTCTCCAGATGGAAAATATTTAGCCTATATCGCCAATATTGGTGGTGCCTATCGCCTCTATATTCTAAATTTGGCTACTGGTGACTCTCAAGCATTAACCGATGGCACTAGTGATGAATCCCCATCCTTTGCTGCAAATGGACGCTATGTTCTCTACTCAACGAAAGTAGGTGGCAAACGCGTCTTAGCAGCAGTCTCGGTAGATGGCAACTCTAAGCAGGTATTGAGCATTCCAGGATCTGATGTACGTCAGCCTTCCTGGGGTCCCTTCATGGACTAAAAACACCCTTTTTGAGGGTGAAATAGGCATTTTTGATGCTCTTGAGGGCATAATATTAGCTATTGGCTATATGCCCACTGATTTACAGATCAATTTCATTACTGAATTTGTAGGAAAAGGAAAATCATGAAAGTTTCTATCGCACGCCGTGCAGCCACGTTTGCCCTGATTGGCGCTACTGCATTTTTGATGGCGGCTTGTTCAAGCGTTAAGTTAGACGACACTGACGGCGCTAACGGAAGCGGTGGTAGTGGTAGCTTTGGCTCACAACCATGGAACGATCCTAAGAGCCCACTCTTTGAGAAGAGCGTTTACTTTGGCTTTGATGAGTACACAGTGCAGACTAAATATCAAAAGATGCTGTCTGCGCACGCTAGCTACTTAAAAGCAAATCCAAAACAAAAGATCATTATTCAAGGCAACACCGATGATCGCGGTACCGCAGAATACAACTTGGCCTTAGGTCAACGTCGTTCAGATGCTGTCCGTAAATCATTGAACTTGATGGGCGTTTCTGATGACCAAATGGAAGCGGTGAGTTTTGGTAAAGAAAAACCAAAAGCTGAAGGTGACACCGAATCAGCTTGGGCTGAAAATCGTCGTGCTGACATTGTTTACATTACGAACTAAATGCAGATTTCTTCACACCCTTTTAAACAAACGCTCTCACGAGCGTTTTGTTTAAGTGCCGCACTAATTTGCTTAGGCGCATCCAATAGCGCATGGGCATTATTCTCAGACGACGAAGCCCGCAAAGCCATTCTGGACTTGCGCAAATCCTTAGCCACTACGCAACTTGAGCTCCAAAGCCAAATCGACAAACTCAAAACTGAGAATGCAGAACTTCGCGGAAAAGTAGAAGAGCTTGAAAAGCAAGGGGAAGATATCTCTTCTAGCCAGAAGACTTATTACCAAGATTTAGATACTCGCCTTGGCAATTTTGAACCACGCACAATCACCATTGAAGGGGTGAGCGGCACAGTTCAGCCTGGTGAGAAAAAAGCCTACGACGATGCGCTCAAAGCATTTCAGGCGGGCAACTTGAAAAAGGCTGAAGATAGTTTTGCTGCCTTCACTGCCAAATACCCTAAAAGCCCTTACCTACCACTCGCGCTCTACTGGAGCGGCAACAGCAAGTACGCTAATAAAGATTGCGCTGGTGCGATCAGCCAGCTCCAAAGTCTGATTAAGCGCTACCCAAATCATCCACGTGTTCCTGCAGCAATGGTGACCTTAGGCAATTCTCAACTTGAGAGTGGCAATAAGGCGGCTGCCAAAAAGACGTTCAGCGAGATCGTTGCAAAGTATCCTGATACTGAAGCTGCTAAAGATGCGCAACAACTTCTTGCTGCCACTAAGTAAGCAACACCTACTTCATGTCTAAGCTGTCTGCCGCTTTTGAAAATCTAGCACCACGCATACCTGGTGCGCCTGCGGTGATTCTATTTTCAGGCGGCTTAGACTCAACAACAGTCTTAGCACTTGCCAAAGACTTGGGATACACCCCTTATGCTCTGTCAGTAGGCTACGGCCAGCGTCACTCATCTGAATTGGCTGCAGCAAAACATATTGCCAAGCAAGTTGGTGTTGCTCGCCATGAAGTCGTTAATCTAGATTTGACGCGTTTTGGTGGTTCAGCATTAACCGACTCATCGATTGCCATTCCAATCGTCCCAAGCAATGATCAAGAAATCCCTGTCACTTATGTACCTGCTCGCAATACGATTTTGTTATCACTTGCTTTAGGTTGGGCAGAAGCATTAGGTGGTTTAGATATTTTTTACGGTGCGAACTCGGTAGACTACTCTGGGTATCCAGATTGTCGTCCTGAGTACGTAGCCTCTTTTGAAGCTATGGCTAACCTAGCCACAAAGGCTGGCGTAGAAGCTATTAACAATGAAAATCGCTTCAGAGTTCATGCTCCAATTATTAGCCTTACCAAAGCAGAAATTATTCAGCTAGGCAGCACCCTTGGGGTGGATTACTCCCAGACCGTATCTTGCTATCAAGCGAATGATTTAGGTGAAGCCTGCGGAGAATGCGAGTCATGTCGCCTTAGGCAAGCCGGCTTTAAGCAAGCCAATGTAAGCGATCCCACTCGCTATCGTAAAAACCAATAAACCAGCAATCGTTGGGGTTTACTTAGCCTGAGTCTCAAGCATGCGTGCAACGTAGCGTGCAATCAAATCTACCTCTAGATTCACTGCATCACCTTGCTTGAGATTACCCAGTGTTGTGCTTTGCAGGGTATGTGGAATTAAGTTGATATCAACAATACAGGCATTAGCACTCTCTTCCGTTTTGTTAACAGTGAGCGAAACACCATTCACAACAATAGAACCCTTATAAGCTAAGAATGGGGCTAATTCTTTTGGGGCTTCGATTCTCAATAGCCAAGAACCGTAGGAATCTTGAGCCACTGGTGCAAAGTGCGCTACCTCACCCACACCATCAACGTGACCACTAACTAAATGACCCCCAAGTCGATCATTAAGTCGAAGCGCTTTTTCTAAATTAACTGGGCCAACTTTATCTAGACCAACCGTTTTATTCAAAGACTCACGAGAAATATCTAAAGCAAAAGTATTGCCATCAAACTGGGTTGCCGTCATGCATGCGCCCTGAATTGCAATACTGTCGCCTAGCGCAACATCATCCAAATAACCTGATGGTACTTCAATGATCAAGTGCAGGCCGTCGCCCTTAGTTTGAGCGCTTTTGATTTGACCTATGGCAGTGATGATTCCAGTAAACATGTGACGATTTTAGTTTGTATTTAACGCTTTATCAGTCTGAGCCTGAAATCATCGCCAATCAAGCATTGATCAATGACTTTCCAGTCTTGGCGCGAGTTTAGTGAATTTAGGTTGGGCACGTTTGCCATACCAATACCTTCACCGATAAAGAATGGGGCGTAATAGAGCAAAAGCTCATCTACGCAGCCTTCTCTGAGCATCGAACCGTTAAGCTTAAAGCCAGACTCAACATGGATCTCATTCATCTCAAGCTCTTTTGCTAGATAAGCAAAGAGTTTTGGTAGATCGACTTTTCCAAAATTGTTGGCCATGGCGATTACTTCAATGCCACGAGCTTCGAAAGCTTTGGCTTTTTGTTGACTATCTAGACTATCTACATTTGCGCAAACAATGATGACGCCAGATTGATCAACATCATTCAGAATTTTTGCTGTTAATGGAGTCTCCAATTTAGAATCTACGATAATTCGCCACGGCTGACGTTGTGTTTGAACGTCTCTCACATTAAGGATGGGATCATCCTCTTTAACAGTGCCTACTCCAGTCAGGATTGCACAAGCTTGAGCACGCCAATGATGTCCGTCTGCCCTGGCGAGGGATCCAGTAATCCATTGACTCTCGCCATTTGGCAGAGCCGTTTTTCCATCAAGGCTTGCAGCAATCTTCAAACGCACCCATGGTAGACCACGAGTCATCCTAGATATAAATCCGCGATTTAAAGCCTGAGCTTCCGATGCCATTAAGCCGCATTGCACTTCAATACCAGCAACTTTTAATTTTTCCAAACCATTTCCTGCAACTAATGGGTTTGGATCATCCATTGCAGCAATCACTTTTGCTGGCTTTGCAGCAATCAGGGCATCAACACAGGGTGGCGTTCGGCCAGTATGACAACATGGCTCTAAGGTGACATAGATTGTCGATCCTGTAGGATCTTTTCCGATAGCTTTTGCATTGGCTAAGGCCTGAATTTCAGCATGAGGCCCACCAACTTGTTGCGTAAATCCTCGCCCAATGACTTGACCATCTTTCACAATGACACAGCCCACCCGAGGGTTAGGGTTAGCTAAATAAAGTGCTTTTTGAGCCTCGGCTAAAGCCTCGCTCATCCATTGGCGATCAAGAGCGGTGTACATGGGTCTATTAAACCATTCAATGGCAACGCTTTGCATCTCTAGAGGGATCACAGATACGCCAACGCCCACCACTAGCCAATATCAGTTGGCGCTCCAAGTATGGAGCCCTGCTATGACCCAAGATCAGGCGGTTCGCCACAAATCCGCCCTGAGCCGTCTTGGCTGCACCTGCAGGATTAAACAGAATCCCCACTTTGCCTGTGTGTGGATCAGTAAAGTGCCTGCCCCCACCCTTAAAGAAAATAGGCTTGGTCCCATCCTGAGAAAACCATATCTTATTCATGCATGAGGGTTTGCTGGTCTTGCCTACGCAGCCGCTAGTAATAATCCATCCAGACTCCCATTCGCCACTCAAGCGTGGCTCCAGCCTCACGGGCTCACCCAAATGCAATGCTTGCTGACGAGCAAAATGATTGTGAGCAATAAACCGTCGTGCAACAAATTCTATTTCACGGATGGCAATTTGCTCTTGAAGCAATGGCATTGCGACTGTTGAGGTAATCGCAGTAATTAAAACTACCGCCATCAATTCCAGCAAACTTGTGCCTGACTCACCATAGACATTTTTACTCAAATGCTTGACGCCAATTTAGTCGAGTGACTACACCTGATTTTTCATTCAAAAGCACATGTATTTGAATGCTTGGTTTTTCTTTACTAGAAATCAGCCACTGATTCTTTCCGGCTGGCTGAATGAAGCAATGATTTTCTGTTAATAAAGATAAATTAGTAATATTTTCCTCACACTGAAGAACCGATTTTTCTGTGGCCATAAATCGATCTTGTGCATGCTCAATTGTTTTTACCTCCATCACGCGTAATACTGTTAATCGCTCTAGATACATAATCAATGATGAGCACAAAAGTAATAATGAAATCACCCACGCCAAAATCATGGGAGATTTCTGGTAGTGAAGGTTCGCTCGAATTCTTTCTGAATAGAGACGCCATCGGTCATCTCTAGTTTCACCCTAAAGGCCCTCCGACCTTGATCCATAAGGGGTTGTAACTCATCAATTTTTAGGGCATTGACACCATTCATCAGGGTTGTATTTTGTATTCGTCCTTGTCGATCTAATGACTGACATATGAGTGATCCCCCATTTACTTTTATACCCTTTGACAATCCAGCCTGCCTATCTACCTGAAAACCTTGGAGGGCCAAATTTTGTTTTGTTCGATCACTTGTTAAAACATTGCCAATACAATCAAAGTCCACGCTATCCGATAACTCATACCTAACTACTAAAGTATCAGACCCCTGGTAACCGCTTCTTTTACGAATCTCAATTGGAGAATTCATATTTTTCTGATTGCCAACTAGTTGGATGGACTTCACATTTTGATAACCCGCCATTCGAATTGCGCGACCAATTAACTCTAGTGCGCGCTCTGCTTCCGAAATGAGGGCATGCGTTTTTTCATATTGAATTTGTTTAGTCAATAAATCAGCACTAGTTTTTAACAGTGGATTTAGTAGTAGGGTGCAAAGAGCGATTCCGACCAGACACTCGAGAAGATTCATGCTTAATAGCCCTAGAATAAATATTGACTCTCGCTTGCTCAGTAAGTTCATACGAATCAAACGTTTGCCTAAGTTGCAACCGTTTGTTTTCTTGCTGGACTAAGCGAAGAGCTAATCCTTGATAAGCCCCAATTGAGGTCATCCAGACACCCAAAATGAGGCTCATGGCCACCAAAACCTCTAATAAGATGAAACCGTTTGGTACATTTGGGGTAGCAAAGCGCATACGACATTTTCTAGGGCATTCAAAAGGACTAAAACAGGACTTGGAGGCTCTTGCCGTCAGAAAAGGAGAAAATTGCGGTAAGGGACTGCCAGCGGGGCTAACGACAATTGCCTGCTCAGCTTAAAATAGAAGGCTATGCCAAATACCCTTGCCTCTACAGAAGAAATCATTGCCGAGCTACGTGCCGGCCGAATGGTCATTCTCGTCGATGAAGAAGATCGGGAAAATGAAGGTGATTTGGTCTTGGCTGCTGATCATGTAAATGCAGAAGCAGTCAATTTCATGGCCAAGCACGGACGAGGACTCATCTGTCTTACTTTGACTCGTGAACGCTGCCAGCAGCTCAATTTACCTTTAATGGTGCGTGATAACGGTACCTCAATGGGAACCAATTTCACAGTCTCGATTGAGGCTGCAACTGGCGTAACCACTGGCATATCCGCAGCAGATCGCGCCCTCACTATTAAGACTGCTGTAGCGCCCAATGCAAAACCAAACGACTTAGTGCAACCAGGTCATATTTTTCCTTTGATGGCCCAACCAGGCGGCGTACTCATTCGCTCTGGCCATACTGAAGCGGGATGTGATCTTGCCGCAATGGCAGGCTGCTCTCCAACATCTGTAATTTGTGAAATCATGAAAGATGATGGCAGCATGGCTCGCTTGCCGGACTTGTTAGAGTTTTCAAAAGAGCATCAACTCAAAATTGGCAGTATTGCTGATTTGATTAAATACCGAAGTCAACACGAAAGCATTGTGGTGCGAGAAGGCGTTCGTGAATTCATCACTCCATGGGGCAAGTTTGAGGGCATTGTTTATCGCGATACTCCAAGCTCATGCATTCATATTGCGCTTGTTCACGGCAAACCCTCCGAAGAACAAGAAACTTTAGTGCGTGTTCATGAGCCCGTCACCGTTCTTGACTTTTTAGACTCCAATGTCAGCACCCACTCTTGGCCGTTGGCACAGGCTCTACAGCAAATCGCTGTCGCCCCAGCAGGGGTTGCAGTTCTACTCAATGCCTCGGGTATTGCAGCGCCTAATGTCGAAGATTGGCTGGCGCAGTTTCAAAAACTAAACCAGTCAACTGATGAAGTAAAAAAACCCCTTGCTCGTAAAACCGATTTCCGTAGTTACGGTATTGGCGCCCAAATCTTAAAAGATATCGGCGTTGGCAAAATGCGCTTGCTAGCTAACTCAAGTCCTGTACCTAGCCTTTCAGGTTACAAACTAGAGGTTACTGGCTACACTCCGTATCAACCCAAGTAAGAGCCTAAATAATATTTTTCTTATTACAAGATCATCATGACCGATTCCAACAATAATTTTGTAGGCGTACTAGAGGCAGACCTGAATGGCCAAGATTTACGCATTGGCATTGTGCAGGCTCGCTTCAATAAAGATCATTGCATTGCCCTGACAAATGCCTGTATCAGCGAATTAATTACTTTGGGCGTCTCTCAATCAGACATTAAATTGGTTACCGTTCCCGGCGCACTTGAAATTCCTTTTGCACTTCAAAAGCTAGCTGAAACAGGCGAGTTTGATGGGCTTGTTGCTTTAGGCGCCGTGATTCGTGGTGAGACTTACCATTTTGAATTGGTTTCCAACGAATCCGCTTCAGGCATTACTCGCATTTCAATCGACTCTGGTTTGCCAATTGCCAACGGGGTATTAACCTGCGATACCGATGAGCAAGCACAAGTACGAGTGAATGTGAAAGGCGCCGACTGTGCCAAGGCTGTTGTAGAAATGGCCAATCTTGCGTTAGCACTAACTCCCGATATTGATTTCGAAATGAGCGATGGTGAAGAGTAAATATGACTAAATCAACTCTGAACCCATCCCATGCTATTAAAAATAGTAGCGATGGTAAGCCCGCGGCACCAAAGCGCTCTCTGACGCCACGTCGTCGCGCTCGTGAATACGCCCTTCAAGGCGTATATCAAAGTCTAGTTGTGCGTCGTGCAGGCAGCCTACCGAATAGCGCAGCTATTGCCAAACAATTGGCAGAAGACCCAGCCTTCAAGCGTTGTCAACTTGATCTTTTTAATGGTATTTTTCAGGGCGTTTTAGATCGTACCGATGAATTAGAAGCCATCATTACCCCTGCGCTTGACCGACCTATAAATGAGCTATCGCCAGTAGAGCATGCTGCCCTGCTGATCGGCACCTATGAATTAGCTGCCGACCTCTCAGTGCCATATAAGGTAGCGATTAATGAGGCTGTAGAGCTTGCTAAAACATTTGGTGGCACCGATGGTCATAAATACGTTAATGGCGTTTTAGACCTCTTGGCACAGAAGCTACGTACTGCCGAGACACAAGCAGGCTAGATCCTGTAATTTTGTCATCTGGAGTGATAAGCCCTTCGAGCTATAGCTTGTGGGGCTTTTTTATTTCTAGGGATAAAATCATTCTGAATAATGCATACCCCTCTGATCGGAAAAGTTCATCATGCAAAAAATTGATATTCGTAATCGTCTAAAAGACCCGAGCCTATTCAAAGAGCAGGCCTTTGTTAATAACGAATGGGTTAAATCAAGCGCGGATACCTCTTTCCCAGTAAATAATCCAGCCACTGGCGAGATCATTGCCCAGGTTACTAACTTAAGTGCTGCGGATGCAGAGAAAGCCATATCCGCTGCCGATCAAGCCCTGCCGAAATGGAAAACCATGACCGGCAAAGAACGTGCTGGCCTCATGCGCAAGTGGTTTGATCTCATTTTGCAAAATAAAGAAGATCTTGCCATCTTGATGACTTTGGAACAGGGCAAACCACTCACTGAATCCACTGGTGAAGTAGTCTACGGTGCATCCTTTATCGAATGGTATGCAGAGGAAGCCAAACGAGTTTCAGGAACGATACCAACCACGATTTGGGGTGATAAGCGCTTCATGGTTCTGAAACAGCCTGTAGGTGTTTGTGTAGCCATTACACCCTGGAACTTTCCGAATGCGATGATCACCCGCAAAATTGCGCCAGCTATGGCAGCGGGCTGCACGATTGTCATCAAACCAGCCGAGCAAACACCACTGTCGGCCCTAGCACTCGCAGAGCTTGCAGTAAGAGCAGGCATCCCAAAAGGCGTCATCAATATTGTCACAGCAGATGCCGATCAATCGATTGCTATCGGCAAAGTGCTATGCGCATCACCAACAGTTCGGCATCTTTCCTTTACAGGCTCGACTGAGGTGGGTCGCATTCTCATGGCACAGTGCGCGCCAACCGTGAAGAAGCTTGGCCTAGAATTGGGTGGTCATGCCCCTTTCATTGTCTTTGATGATGCTGATGTTGATGCTGCCGTCGCAGGAGCCATTGCATCTAAGTATCGTAACTCTGGTCAAACCTGCGTATGTGCAAACCGCATTTATGTTCATCAAAAAATCCATGATGTCTTTGTCGAAAAATTTGCCAAAGCTGTTCAAGCAATTAAAGTTGGCAATGGCATGGAAGCTGGGATCTCTCAGGGGCCTCTGATTGATCAAGCGGCATTCGAAAAGGTGGAGCGTCATATCGCCGATGCACTGAGCAAAGGCGCGAAGTTAGTCACAGGCGGAAAACCATCTCCTTTAGGCGGGACTTACTACGAGCCTACCATTCTAGACAATGTTAGCAATGACATGCTCATCACTTACGAAGAAACTTTCGGACCGGTTGCGCCAATTATTAGCTTTGAAAGTGATGAAGAGGTAGTGAAGCTAGCTAACAACAGTCAGTATGGCCTAGCATCTTACTTTTATAGCCGTGATATCGGCCGTATTTGGAAGGTTGCAGAAGCACTGGAGTATGGCATGGTTGGCGTCAACAGCGGAATCATCGCCAATGAAGTGGTGCCATTTGGCGGGGTAAAACAATCTGGCTTGGGTAGAGAGGGTAGCGTCTTTGGCATGGATGAATACTTAGAGCTAAAGTACGTCTGCATCACGCTTTAATACTTCAAGTGTTCTCAATAATTACTTTTTGAGATAAACCAAATCCCATACACCGTGGCCTAGCTTAATGCCACGGTTTTCAAACTTAGTCACTGGGCGATAGCTTGGTCGCTCTACATAACCCAAGTGCAACATCCTTAATTGCTCGGCACTGGGTTTAAATTCATTTAATTCTTTTCCAGCCATCTCTGGCTTATTGATATCTTCAGCAGTAAAAGTTTCGATCTTGATTTTCTGACTTGAGGTATTTTGAAGGGTCGGTTCTGCATTGAGAACTAAGAGCATTTGCTCTGCATAGTTATGCCAATCAGTCGCGAGATGTAAATAAGCCCCGACCTTCAATCGAGAAGCTAACAAGCTAACAAATTCTGCTTGAATAAGGCGGCGTTTATGGTGACGCTTCTTGTGCCAAGGGTCTGCAAAGTAAATGTGAATGCCATCCAAAGAATTTAGACCGATCATATTCTCGAGAACCTCAACTGCATCATGGCGAATGAGACGTAGATTGGTGAGATTATTTTCGCCAATCAACTTTAAAAGCGCCCCCACCCCAGGAGGGTGAACTTCAATCGCCAGAAAGTCATCTTCATTTCGTAAAGAAGCGATTTTGGCGGTGGTCTCCCCCATACCAAAACCAATCTCCAGAATCTTGGACTTTGTAGATCCAGAAAATGTACTTACTAAATCAAGCGTCTTTTCTTGATAAGGAATCAGAAAGCGTGGCCCTAAATCATCGATTGCGCGCTGCTGACCTGCAGTAGTTCTTCCGGCCCTTAATACAAATGAGCGAATGCGCTCAAATCGCTTTGCCTCTTTATTCTCCGCTTGTTGGGTCAACTTAACCCACAACCTTTTTAAAATAGGCAATGGTCTCTTTGAGGCCATCCTCAAGATTGACCTTTGGCTGCCAACCAAGCTTGGCTTTTGCTAATTCAATATTGGGCTGACGCTGCTTAGGATCATCAGAAGGTAGTGGTTGATAGATAATCTTCGATTTACTACCAGACAGCTTGAGAACAGTTTCAGCCAACTGTAGCATCGTGAACTCACCCGGGTTGCCGATGTTTACTGGTCCAGTAAAACCTTGTTCTGAATTCATCATCTTCACCATGGCATCGATCAAATCATCCACATAGCAAAAACTTCTGGTTTGCTGGCCATCACCATAAATCGTGATGTCTTTACCTTGTAAGGCCTGAACGATAAAGTTACTCACCACACGACCATCATAAGGATGCATGCGAGGACCATAGGTGTTAAAGATACGAACGACTTTTATATCTAAATTGTGTTGACGGTTGTAATCAAAGAACAAAGTTTCAGCACAGCGCTTACCTTCGTCATAGCAAGAGCGAATACCAATTGGATTAACCCTGCCCCAATACTCCTCTGGCTGAGGGTGCACCTCTGGGTCACCATAGACCTCACTGGTTGAAGCTTGCAAGATACGCGCCCGCGTTCTTTTAGCTAAGCCGAGCATATTGATGGCACCATGCACACTTGTCTTGGTTGTTTGCACTGGGTCGTACTGATAATGCACAGGTGATGCAGGGCATGCCAAGTTGTAGATTTGATTGGTCTCTACATAGAGCGGAAAAGTCACATCGTGACGCATCAGCTCTAGATTAGGATTAGGCAACAAATGTGCCAAATTGACTTTAGATCCAGTGAAATAATTATCCACCACTAATACATCGTTGCCTTCTTTGAGTAACTTTTCGGTAAGATGTGAACCCAAAAAACCGGCACCGCCTGTAATGAGAATTTTGTTCATATATTTATATTCAAAGATGTATTAATAGTTTCTTGGGGCTCGCCAGCCAGCCGATCTATAGGCATAAACGACTTCAGCTAAAACAATCGATAGTGATGTCATGAAGGATATCAGACCTAGAACGAAGGTCCAAATTACATAGGAAGTTTGCAATGAACGAACTGCTCCCGCCTGAAAGAAGAACAACTCAAGGACAGTTAATGAGATGAATACGCCACTGAGAACATCAAAAAAGATGGCGGCAGTGCAAAGACGGCCGCGGATCTTAGCTTCATTGGCTTCGATCTCCATATGCCTAAGAGCTTCTTCATCTTTAATTTTGCCTTCGAACAATGCATTCTGAATTGCGCGCATCCGATCAACCGTTCTCGCCAAACGACCAGAGATAGCATTAATTAGGGTTGCGACAGCAGTCAATAAGAACACTGGTGCTAAAGCCAATTGAATATTGTTCGTAATTGCGTCTATTGATACATCCATACTCAACTCTCTATATCCTTGAATGATTAATGTGACCAGGCGATCAAGCCGCTATACGAAGTTATAAGAACCAGCAATCCAAACACGATTCGGTACCAAGCAAAAGGAATAAAATTATGGTGCGCCACATAATGAATTAACCAGCGCACACAAACAAAGGCTGAAATAAAGGCAGCTACAAAACCAATCGCAATAGCAACGCTAAATTCTCCAGAGATTGGGATCGGATTTTTCCAAAGCTTTAATAACTCATAGGCAGTTGCGCCGCCAATGACTGGAATCGCCAGAAAGAATGAAAACTCAGTAGCTACAGCACGGGGCAAACCAAACAACATACCACCAATAATTGTCGCGCCTGAACGAGAGGTGCCGGGAATTAATGCAGCACATTGAGCAATGCCTACTTTCAAGGCATCTAAATATGAAAGGTCATCCACTGTATGGATCCGACTACTAATGGTGCTGGTCTTTTCTTGACGTCGCTCGGCCCAAAAAATTATGAACGCACCAACGATAAAGGCAGTAGCAACTGGAATTGGTGAAAACAGCACCGCCTTAATATGTTTGCCAAACACAAAACCCAATCCCATAGCAGGGGCCGAAGCGATTAACAGATTCAAAATGAAACGACGGGAGCTAGCGCTCTTCGCTGCAGAAAGTACTACCTTAAGGAGCTTTTCTCGGAACTCCCAGCAGACAGCCAAAATAGCGCCAAACTGAATAATGACTTCAAAGGCTTTGCCTCGCTCATCATTAAAATCCAGCAAATCGCCAACCAAAATAAGGTGCCCCGTACTGGAAATAGGCAAAAACTCTGTGAAGCCCTCTACTACCCCGAGAATAACTACTTTTAGTAACAATATTAGATCCATGGGGCAAATTTTATAGGCATCTGAAATTACCGAGCTTATTTGGCAAAATTGAGCCTAAATACCCATCTAAACCCATTTAGCCTTAAACTTCATGCACCTTAAATTAGATGAATTTGATGAACCCAGCCCGCTTTCACCTCTCTAGATTGACCGTCCTCGGTTTAGTCTTGGCCCAGGCGCTCGGGCTGAATTCTTGGAATACGACTGCTTTTGCTCAAAGCCCTAATGCCGCGGCAAAATCAGCTTTACCGACCACCATCAGCCCATCTTCATTACTTGGCCTAGAGCAACCTCCTCAAATTGCCCCGCTGCCAAGCAAGACTGCTTTACCAAGCTCATCTGCGCCCTCTAGCGTTAATAGTGCTAATGACCAAAAAGGGCAATTAACAGACTTGATTCAGCTCTACCAAGAAGCTGCCTTTAGCGACCCCGTCTTAAATGCCGCCCGCTTCAATTACCAGGCAAGTAAAGAGCTTTATTGGCAAGGCCTTTCTTTATTGCTCCCGCAAGCTAATGCCACTCCTGGCGGAACGCGCTACTACCAACACGGCCAGGGAACTACAGTAGTTGCTGCAGGCCCCGGAAACTCTCGAGTCTTTGACCAAAAGAGCTACACCGTCACACTGACGCAGCCTGTTTTTAATTTAGGTGCTCTCGAGGCTTTCAAGCAAGGTGACCTCAATACCAAGATTGCAGATATGCGCTTTTATTTAGCGCAACAGGATTTAATTATTCGCGTCTCACAAGCCTATTTTGACGCTCTTACCAGCCAAGATAATGTTGAGCTTTATCGAAACAAAAAAGGTCTGATTAAGCAGCAACTAGAAATTGCACAGGCTAAGTTTGATGCTGGGTTGGCTACGATTGTTGATGTCAATACAGCACAAGCTGCACTGGATTTGGCGAACTCACAAGAAATAGGTGCCCAAGCAGACTTAGTGGTCAAGCGAGGAGTGTTAGAGCAACTTGTGGGTCGACCTGTTGGCCCACTAAGACCACTCGTCAAAGAAGCCAAAATTGATGGTGTCTTAAAAGATCCACGCTCAAAGAGTAAAGATGCTAAAGGAATTCCGATTGCGGAAAGCGTGAACCCTCAATTGCCGCCAGGCCAAACTTTAGATGATTGGATAAATCAAGCAGAAGCTGCGAACTTTAACGTTCTTGCAGGACAATTGACTGTCAGCCTTGCAGAGAGTACCTATCGAGCCTCTCAAGCACTCAATTATCCTTCGCTGAATCTTGTGGGTACAACGGGCTTTAACACCTCAAACGGTACACCCAATAGTTACACTCCTGCCAATACCAACGTTTACAATAATACCGTTGCATTGCTGATGACCATTCCACTAGTGTCGGGTGGATTTAACAGCTCAGTTATTCGCCAAAATGCAGCCTTACTAGATGCAGCTAAAGCTAACTACGATAATGCCCGTCGTACTGCTGCTCAAAACACACGCACTGCCTTTACGGGATTCTATGGTGGTTTAGCCAGCGTAAAAGCCTATGAGGCAGCAGAGCGCTCATCTAGCTCAGCACTGGAGTCGAGCAAATTAGGATTCCAAGTGGGAACGCTGATTAATATTGACGTTTTAATTGCGCTCGACACCCTCATTACCACCAGATCACAATTGCAGCAAGCTCGTTACAGCACTATTCTCAATGCGATCAAACTCAAGGCGCATGCTGCTGCACTAACTGATGAAGACTTAATTGCAATTAATGCTTTGTTGCGTTAATTTAATCAAGTAAGTAGATCTAGAGAAGCTTTAGCAACTTCATCAATTGTTGGCGGCTCTTTAATGTCCCCAACATTTCGGATCCTTCCTGACCAGTAACCCTCGGTCTTCCATCTTGGGGAATCGCAGTAAATCTCTATAGTGGGTTTGTTCAACACCGCAGACAAATGAGTTAGTCCAGTATCAACGCCAATCACCAATGCTGATTTAGCAATCACGGCAAATGCTTCTTGAACAGAAAAAGCATTTGGCACTAAAGACCCTGGAATTTGCTCTGCCAATTCATTGCTAATCTTTTCCTCGGCTGAGTTTCCCCATGGGAGAACAACTTGATACCCAAGGGCTGAAAGCTTCTTGCCAAGGGTGATCCAATTGATATTAGCCCAACGCTTAGCTTCGCGCGCAGTTGAATGAAAGAACAGAATATAAGGCTTTTCCAGTCCTGCTAATTTCGGATCAATAATAGACTCAACATAACTTACAGGATAAAACTGAACTTTGTCTGCCCTACTAATCAGCAGCAAATCTAAGGCTGAGCAAGCCACGTAACGTGAACGATCTACTGCATGGCAGTGAAATGGAACCTGGACTAACTGGTTATAAAAAATTCTGGCTATTGGCTCATATCCAGAAAATTCAGTAGCATTAGCAAACCCTGACACTATGGCATTTGAACTCTTTTTAGCTAGAGAACAAACTAAAGCAGACTTCAATAAGCCTTGGGTTTCAATGACTATGTCATAACTTACTTCTTGTAGCTCGGCCTTAAAAGCAAAAAATTCTTGCCATGATTTTTTAATCAACCAAGCTTTCTTCCAGCGACGCAATCCAAAGGGAATAATACGATCTATTCCCTTAAAACCATCTCGACTAAGGAGTGGCATTAAGAGTTGAACGTAAGCCTCCTCAACTACCCAGTCAATTTGTGCATTAGGTAGTCGCGCCCGAATATCCCAAACTATAGGCAGATTATGGAGTACATCCCCCAAAGAGGATAACTTTACTAATAATATTTTTGGGGATGCGTCTTGATTGGCCATTAAAACTTAGGGGCTTGATCCCAAGATAGGCCAGCAGAATCTTTAGGATTGAGATTGGGCACTACTCCTAACGATAGTGGCCATTGAATGCCTACTGATGGGTCATCCCAGGCCAAACAAACTTCACTTTGGGGGTGATAGTAGTCAGTAGTTTTATATAAAAACTCCGCCGTTGGCGAAAGTACTAAAAATCCGTGGGCAAAACCCGGTGGAATCCAGATTTGCTTATGATTTTCTGCGCTCAACTCTACCCCAACCCATTTTCTATAAGTTTGAGAGTCTTTTCGTAAGTCTACCGCCACATCAAAGACACTTCCCGAGACAACTCGCACTAACCTGCCTTGCGTTTTCTCCAACTGATAATGCATTCCACGCAATGTAGATTGACGTGAAAAAGAGTGGTTATCTTGGACAAAGTTGACATTAAGGCCCGTCGCCTGTGAAAACTCTTGTAAATTAAATGACTCAGTAAACCATCCGCGCTCATCACCAAATACCCTCGGCTCAATAATAAGAATATCCGCAATAGCGGTTGGCGTTACTGCAATCTTAAGGGGCTGATTTGAACCTGACATTAATTAGCTTTTTTAGGCGATAAGGAGATCGGTTGTGATCCACTCTTCATTTCATTCAGAATTTTTTCGAGATACTGACCATAACTATTTTTACATAACTGAGAAGCTACTTTTTGAACTGCTTCGGCGTTAATCCAACCCTGACGATAGGCAATCTCCTCAGGACAAGCAACCATAAGACCCTGGCGCTTTTGTAGAGTGGCAATAAAACCAGCTGCATCCAATAAAGAATCATGCGTTCCAGTGTCCAACCAAGCGAAACCACGGCCCATAATTTCAACACTTAATTGATTTTTTTCTAGATAAATACGATTAACATCGGTGATTTCTAGCTCACCACGTGCACTAGGCTTGATTGAGCTAGCAATATCACATACTTGGTTATCATAAAAATACAGGCCCGTCACTGCATAATTACTTCTTGGCTCGTTTGGCTTTTCTTCAATCGAAATTGCCCTGTGGCTTTTATCAAATTCCACAACGCCATAGCGCTCAGGATCAGTCACATGATAGGCAAATACTGTCGCTCCATTTACATGTGCATCAGCCCGCTCTAGATTACCCTTTAGGTGATCTCCATAAAAAATATTATCCCCAAGCACTAACGCACTTGGATGGTTATTAATAAAGCTTTTTCCTAAAGTAAATGCCTGAGCCAGGCCGTCTGGCGAAGGTTGTACGCAGTATTGAATATTGAGACCCCACTGAGACCCATCACCTAGCAGCTCTGTGAAACGTGGCGTGTCATGTGGAGTGGAGATTACTAAGATGTCCCTTATGCCTGCCAACATTAAAGTAGTCAGCGGGTAATACACCATCGGCTTATCGTAGACAGGCATGAGCTGCTTAGAAACAGCTTGAGTAACCGGATATAGGCGAGTACCGGACCCACCAGCCAAGATAATTCCCTTGCGATTTTTTGTAATGCTATTTGCCATCTCTATCCCTATTTGCCAGGATGAAGCAAATCGTTAATTCTGAGTTAATTGATTAACGTATGTAATTACTTGCTCATTCCATGATGTATCCCAATGGGGTAATTTTGACACAAGACCCAAGCGCTTTAGCTCAAGTTGGAGCTTTTGAGTGGAAAGGCGAGAATTCATCGGCCTCGGGGCTGGTAGAGGGTACTCCGATGCTGGAATGGGGATAATGGTAGCGAGAGAAGTTGGCAACTTTTGGCCTGCATCTAAGGCAGCCTGCACAGCTAGACAGGCTAAGCCATGCCAGTTTGTTTCTCCTTGAGGAACTGCATGATAAATACCTGAGGCGAATGGTCTTAGTTGACCCTCATCAAATACCAAATGAATCCCGAGCTCTGCAAGCCAAGAAGCGCTAGTAGGCACACCGTATTGATCCTGAATCACCTGAAGAGCTGAGCGCTCTTTTGCCAATCGCAAAATGGTTTTAATGAAATTGCGGCCATCACCATAAACCCAGCTAGTCCTCAGAACCGCATACTTGCCATTACTATTACTATTGCTAGCAAAAGCTTTGAATATTGCCTGCTCTCCAGCTTCTTTGGATTTTCCATAAATACTTAATGGATTCGTCTTATCTAGCTCTGAATATGCACCCTTCTTAGACCCATCAAATACATAGTCAGTAGAAAAATGGAGCAACGTTGCATCATGTTCCGCAGCATATTTGGCCATTACTTCTGGAGCGCTTGCGTTAATCGCAAATGCCAATTCTGACTCGGTTTCAGCCTTATCTACAGCAGTATAGGCAGCCGCATTAATAATCAGCTGAGGCTTAATATTAATCAATATATCGTTAACTTGGCTTAAGTCACTGAGATCACATTCACCTCGACCAACGAAAAGAACATTGCCACCCGCTTGGAATGATGAATTGTTCAACTGCCCCTGAAAAGCTCTTCCTAGTTGACCATCTTTTCCAAAAACAAGGATATCCATAAGTCAATAAGATTAGTTGTGATACTGCTTCTCAAGCCAGTCCCGATAAGAGCCTGTTACTACACCTTGAACCCAATCTGGATTATCTAAATACCACTGGACCGTTTTACGAATACCGGTATCAAATGTTTCGGCAGGACGCCAGCCTAATTCTTCTTCAATCTTGCTAGCATCAATAGCATAGCGACGATCATGACCAGGACGATCTTTTACAAACGTAATTTGGTCAGCATACGACTTACCATCAGCACGAGGTTTTAACTCATCCAAAATTGCACAGATTGCATTGACTACCTCTAGATTGGCTTTTTCATTCCAGCCACCAATGTTATAGGTTTCACCCAATCTTCCTTTGGCCAATACTTCGCGAATCGCAGAGCAATGGTCGCCAACAAATAACCAATCTCGAATCTGCTGCCCGTCTCCATAGATAGGCAAAGGCTTACCATTCAATGCATTCAAGATCACTAAAGGAATCAGCTTTTCTGGGAAATGATAAGGACCATAATTGTTTGAGCAATTGGTTGTCACTACCGGGAAGCCATAGGTATGAAACCAAGCGCGTACTAAATGATCTGATGCAGCCTTTGATGCGGAATAGGGGCTATTGGGTTCATAGGGATTGCTTTCTTTAAAAGCGGGATCAGAGGGTGCTAGTGAACCATAGACCTCATCAGTGGAAACATGATGAAACCGAAACTCCTCTTTTTCAGAATCCCGCAAGGATGCCCAATACTCTCGCGCACATTCCAATAAATTAAAAGTTCCAATAATGTTTGTTTGAATAAACTCTGCTGGACCATGAATGGAACGATCTACGTGACTTTCTGCGGCAAAATTTACTATAGCGCGTGGACGATATTTAGATAATAAGTTACTAACCAATCCTTTATCGCCTATATCTCCATGAACAAGCATGTGCCTCGGATCTACTTTTAGGCTTTGCAAGTTGGCAAGATTACCGGCGTAAGTTAATTTGTCTAAATTAATAACACCCTCAGCCTCGGAAGAGGAAAGCCAACCCAAAACGAAGTTTGCACCGATAAATCCTGCTCCACCTGTTACTAAGATCATTGTTTTAATTTAATTGGTTTTTAAGAATTGAAATCTATGGCGTTTGCATTATTCGAAGATATTTATTAAAACGCTTCTTCCCAAATAAGAAAATACCTAATATCTGAAATAATTTTAAAACGCCTATTGGTTTTGGGAGCGCAAGTTCCTCAGTTGCACCCCCAGGGGTTTTATCGCAATTAATTAGGGCCGGGTTAATAAAGATGCGGTAACCCCTTTTTTTGAGATCTCGATGAAAAGGGATGTGGTCAGCCACATCAATTCCACCCGCTTGGTCATCCGTTCCAGCATATCGTCCCGCTAAAAAAGCCTCGCGAGAGTAAATACCCAAACCTCCAAATGCAGAGTCCACCTCTATTAAATCTGCACGCGGGTCAATTGGAGACTGCTTACAACCTACAGCAATCTTTTGTGCAGCTTTATCACCTAGAATGTTTTCCAATTTACGTTTTTGCTCCCAACAGTCCATTGGGTTCCAGTAGGGATGACTTAGCGCCCAGACATCATAGTATTCGCCAAGTTGATTAGCAGTAATAACATCCCATGGCTCATGAACCTCCCAGCACTGAGCAATCTTTTCACGGGTAACTAATCCATTCATACCGTCCATATCGGCCATAGCAATGTAATCAACTTGTGCATATTGAGTATTATTGGCAACAGCATCAATAATGAGATTACGGCAATAAGCAATACGATCTGTTCTCTTGGATAGCTTTTTGCTTAACTCCCCTACGCTCACATAAGCAAAGTTCGAAAAGGTTTTTGAGAATTTTTCCAGCCTAGCGACAGTGTCATCACTAGAGTCGCTCTCAACAACAAAGCAATAGACCTTCTTAAACCCACCCAAGCTAGCCAGCAAATGTCGCAAATCATTCTCAATTTGAGCAGAAGCATTTCGTACCGGCCCCGCCAACAAAATGGTCGACTCGGCAATCGGTTTTCTCGACTTTTTAAATAGATTAATTAAAGACATAAGACATCTTACACGGAACTAGGTTCTTCATAAGGCGCTAGGCCAATGCAAAATCATCCTTGATTTGGCCAATGATAGTATCAGCAAAATTTTGCGAAGAAAATGGGGTAAATTGATTGCTCAATAAAAATTCTCTAGCGGCCTGTTGGTATTGAGCAAACCGTTCTGGAGTCATGCTCTTGAGATATCGATAAAGATCTGAGTAAGAAGCAAATTGGCGGAAATCAATAAAGCATTCAGCTGGAATATAGTTTGCAATACCAACATCACCCCAGTAGACCGGAATACATCCAGCAAAAAAACAATCAAATATTTTTTCAGTGATGTAGCCATCAATATTGCGAGCATTTTCAAAGCAAATACAAAACCGGGTTTTACTTAGAACTTCATACTTTGTTTTAGCAGGCCCCTGATAGCTCTTAAAAACCGGTTTTCCTAGTAAAAAAGGTATAGCCTTTTCCATGCGATAACGTAGCTTACCTAAACTACCCAATCTTTTTTGTGGAACTTTCCAACCATTACCGTAAAGCTTAAAGTCCAAAGGCGCATTTTTTTCAAACCATTGAATAGCCTTAACTCTCTGGGAATATAACTCGCGCTCATCTACCAAATTAGCATGGCGGTTGCTACCGATCAAACAAACAAAATCTTGACGCTGGGTATATGTAGGGCCTTGAAAATCCCCACTACATTCTTTGGGAATGGGATTTGGGTATTGAATCTGCACAAATCGATCGCGCATTACCATACCGCCATGATAATCTTGAAGACCATTGTGAAGCAGATCTTTATTCCAGGTGAAGATTCGGTCAAACTGATTTAAATACCAGCTATCAGCGTTTCTGGGAATAGTAAGCGGTGTCTCATACAATATAAGATAGTTTTTCTTGGCGCCGCAAGGAACAAAATCGATTGATTCAACATAAAGCGAAAAATCAGGGGTTAAATGCTTTTGAGCATTTACATCAGCAGTATGAAGCTCGATGCCATTTTGACGCGCTACCGCAGACATCAAACGCATAGGTTCTAGGCAATCATCACGGTTGCGAGAGCTCTGTGGATTAAAAATATCGTCCTGACCGTTCTCCCACCCATAAATACTGCCAGTTAACATAAATTACCTATTCATTTAAAAAATAATTCGGCCTAAATAGCACTATTCCAGAACAATGCCCCATCTAATGTTTTAATTATAGGGATATGAATATCACAACCCAAATTCAAGGCGGCCTTGGAAATCAACTCTTCCAATATGCCACTGGAAAAGCCCTTAGCAATAGATTAAAAGGGTCACTACTTTTGGATATTGACTGGTTTAATCATGGCTGGGATGATGTGACGCCAAGGCACTTTTTATTACAAGAACTCAGGCTTAACTACCAAATTGCACAACAAGGTCCCGCCATTAAATCTCCAAAGAGGTGGCGTAGAATTGCCCAAAAATTCTTACCTTTAAGTCCATACGTGCTTAGGGATAGGCCATTTCGTTTCAATCAGACTCTTAATACATTTAAGCCTTATGCCAGCCAAGATGTCTATCTAATGGGATATTGGCAATCCTTTAACTACTTTGAGTCAATTCGCCAAGATCTGATTGATGAGATTAAGCCTATTACCCCTCTGTCAACCCATTACCAAAATTATCTAGAAAAAATTGAGGGTAGCCGTTCTGCAATGATTCATATTCGCAGAGGCGATTATGTACATCTGCCTAATGCAGCAAAAGTGCACGGATTTTTAGGGCTAGAGTACTACCAAAAAGGTATGGATTTACTTTTAGCTGCCGATTCCAATCCGCAATTTTTTGTTTTCTCTGACGATCTTGATTGGGCTAAAGCCAACCTACCTCACCAAGACAGAATCTGCTTTATTGAAAGCTCCAATGAAAATAGTTCGCCCGTACAAGAGCTTTTTCTAATGAACCGCTGTCAAAAGCATTTGATCGCAAATAGCTCTTTGAGCTGGTGGGGCGCATGGCTTAGCAATAGCCCAGCACCTATGGTGATAGCACCGAAACACTGGACGAACGATCGCGAAAAATATTGGCATGACCTATTGCCACCACAGTGGCAAAGAATCTAAAACCAGTCTAACTAGTGAGCATCCCACAAATAGAGGCAACTGCCGCAACAATCACGCGCTCTAGACGCGTAAACGGCGTCCAAATACCATTCCCCCTGAACTGATAGCGAGAATAAATTTGATAATTGGCACCGATAGAAATTCCTGGAATCTTTTTATTTAGTGCAAATAAAAAACGGGGTGCCAAACTTAACCTTTCCTTCAAAGGTAGCCTTCTTGGGATAAGAATATCGCTAATCCCTAGAGTGTTAAGATATTGCTTTCTACGTTTATCAAAAATATTATTCACCTTAGCATTTTTCACTTTACTGATTTGATTGTCGTGTACGCGATATGTGATTAAGTTTTTTGGCACATTTCCAAACTTACAACCTGCTAGAGCCAGGTTGACCCACATAACGTAATCCTCAGCACCATCATTGCCTGGGAGATAAGGTACTAAATTCAATACTTCTGACCGCCCCATCACTGATGGATTACACAGCGGACTACACACTGTAATCATCGCCCTAATATCTGCATCCGAATGCCGTTGCTTTGAGAATTTCAGTTTGCCCGACTTCTGATGTAAAACTATATGATCTGTGCCACATAGATCTAAGTGATTAGATCGAAGATATTGCAACTGCAACTCAAGGCGCCTTGGATCCGCTAAATCATCTGAATCTAGAAAAGCAATAAATTCTCCCCGTGCCATTCCCACCAAGACATTTCTGGCGCTCACTAGGCCTTTGTTTTCTGGGAGAAATACTTTCTTTAAGCGCGGATCCGAATAGGCGTCAATAATTCCCACAGTGCCATCGCTAGAGCCATCATCCAAGACGATGAGCTCAAAGTTGGTATATGTTTGATTGAGAATACTTTCAATTGCGGGTCCAACATAGTCCTCAACATTAAAAGCTGGCATTAAAACACTGATCAATGGGTTTGATGCAGAATGGGTCATTAAATAAAGCTTTGTAAGTAACGGCCAAAACGCTTGATACGCTTAAGCAATTGTGAAGGTAGGGATTTTTGCGATTGACCAAGATTGAGCTCAGCTTCCCAAGCAGACTGATAAATAATGCCTAAATAATTTTGAGCAACTTTGAATTCAGTTTCACCTAAACGCCTCATTAAGAAATACTGCCAATCATAGTGGTAGGTACGAAATAAGGGTTCAATTGCAATCAATGGAATGGCACGATACCGTTGAAGCGTTTCACCATAAATTAAAGTCTCTGGGTGGTCTGGACTGATAAAGTCCCATAAGCTAATGCCCTCAGGCTCGAGATACTCTGCGGCTAATGACTGCCAAACTTTAGCCGACCAAATAAATGGCGCTGGCGCGCAATAAAAATTTGGCCCTTTACGATGAAATAACGCTTTGACACGCTCCGCTTCTAGTTTTAGATCTCTTCCAACCTTTTCATGTCCGCGATCAGCGGCAAGTTGAAACAACTCTTTATTTTGATGCAGCACCGTATAGGGTACACCATCGCTTGATAAGAAGTCAGACTTATAGAAGGTTCGAATAAAGAAACTATCTGAATCTAAGCATAAATAGTTTTCAGAAAAACCTAATCGCCAAAATTCTGATTTGATAATTTGCTGAGATAAGCTTCCAGGCATAGCCTTATATTTTTCTAGATCTGCGTGAGGGTTAGCAGCAACAATTTCCTCATCTGCAATCCAAATGTAACCATTCTTACCGAGTGATTCCTCTAATAAATTTTTATCCGCTTTTGGGGTGGAAATATAAAAATCTAAGCGATCAGAATTGAATTGATTGATAGACTCCAGCAGCCGCTTTAGGCGCAAGAAATCTCGTGCATAGGATTTACAGTAGAGAACAAAATCTTTCAAGCGATTTTCCTGTGATGATTTCTATCGAATTTGCACATGGGTCAATATAGTACTTACTGCCTGATCTACGCCAATCGGCTTCCAAATTGGTTCAATTAATTGCTTGGCTTGCCAGTCTAACCAAATTCTCTCTAATGCCATAGCAATGCCTTCGGAATCGCCTTCAGCGCTTAAATAAGCGCCCCGCTCTAGCAGCATCTGATCAAGCTGAGGGTTACGATGGGTTATTCCCCAAATAGGTCTACCCGTCCATAGGTAGTCATAAAACTTCGAAGGAATATATTCAGCGCACCACTCATCATTACCGTGCAGTAATATCAATATATCGGCCTCTTGCATTTTTTCGGCCACACGCTGCCGACCAGACTTGCCAGTGAGAGGGTCAATCTCTAGGCGGCCATGCGCTAATAGCACATCACTAAATCCAAATTTTTCAATTGCCTCAACTGTTAGCGAATCTAATGGTGCTCCGTAAGCATGAACTCGTATTAAATCGCGCGCCTCAGGATGCTTTTGAAATAAAGGGATCAAAGCCCTAAGAATAGTTGATAGGGAGCGATCATTCGCCAACGAACCAAAATGACATAAATTTAATGTATCCGTATATTGGTGTGCTTGATTATTGTTAAGACTACCAGGGGGCTGAGCACCTGGCGTCACTACGAAACCATGAGCATTATTTAGGGTATTTAAATTGGGGTTGCGTACTTTAGCGTAATGCAAGGCACCTTCGGTAAACCACCAGACCTTATCTGGGAAC
This sequence comes from Polynucleobacter wuianus, assembly GCF_001659725.1. Lineage (NCBI taxonomy): Bacteria > Pseudomonadati > Pseudomonadota > Betaproteobacteria > Burkholderiales > Burkholderiaceae > Polynucleobacter > Polynucleobacter wuianus. Next base: position 250,723 of record NZ_CP015922.1, on the reverse strand, counting down.
CGTGTGAGTTGATTTTCTAAATAGTGCCTAAAGCGAGCATCACGATTCTTTGGCCTATTAAAGCCTTGATCGTTTGGATTTTTGCGAATTACTAAGGGATCATGAACCTCTGAAATAAGCTCGATTCCTGTTACCTTTTTAAGCCAAACACCAGCTAAGTGAGCGGACCACGCACTACCAACAGAAAGCACAACATCCACCTTGCCAGCACGAATTAACCTGTAACCATGAAAAAAAGCTGGCAGAGACCACGACCATTGACTCGAGTAGCCCAAGCAAAGCTTTTCAATTGCGATCAATGGGGCAAGCAAAATTGAAACTGTTCGGGTTGTTAGCTTATAAAACCAGCCGCGACCATACTTGTTTGCAATCCAGTGTCGAAAATCGAATCGAAATCCTGATGGCCCCCAAGCTATGTATTGAAAGTGAGGAAAACGATCATCTTTTAGGCCTGTGATCGCACTCAATACAATTGGCTCTACGCCAGCATCTAGAAAATAAGGGATCTTATCGGTAATCGTAAGACTAGCAGCGCGGCCATCCATATTGAAAGCGTGGGAAATAATCAGCCAACGCTTTTTTTCAGTTACACGTGGAATAGAGATACTCACGTAAGACTCCGATAGGCTAAATTAATTAGCAGCAACGATCGACATTACCGCCATGCGCACTGCAATACCAAAAGTGACTTGATTTAAAATCACTGATTGAGGTCCATCAGCTACAGCAGAATCAATCTCAACACCCCGGTTCATGGGGCCTGGGTGCATTACTATTGCATCCGATTTAGCAAGTGCCAAGCGTGTTGTTGTTAAACCATATTGCCTAAAGAAAGCATCGCCCTCTGGCACTTGCCCTACTTCCATGCGCTCTTTTTGAATGCGTAAGGTCATTACGACATCAACATCTTTCAAGCCTTCTTCCATATTATGAAAGACTTTTACACCCAGCATATCGAGATCGCCAGGTAGTAAGCTCTCGGGGCCAATTGCACGAATGTCTTCACAGCCTAAAGTGGTAAGCGCATGAATATTTGATTTAGCAACACGACTATGCACAATATCGCCAACAATTGCTACTTTTAAGCCTTTGAAATTCTGCTTAAAGTGACGCATCGTATACATATCCAGCAAACCTTGGGTTGGATGTTGATGGCTACCATCACCAGCATTAACAACGTGTACATGCGCTGGTACGTGACTAGCAATTTCAATCGGGGCTTTTGATACGCTGTGGCGTACCACAAAAATATCTGCCTGCATTGCTACAAGGTTATCAATCGTATCGAGAAGGCTTTCACCCTTAGCAGTAGAAGAGGTAGAGATATCTAAGTTAATGACATCAGCTGATAAGCGCTTAGCAGCAATCTCAAAAGTAGTTCTAGTACGTGTAGAGTTTTCAAAAAAGAGGTTGAAAACGCTTTTGCCTCTTAATAGAGGAACTTTCTTTACCTCTCTGGACGGATCGGTCACGCTCACAAACTGCTGAGCAGTATCAAGAATATGAAGGATCTGTTCTTTTGGCAAACCCTCTAAGGTCAAAAGATGTGTTAGCTCTCCAGCGGCATTAAATTGATTCACTAAGTTGCCCCCTGAACCCATTATTCGCGCTCCTCAAGCTGAAAGCTAAATTTACCCGCTTCATTCTTTTCTAAAACTAAAATTTGGTTGTCGGAAACATGCACTTGTTCACCCACAAAGTTTGCACCTATGGGAAGCTCACGATTGCCACGGTCCGCAAGAACCATCAACTCAACTAATGCAGGGCGACCAAAATCAAAAAGTTCATTCAGGGCTGCTCGTACTGTTCTACCAGTAAGCAAAACATCATCAATCAAAATTATGTTGGCGCCATTCACATCAAAAGGTAAATATGTTGTCATGGTGCTCGCAGTTCGCAGAGCAGTCATGCCTTTTTCAGCGTAGTCATCTCGATGAAAAGCGACATTAATCACGCCATAATGAGGTAAGCTCAAATCTTTAGCTAAACGCTCTGCAATCCAGGCACCGCCCATTGCTAAACCGGCAAGCTCAAAAGAACCTTCCTGCGCTCTATTGCGCAATGCATCAACTAGTTTTCCGTATAACAATTCAGCGTTCATTTGTATTCCAACACTTCTCGATTCGATTCCATTTAAGCCGGCGGCCGTTCTGCAAAATACTGCTCCAAAATTAAAGCTGCAGAATGCGCATCTAGATTGTCCCGCAACTTAGGGTCCGCCTCCAAAATAGCAGATGTAAAGCGCTCGTCGACCCAGGTAACAGGTAAATTTAGCCTTCCACGCAATTGATTCCCAAATCGGGTTGCCTTGGCAGTCATTTCATGTTCTTCACCATCAGGATGAACTGGACGACCCACCACAAGTTGATTGGGTTGCCACTCATCTACAAGAATCTGGATTTCCTGGAAAAGCACATCAATATTAGGGGCGGCAATTGTCTTTAATGCTTGCCCCGCTTGCGTTACTGAATTACCTACTGCAATACCAACGCGACGTGTACCGTAATCAAAAGCCATTACAGTGAGTGCGCTCATATTAGGCGTGCCCTGCTTCACCAGAGAGAGATGACAAATCAAAGCCAAGATGACTCATTGTCTTTTCATAACGCTGACTTGATGGGGTATTAAAAATAATCTCCATCATTTGATCGCGCGCGAGAGGAACATTCATCCAGCCATTGAGAGTAATTTCCTCTTCAAGTTGACCAGCGCCCCAACCCGCGTAACCAAGGGTCATCAAGAATTTTCTAGGGCCATTGCCAATAGCTACAGCCTCAAGAATATCTTTAGAGGTAGTCATCGTAAGACCGCCGGGAATAATTAAGGATGAACTATAGGAAAGATGAGGATTTGATTCATGAAGGACAAACCCACGTTCAACCTGAACGGGCCCACCAAAATAAACAGGTTGCTCTAGCAAAGGAGCAATTTCGAGCTTGAGTTCAATCTTTTCAAAAAGAGTAACTAAATCAACCTCAGTAGGCTTATTGACCACCAAACCCATTGCCCCTCGCTCGTTATGCTCAAACAAATAGATAACAGAGTTTGCAAAATTTGGATCAACCATGCCTGGCATGGCGATGAGGAACTGATTTGCTAAATGATCGGCTGAATAGGAGATTAAAGACCCTGGATCTGAATTATGGGGGGCTTGATTGGCCGAAGTCATGTAACTATTTTACCGAATATCTAGATTTTTCCAGTAATCCAATAAGCAAGAATACCGACTACCTCATGAACTAATTTATTCCAGTTTTGAATGCCGTCCTCTAGGTCAAATGAGGTCCAATTGAGGTGGTTTGCAGTCTGATAATCAACGGGTATTGGAATAACAGCAATACCTTGTTTTTCAAATATTTTCGCTGAGCGATACATATGGCTGGCTGAGGTAATCAAAAGCCAAGGTTTTGAACCTCCAGTCTCATTCTTTAGCCCGAATTCCTGAATCATTGGCTTCATATACCGAACATTCTCATAGGTATTGCGAGACTGATTTTCGTAATGGGCCATCTTTTCGCTCAAGCCCTGCTCCGCAATCAATTGCTTAAATGCATCTGCTTCAGATAATCCCTTAGGATTGATGCGGCCTGAGTACCCACTAAAAATATACGGTAAATCGGGATATATACGAATTAACTCAAAAGCTTTCGTCACCCTTTCGGCAGATGAATAAATTGAGATTTCTCCACGATCCACGGATATTTGACCACCCTCGATCGCGCCACCCAATATGATGATTCCGCCGATATCGCCTTCGGAGAGATTTGCTAAGGATGTTTTAGGAATTGCATCCTCAAGACCTCTGAGACCTAATTCGGAAGTGGGCAACCACCCCACTACGAGCATATCAAGTAAAGCAAGGAGTAAAAAGCGCCTGCATAAATCGGGCTTTCTGAGCGACAGAAATAACAAGCTCAGGACAATAAAAACAATAACCCAATTAAGTGGCTCTATAAAGAACTGCACTGCTTTCGAAAGAATAAAAAAGATCGTATCCATCATTAGTAATGATCTTAACCCTTTTGGGCGGGGCTTCCCTCAACAAATTCTGCCAATTAGCCCTAATATAGGGGCTATGCAAAAAGCTCTAGTTTGGCTCCGCCGCGACCTCCGCCTTTATGACAATGCGGCACTTCATCACGCTCTTAAAGAAAGTGAGCAGATCTGGGTAGCTTTCATATTTGACACCGACATTCTGACACCCCTGAAACAAGGCGAGCTTGATTCAAAAGGCTTAAAACATGACCGTCGAGTCGATTTCATTTGGCAAGGGCTAATGCAGATTGATGATGAACTCAAGCAACTGGGCGGAGGCCTGATTGCGCGCTTTGGTAAGCCCACCGAATGCATTCCAGAAATCGCTAAAGCACTCGGTGTTGAAACCGTTTTCACTAACCACGACTATGAACCCTCTGCGATTGCTAGAGATGAAATTGTTCAAACCTCATTAGAAAAACTTGGTATTCAATTCGAAAGCTTCAAGGACCAGGTAATTTTTGAGAAGAAAGAAATTCTCACTAACTCCAATACCGTCTTTTCCATCTTCACGCCTTATAAAAATAATTGGCTAAAGACACTTCAAGAAAAAGATCTTGCTTTCTACGAGTGCAATCCTAAACCAGGACAACTAGCCTCAATTCCCAAAAAATTAGATCTGCCATTTCCATCGCTTGAGTCTATGGGCTTTTGTCCCACCGGTATTGAAGCCTACTTACCGCCAGGATCAGCGGGAGGACAGGCCTTTTTAGAAGACTTTCTGTCCCGTATTGATCACTATCAAATCGGCAGGGATTTCCCAGCTATCAAAGGTGTGAGCTATCTATCTACCCATCTTCGCTTTGGCATGCTTTCGATTCGGGGCCTAGTACGCGAGGCCCATCGCAGAATGTTGGCAGGCAGCATGGGCGCTACCATTTGGCTGAGTGAGCTCATTTGGCGGGATTTTTATTTCATGATTCTGGCCAATCATCCACGCTTAGTGGATGGTGCCTCATTCAAACCAGACTATGACAATATTGTTTGGGAAGAAGGTGTTCATGCTAAAAAATTATTTAAGGCATGGTGCGAAGGTAAAACTGGCTACCCATTAGTTGATGCAGCAATGCATCAACTTAATCAAAGTGGTTATATGCACAATCGCCTGCGCATGGTAGTGGCGAGCTTTTTGACGAAAGACTTAGGAATTGATTGGCGTTGGGGTGAAGCCTATTTTGCAGAACATCTCAATGACTTTGAGCTCTCATCCAATAATGGCGGCTGGCAATGGGCGTCTTCTTCAGGTTGCGATGCCCAACCCTACTTCCGGATCTTTAACCCCATTACTCAATCAGAAAAATTTGACCCAGAAGGAAAATTTATACGCCGTTACTTGCCGCAATTGGAAAAACTTTCTAAGAAATCGATTCATGCCCCATGGAAAGTAGGTCATATTGAGCTTGAGGCTGCAGGCATCGTACTGGGGCGAGACTATCCGCTACCTGTAGTCGATCACGACGAGGCACGCAAGAAGACCTTAGTACGTTATAGCGTTGTTAAAAAAGTCGGCTAAGACTACTAATAACTTATCAATCCGCTTTAAGATAGGGCATGAGCAAGATCTATGCTGTTGGTGACGTTCAAGGATGTGCACCATCACTCAAAGCCCTCGTTAAGAAGCTTCCCAAACAGTCGAAAATGATTTTTTTGGGTGACTTAGTCAATCGCGGTCCCAACTCACTTAGCGCGTTGCGTCAACTCAAAAAACTTCAAGAATCCGGTCGAGCTGAATGCATTCTGGGCAATCACGATCTTCACCTTCTGGCAATTGATGCTGGAATTCGCAAAACCAAAAGCCTTGATACAGTGGAAGTAATTCTCAAAGCACCAGACCGCAGAGAGCTCATTAATTGGGTACGCAAGCGCCCTATGGCGCTCAGCAATGGAAAACTACTGGCCGTGCATGCTGGTGTTCTCCCACAATGGGATTTACAGCAAGCGATCGAATGTGCGCAAGAAGTGGAGAAGGCTTTACGTAGCAAATCCTATAAAGAGTTTCTGGGAAATATGTATGGCAATACGCCCAATAAATGGAGTAACTCCCTAAAAGGCTACGAGCGCCTACGAGTCATTACCAATGCATTGACCAGAATGCGCTTTTGCACCCCAGGCGGACAAATGGAGTTTGAAAGCAAAGAAGGTCTAGAAAATGGTCCAAAAGGCTATATCCCCTGGTTCAAAGTTCCCAAAAGGAAAACCCGAGATACCTTGATTTACTTTGGCCACTGGTCCACTCTGGGCTTACTGCGTCAGCACAACGTTGTAGGACTAGATACTGGCTGCGTGTGGGGAGGAAAACTTACCGCTATGCAGATTTCAGACACCAACAAAGACTTGAAGAAGTCTGAGATTATTCAAGTAGATGGCTATGACCATCCGCTAAGAATGTAATTAAGAAAATTGTTTTATTTCAGCTTCTGAAATGACTTATCAGCTGCGGCAATAATCGCATCCAACACAGCATTGTCATGAGCGATAGATGTGAAGCCGGCCTCGTAGGCTGATGGCGCTAGGTAAACACCTTCATCCAGCATTAAATGGAAGAACCTCTTAAAAGCCTCAATATCAGTTTTCGTCACAGCCGCATATGAGCTTGGTACCGTATTTGCAAAATAGAAACCAAACATTCCGCCAACACTATCAACTGCAAATGGGATATTGGCTTTGTCTGCAGACTGCTTTAAGCCCTTCATCAACTTCTCTGTTTGCCCTGTTAAGCATTCATAGAAACCTTCTCTTGAAATAATCTCAAGAGTCTTCAGGCCAGCAGCAACAGCAACTGGATTACCAGATAAGGTGCCTGCTTGATAGACATTTCCTAAGGGCGCCAACTTAGACATGATTTCCTTTTTGCCACCAAAGGCTGCCATTGGCATGCCTCCACCCATGACTTTTCCAAGACAAGTTAAATCGGGAACAATGCCTTGCAATGATTGGGCACCACCAAGCGCAACCCTAAAACCAGTCATGACTTCGTCGTAAATCAAAACGCTGCCATGCTTACTTGTGAGATTGCGAATAGCCCCCAAAAATTCTTTTGAAGGCTGAATCAAATTCATATTGCCAGCAATCGGTTCAATGATGACTGCAGCAATTTGATCGCCCTGCTTTTTAAATACCTCTTCGATTGCATCAACATCGTTATAGGGCAGAACTAGAGTATGCTTCACCAAATCCTGAGGCACACCACCAGACGATGGCGCATTTTGCGTGGAGTCTGCAAAGGTTAGTAAACCCGAGCCTGCTTTAACCAAAAGGCTGTCAGCGTGGCCGTGATAACAACCTTCGAATTTAATGATCAAGTCTCGACCGGTGTAACCACGCGCTAGGCGCAAGGCACTCATCGTTGCCTCTGTACCGCTAGAAACCATACGTACTTGCTCAACGCTTGGCATCAAAGCACAAATACGCTCTGCTAACTCAATTTCACCTTCGGTAGGCGCGCCATAACTAAAGCTAGTTTCAGCAGCTTTTTGGACTGCTTCAACTACTTCGGGATTTGCATGACCAACGATCATGGGCCCCCAAGACATAATTAAATCAATATAACGCTTATTGTCAGCATCCCAAAAATAAGGGCCTTTAGCTTTGGTGACAAAACGAGGTGTGCCACCAACCTGACGAAATGCGCGTACAGGAGAGTTCACTCCGCCTGGAATGCTCTTTTGTGCCCGCACAAATAAAACATCGTTTTGACTCACTTTTACCTCAATCGTTTTTTGTCTATATCTAGGGATTGCTTGGCGATTAAATCGCCATCATTTCAAAATCGTCTTTACGCGCTCCGCACTCTGGGCAGGTCCAATTCATCGGCACATCCTTCCAAAGAGTTCCAGGAGCAATTCCTTCGTCAGGCAAACCAGCGGCTTCGTCATAAACCCAACCGCAAATCAAACACATATAGGTTTTAAATTCCATCGTCTTATTCTCCACTCTTCTTACGGATCACCGTATCTCGCATTTCTATTTTAAAGCGCTAATCAATCTTCTGATTCTGTGGATGCAGGCCGCTTTGCATGCATCTCAAACTTAAATAAGCGACACTCCAGTGGACCATTAAACAAAGGTGTCCGCTTTGACTCTTTAATCCGCAATTGACCTGGCAAGGCCATATCTGCAGTCAACACAAACACATTCCATCCACTAAATGCATCTTTGAGGTGTTGTCCGAACTGGCGCAAGAACTCAACAAACTTCGGGTCTTGCTCTTCCTGGGCTTGAAGCTTCTTGAGAGATTCACGGCTTGAACGCTTAGCGCTTTGACGCCCCGTTTCTAGATTGAGTTCAAAACGATTTTCAGGTTCTGCAGTTTCATAACTAGCATCACGCCCATCTTTTTCCTGACCTCTGCCCCCTTTGATAACCAAACGCTCTCCATAAGGAGGGTTCAATAGCATGACGCCTCCTTTGTTATTGGTTGGCGGCTTACTTGCCATGGCATCAATCTGGCGCACAATCGGTTGATCTGGCAATTGAGCTCGCTGCCAATTACCCCTGAACATAGCAACCAACTTTTCATTAATATCACTTCCGCTAATACCCAGAGATTCAGCATGAGGATTTTGCTTACGTTTCTCTAAAATTTCATTAAGAGACGATTCTTTTAAACCAGCCCAATGCTTTTGTTCAGCAGCTTCATTAAAAGGTTTTAGTCTCTGAAAACCAAAACCATGGGCCGATGTCATTAATGGGCGGTAAGCTAATCTACTCGGCTTCGCGTCATCGCCATACATTCCTGCCCGTATCCCGCCAGGCGGGATAGCTAAAGCCATTTGCGCAGCCTCAATCAAGAAGGTACCGCTACCGCACATGGGATCAAATAAAGTCTGCCCCGGCTTCCAGCCTGTAATGGACAGAATACCAGCGGCTAAATTTTCTTTTAAAGGGGCATCACCCTTTTCATCTCGCCAACCGCGTTTAAATAAAGCCTCACCAGATGTATCTAAATAAATAGTAACTTGCGTTGCCGTTAAATGCGCCTGAACCCGAATATCCGGAAATGCAGTATCAATATTCGGACGATCCCCTGTGACATCACGTAAGCGATCCACAATGGCGTCTTTAATCTTCAGAGTTGCAAAATTGAGACTCTTTAAAGGCGAACGATGTGCCGTTACATCCACCCGTAATGTTTGCTTAGAGGTAAACCAATCCTCCCAAGCTAAACCGCTGGCTAACTTATAGAGATCATCTTCCTGCCTGTATGGGGCTTGCGCCATTTGCAACAACACGCGGCTGGCAATTCTGGAGTGGAGATTTAAAGCCATTGCGGCAGAGAGTGGTCCGGCAAGCCCGATACCACCAGTAGGACTGGTCGGGGTTGGATCAATCACCCATGCGCCTAATGCTTTGGAATCGGGACGCTTGGCAATCTCTGCGAGCTCCTGTGCAAGCGGAACTTCTAAACCGCCTGGGCAAACAACAAAAAATCTCATGGGGCTAACAGTCTCAAATAAGGGAAAGACAAATAAAGAAATTCAGAATAGTTATTTCGTGCTTATGGCTTAAAAATTACTAATGCCACAACTGCCAATAATAAGATGACTGGGGCTTCATTAAACCAGCGATACCAAACACCAGACTTAGTATTGATACCAGCGCGAAACTTCTTTAATAAAGTAAAGCAGGCATGGTGATAACCAATAACTAGAATCACGAAAAATAATTTGGCGTGCATCCATACCTCGCCAGCACCAATTCCAAAAACTAGCCAAAGTATTAAGCCCAACAAGACTGCTGGCACGGCCAATATGGTCATAAATCGGAAGAGGCGATCAGCCATCCCCAAGAGACGAGCATAAGCCTCTGGATTTTTCTCATCCGCCAGATTCACATAAATTCGCGGAAGATAAAACAAACCAGCAAACCAAGAGGTGATCAGCACAATATGAAAGGTTTTAACCCAGAGGTAAGCATTCATCATGGTTTATTTAATTCAACTAATTACGGATCTCGCCATGACCCATGACGATATATTTCAGTGAGGTTAAGCCTTCCAAGCCAACAGGGCCACGAGCATGAAGCTTATCATTCGAAATACCAATTTCAGCACCTAAGCCGTATTCAAAGCCATCGGCAAAACGAGTGCTGGCATTCACCATCACACTAGCGCTATCCACTTCTCGTAAAAAACGATCTGCTTGTGCTTTGTTATTCGTGATGATGGCATCAGTATGCTTACTGCCGTAGCGCTCGATATGATTCATCGCCTCATCAATATCAGCGACCGTCTTAATCGATAAAATTGGAGCCAAGTACTCTGTCTGCCAATCTTCTTCTGTAGCATCTACCAAATTTTTAAATCCACTAGCCTCGAGTGTTGATCGTGTTAAAGCATCTACGCGTAACTCAACACCCTTATCTTGATAAATCTTGCAAAGCTGTGGCAAAACCTTAGAGGCAATCGCTTGATTAACTAAAAGGGTTTCCATTGCATTACAAGGTGCGTAGCGCTGTGTCTTGGCGTTATCGCAAACCTTGATAGCCATCGCTAAGTCAGCATCCGCATCTATATAGGTATGACAAATGCCGTCCAAATGCTTAATCATAGGGACACGGGCCTCCGCCATCAGACGAGCAATGAGGCTCTTGCCACCACGTGGGACAATCACATCAATATATTCGGTCATCGTGATCATTTCGCCGACGGCACTGCGATCCGTCGTTGTCACAACCTGCACTGCATCTTTAGGCAAACCAGCAGCTGCAAGACCGTCTTGAATAATCTGAGCCAAGAGGGTATTAGAATCAATCGCCTCAGATCCGCCACGCAAGATTACCGCGTTACCAGACTTTAAACACAAGGCTGCTGCATCAATTGTGACATTTGGCCGTGACTCATAAATGATGCCAATGACACCCAATGGAACACGCATCTGACCGAGCTCAATACCCGAGGCCTGCTTTTTCAAGGAGGTCGTTTTTCCAATAGGATCTTCTAAAGAAACAATCTGTTCTAAACCTAATGCCATGGTTTCGATAGTCTTCGCGGTCATTGCAAGGCGATCAATAAATGCAGGATCCTGTCCATTGGTTTTAGCACGCTCGACATCGACTTGATTCACCTTTTGAATCTCGCCTGCTTTTTGACGCACTAAATTTGCAATATGCAATAAAGCTTGGTTCTTTTGCTCACTAGATGCTCGAGCCATAGCACGCGATGCACTGCGTGCTCGCTTACCAATGTCTTGCATCATGTCTTTAATCTCTACGCTCATTTACTTTGTTCTCTAAATAACCGTCTAACTATTCTTCTACTCTTCCATTACCGCAATAAATTTCCAACTAAACGCAGGCCATCCCAAGGATCACCTGGTAATTCTGCTGCAGAAAGCCCTTTAACTTGTCGATCAAGGCCTGCCGCAACCTGCATCGCCCTACGTAACTTCAGCGGCTGCACTCTTCTTAATGCGGCTGGATATAAACGCTCTTTATTGCCCCAGATTCGATTCGCCCGCATCAGTTGCTGCACAGACTCCCCAGCATCGCTAGCTACCTTTAGTTTAGATAGTAGCCTAAGCTCTTCAGTCACGCTCCATAGAATCAAAACCAAAGGCTCACCTTCGCCTTTTAGGCCATCCAACATCCGATTAAGCCGAGGTAAATCGCCCGCAAGCATCGCTTCAGTTAATTCAAATACGTTATAACGAGCCACTTTTAAGATTGACGACCGTATCTGCTCTTCAGTTAAAACGCCTGTGGGATAAAGCAAACCTAACTTCAGAATTTCTTGATGAGCAGCAATGAGGTTTCCCTCCACCTGGTCAGCGATGAACTCTAGTGCACGTTGACCTTCAGGTTCACCCTCAACTTCTTGCCCCTGCATCCTCAGTCGACCAGCAATCCATCTAGGCAAATGACTACGATCTAAAGAATCAACCTGAATTGCCATGCCCGCATCGTCTAAAGCACTAAACCAAGCAGAAGCCTTAGTTTTCGCATCTAATCTTGGTAGCACGATACACACCACAGTGTCGGGACCATCAGGAGAACTTGGTTGTGATTCGATTTGAGTGGCAAATTGTTTTAAAGCGTCCGCCCCATCACGCCCAGGCTTGCCAGTGGGGATCCGCAACTCCACCCAACGCTTATCCCCAAACAAAGACATTGTTTGACCGGCACTCATCAGAGCACTCCAATCAAATCCGGGTTCTTGCAACATGACCTCGCGCTCAGTAAAACCAAGCTTCTTAGCAGCAATACGTAATTGATCCATCGCCTCCATCATCAACAATGGCTCGTCACCACTAAAGACATAGAGGGGAAGCATTGCACCTCCAGAACTCAAGGATTTGAGGTGCACTTGCAGGGCATCAACTTTGACCATGCGAGTCTTTATCTATCTTTAGAAGGATTTAGTTCGAGGTGCTTTGGCTGCAGCAGAAACGCGGCGTAATATTTGAATCGCCAGATCCTTACGCATCAAAGACAGAAATTGCTGTTGCTGAACATCTGTTGCCAACACGGTTGTGTTGGAGAAGTCCATATCGCGAGTCATATAGATTTCACTATCAGGGATAACTTCTGCTCCTGCAACGTCATAAGCACGAAAGCCCACACGAATATTCAAACGATATGCAGAAACTTGGCCAGCAGAGTTGTATGCCAAAATCTCGCGCCCGCTAAGATCGTTTGTAATTTCTAAGATTAAATCAGCGTCCTTAGGATTAATTGCAATTTTTACATCCGTACTCTGCAAAATAGCCGTTTGAATATCAGCACGCAATGGTGGTGAAGGGTTCCCGGTAATGGCAATTGCTTTATAGGGCAAATCCACCATGCCGCGCAAGCGGTAGCCGCAAGCAATCAAACCGCTTACTGGCGCGCTGACAATTAAGCCAAGCATTGCACGTCTAAATAGGTTTGCGCTCATATCCTTAGATTCTCGAATAATTTTGTAGCTATACAACGATATTAACCAAACGACTGGGGACCACGATTACCTTTTTGGGTGCGCCACCATTAAGCGCCTTCAATGCAGGCTCACTCTTTAATGCCAAAGCTTCAATTTGCTCTTTGTTAGCCTCTGCCGGCACTTTAATATCTCCCCGCAATTTGCCATTGACTTGCAACATCAAGGTAATTTCAGTTTGAATCAGCGCGGCTTCATCAATAGAAGGCCATGGTGCATCTAATAAGGAGCCAAAGGTCTTGGCATATCCCATATCTTTCCAGAGCACATGAGTGAGGTGCGGTACAACCGGGTAAAGTACACGTAATAAGATGCTGAGGCACTCGCGTAAAACTGTCGCACTAATCGTAGTACCTTGATCTAATTTGATTGGTTCAAGAACATTCAGCATCTTCATAGCTGCAGACACAACCGTATTGTACTGACGACGTTGATAGTCAAAATTAGCTTGCTTCAAAATGGAATGCACTTCACGACGCAACTCTTTCTCGGCATCGTTCAAATTACTCGGGATAACATCTGGCGCCTCGCGAACAGCATTTGCCTGACCACTTGAATACATCCATACGCGACGCAAAAAGCGAGAGGCGCCGTCTACGCCAGCACCAGACCATTCCAACTGCTGCTCTGGCGGGGCTGCAAACATCACAAATAAACGAGCGGTATCAGCGCCGTATTGATCAATCAGAGCCTGTGGATCTACGCCATTGTTCTTACTCTTTGACATCTTCTCAACGCCACCAATAATGACTGGTGTACCAGAGGAATCGCCCTTTAACTTTGCACCTTGTGGGCGACCTTTTTCATCAAGGTCTAACTCAACATCTAAAGGATTAAGCCAAGTTTTCTTCCCCGAAGCTTCTTCTGAGTAATAGGTCTCATTGAGAACCATTCCTTGTGTCAATAGATTCTGAAATGGTTCATCAAACGAAATCAGATTTAGATCACGCATGACCTTGGTCCAAAAACGCGCATATAGCAAATGCAAGATTGCATGCTCAATGCCGCCAATATATTGATCCATTGGCATCCAATATTCATTGCGCTTATCAACCATCGTCTTCGCATCAGGACCGGTGTAGCGCATGAAATACCAAGAAGAATCTACAAAGGTATCCATCGTGTCAGTCTCACGTCGTGCGGGCTTGCCACACTTCGGACACTTCACATTTAAAAAGTCGGCACGCTTATTTAAAGGATTGCCACTCCCATCTGGCACGCAGTCTTCTGGCAACACTACTGGCAAGTCTGTCTCAGGTACCGGAATTGCGCCGCAACCAGGATGAGCCTCATCGCCACAATGAATGATCGGAATCGGCGTACCCCAATAGCGCTGACGTGAAATACCCCAGTCGCGCAAACGATAGGTCGTCTTGATTTCTCCGATACCCATCTTCTCTAAATCTTGAGCAACAGCACTCACGGCTTCCTCATGCGAGAGCCCATCGTATTTGCCACTATTGAAACAAACAACGTCTTCTTTTTGAGCGTACCAATCTTGCCAATGCGTCGCATTAAACATCGGCGATTCACCTTTAAGTGCAATCACTTGTTTGATTGAAAGGTCATATTTAAGAGCGAAAGCAAAATCTCTCTCATCATGGGCGGGCACACCCATCACAGCGCCATCACCGTATGACATCAGAACATAATTGCCGACCCAAACTGGCACCGACTCATTCGTCAATGGATGAATGACATACAAACCAGTAAACATGCCCTCTTTTTCTTGAGTAGCTAAGTCCGCTTCAATCACGCTACCGGTTTTGCACTTCTCGATAAAAGCGGCCAAGGCTGCATTATTTTCTGCAGCTTTAGCAGCCAAAGGATGCTCTGCGGCAACCGCACAGAAAGTAACGCCCATAATGGTGTCAGCACGGGTCGTAAATACATATAACAAACCATCCTGAATAAAGTTGCCGTGCGCATCAGCAATCTCATGCTTAAAGGCAAAGCGGACACCCCGACTTTTACCAATCCAATTGTGTTGCATGGTTTTGACACGCTCTGGCCAACCTAAGCCATCTAAACCAGAGAGCAATTGCTCTGCATAGGCAGTGATGTTGAAGTAGTAGCCTGGTATCTCACGCTTTTCAACTAAGGCACCTGAACGCCATCCACGACCATCAATCACTTGCTCATTTGCTAAAACCGTTTGATCGATTGGGTCCCAGTTCACTACTTGAGTCTTGCGATAAGCAATGCCTTTTTCGAGCATCTTCAGAAAAAGCCATTGGTTCCAACGGTAATAATCAGGGCTGCAAGTCGCCACTTCTCTTGACCAATCAATTGCCAAACCCATCGCCGCCATCTGCTTTTTCATATAAGCAATATTGTCGTAGGTCCATTTGGCTGGCGGTACTTTATTCTGAATCGCCGCATTTTCAGCGGGCATACCGAAAGCATCCCAGCCCATTGGCATCAAAACGTTATAGCCCTGCATGCGGAGCTGTCGAGCCATCACATCATTGATGGTGTAGTTGCGTACGTGACCCATATGTAACTTACCCGATGGGTAAGGCAACATTGAGCAAGCGTAATACTTTGGTTTTTTCTTGCCGTCTGCGCCCACTGCGTTTTCAGCAACTTGATAGACTTGCGCACTTTCCCAATCAGCTTGCGCTGCCGCTTCAATACTGCGGTAGTCGTAATCCTTACTCATTCAAAACAACTCTTTTCTGATTTAACTTTTATTAATATATTTATTTGCGCAAGCCAAGAACATCTTGCATGTCATAAAGCCCTGAGCTTTGGGTTTGTAAGAAGCGAGCTGCGCGTAAAGATCCCTGAGCATAAGACTGGCGGCTTGAAGATTTATGACTAATTTCAATGCGCTCACCATCTCCAGCAAAGAGCACAGTGTGGTCGCCTACAATATCGCCGCCGCGAATAGTCGCAAAACCTATAGACCCTTCTTTACGCTCGCCAGTATGACCTTCGCGTGCATACACAGCAACGTCATCTAGCCTCTCACCAAGAGCATCGGCTATGACTTCACCCATTTTCAAAGCAGTACCAGATGGCGCATCTACCTTATGACGATGGTGGGCTTCAATAATTTCAATGTCATATCCTTGATTAAGCATTTTGGCTGCAATCTCCAGCAATTTGAATGTGGCATTAACGCCCACGCTCATATTGGGTGCAAACACAATCGCTAATTTTGAAGAAGCTTTTTTCAGATTAGTGATTTGGTCTGCGCTTAAGCCAGTGGTACCAATAATCATCTTGGTGCCCGTTTTTTCAGCCATAGCTAAATGTGCCATGGTGCCCTCTGGTCTTGTGAAGTCAATCAGAAACTCAGCATTTGCCAATACAGCAGCCACATCTGATGAAATTTGCACGCCCGTCTTCTTACCCAAGAATGATCCAGCATCTTCACCCAGTTGCGGGCAAGATGTATGTTCAAGTGCACCAACGAGCTGAGCATCTGATGTATTGAGGACTGCCTCAATCAACATCTTACCCATACGCCCAGTTGCTCCAGCAATTGCAATCTTCATCATGTGTTTCTTCGCTTCTTATTAAAAGTTACTAGCAATGCCAGACCTTAGGTCATTGCTGACAAAAATTTCTACTGCTTTTTTTCAGTTGCCGGCGCAGCATTGATGGCGCCAGGCCCCAAAGGTTCGGGCTGCACCACCTGACCATCTGCCGACTTTGAAAAAGTAAAGTAGTCCCAGAAGGAGCCTGTACTTGCAGCGGGAACCGGCGGAACAGCGGCGCCCTTAGATAAGTTATCCGTTGGACTTGGCACCATTAATTCGGGTTGCTGCAAAGGTGGTGTGACTGGCGGCTTGTTTGAGCCAGTCATCACATCCCAAAATGAACGTTTTGTTTTAGCGTAATTATCAATCTCGGCAACCAACTCGACATCTGTCGGCAAAGCATCGCCCTCAAACTTCACCACTTTATCGCCGTCAAAAAATACTGTGACATGACGCTCTTTGCCTACACGTTGGCCAGCACGTTTAAATTCAAATACATAATCCCAACGATTGGCATGGAAGTAACTTGCTAGCAATGGGGTACCTAATATTTGACGAACTTGTTCACGTGTCATCCCTAACTGCAATTTGGCGTATTGCTCACTGGAGATAAAGTTTCCCTGAACAATGTCGGGAACATATGGCTGGAAGATTTTGTTCATCCAGGCGCGCTGAGTTTCATCAACTGCAGTAGAGCACCCAGCAACTCCAAGTAGGCTAATTAAAGCAACTGCCAGTAATCCCCCACGGGAGAATGTACAAATACCCCTCAAAAGCGGGTTCAAAAAGCGACTAAAAAGTTCAAGGCAATTTTGCATGGCTGGCCGTATCATTAAGACATTGATTTTAGCTCGCAAAGCCATGAATACGAACCAAAACCCCACTCCTGAAAATTTGCGCGATATTGGCCTAAAAGCCACCGGTCCGCGTATGAAAATCCTTGATTTTTTTCATCAAAATGGAGGTACCCACTTTAGCGCTGAAGACGTCTTTATGGCTCTTGCCAAGGATGATCAAGAAATCGGCCTGGCTACTGTTTACAGGGTGCTCACCCAGTTTGAGCAGGCAGGCCTTTTGCTGCGTAGTCATTTTGAGTCCAGCAAGGGTGATAGCCGTGCTATCTACGAGCTCAACGAAGGTCGCCACCATGACCACTTGGTTTGCTTAGACTGTGGGCATGTCGAGGAGTTTGTGGATGAGGCTATCGAGAAGCGTCAGCGCGATATTGCTAAAAACCTTGGATTTAAGCTCCAAGAGCACTCTTTGGCCATGTATGGGCATTGTCAGAAGAAAAACTGCCGAAATAAGCAAAAATAAGCGCTTTTCTAAGCTTTTAAGCCACCTTTTAGGGCTCCAGACAAGAAAAAAGACCTTAATTTGAGGTCTTTTTTGTTTTTTACTGTTTTTTAACAACAGTTAGCGACTTTTAATCACTTTACCGCCATTAATGCTTCGGCTGCATTGAGCATCTGGACCGAATAACCCCATTCGTTGTCATACCAAGCCAATACCTTGACCAATTTACCGTCAGCAGAAACACGAGTTTGGGACGCGTCATAAATACTTGGACGTGGATCATGGTTAAAGTCGATCGAAACCAAAGGTAGAGTGTTAAAGCCCAAGATACCTTTAAGCTCGCCCTCACTGGCGGTCTTCAGAATCGAATTTACTTCATCAACACTAGTTTCACGGCTAGCTGCAAATGTGAGGTCAACTACAGAAACATTGATTACTGGAACGCGCATAGCGAAACCATCAAAGCGTCCCGCCAATGCTGGCAAAACTAGTCCAACAGCTTTTGCTGCTCCAGTCTTTGTCGGAATCATGCTGGTTACAGCGGAACGTGCACGACGCATATCCTTGTGATACACATCAGTCAATACTTGGTCATTAGTAAATGCATGGATGGTTGTCATTAATCCAGACTCAATACCAATTTTTTCCAGCAGTGGCTTGACCAGTGGCGCCAAACAGTTTGTGGTGCAACTTGCGTTAGAAACAACTACATCAGTTGGCTTAAGAACATTTTGGTTCACGCCATAAACAATCGTTGCATCTACATCTTTTTCACCCGGGGCAGAAATCAATACCTTCTTGGCACCCTGTTGAATATGAATCATCGCTTTTTCTTTAGAGGTGAACTTGCCAGTGCACTCTAAAACCAAATCCACGCCAAGCTCGCCCCAAGGAGTTTCCGCTGGATTGCGTGTGCTAAACATTTTGATACGGTCGCCATTAACAACCATGCAATCGCCATCCACAGAGACTTCTGCAGGGAAACGCCCGTGGGCAGAGTCATATTGGGTTAGATGGGCATTGATAGCAATATCGCCCATTGCATTAATCGCGACGATCTTGATATCACGGCGTGGCTTGCCATTGACTTGATCTTCATACAAGGCACGCAATACCATGCGGCCAATACGTCCATAACCATTAATTGCGACACGAATTGTCATTTATTTCCCCTTACTAATATTGAATTTATTTCGCATTCGAATGACTTATCACTTCTGAGCGATGCATTGCTTAACAGTCTTTGCAATTTGGTCGACCGTTAAACCAAAGTATTCATACAGCTGCCCAGCAGGCGCAGACTCACCGAAGGTATCCACGCCATGAACAGCTGCACAGCCATACTTCCACCAGAAATCACTCACGCCCGCTTCAATGGCAACACGTGGAATATTGGCTGGCAATACTTTTGCTTTGTAGGTGGCATCTTGCTGATCAAATACCGTAGTCGAAGGCATTGATACAACACGAATACCAATCTTGCCTGAGCTCTCTTTTTCTAAACGTTCTGCTGTCTGTAATGCTAGTGCAATTTCAGAGCCAGTGGCAATAATGACTGCATCAATCTTCCCAGACTTTGGATCACGCAAGACGTAGCCACCGCGAGCAATATCTTTAATTTGTTGGCTATTACGAGAAACAAACGGGCAATTTTGACGACTGAAGATTAAAGCGCTTGGGCCATTTTTGCGCTCAAGCGCTGCGCCCCAAGCAACAGCGCTCTCAGTTGTATCGCAAGGACGCCAGACCATGAGATTTGGGATCAGGCGTAAGCTAGCTACATGCTCTACAGACTGGTGGGTGGGGCCATCTTCACCCAGACCAATAGAGTCGTGGGTAAAGACAAAAATGCTACGCAACTTCATCAATGCAGCCATACGAATAGCATTGCGACTGTAATCAGAGAAAGTTAAGAAAGTGCCGCCAAATGGGATGTATCCACCATGCAAAGCAATTCCATTCATGATGGCGCTCATACCAAATTCACGCACACCGTAATTGATATGATTACCCCACTGATCACCGCGCACAGGTTTGCAGGTCGACCAATTGGTCAGGTTTGAACCCGTTAAGTCTGCAGAGCCCCCCATAAATTCTGGCAAAGCTGGTGCTAATGCTTCAATCGCATTTTGACTTGCTTTGCGAGTAGCAATAGTTTCTGCTTTTGATTGGCAAGCTTTTAGATAGGCATTTAGTGTGGATGAAAAATCATTTGACAAGTCACCCCTCATACGACGCTGCAATTCTGAAGCAAGCTCCGGGAACTTGTTTTTATACTTCTGGAATTCTTTGTTCCACTCATGCTCAGCAGCTTGGCCGCGCTTTTTAAAATCCCAAGCAGAGTAAATATCTTTCGGAATTTCAAATGGGGCATATGGCCAATTTAATGCAACACGAGTTGCTGCAATTTCAGCGGCACCCAATGGTGAACCATGAACTTTATCGCTACCAGCCATATTTGGCGAACCCTGGCCAATAGCGGTTTTACAGCAGATCAGCGTTGGTTTATCGCTTTTTTTAGCTTTAGTAATCGCCTTAGATACAGCTTCGGCATCATGACCGTCGACATCGCGAATGACATTCCAGCCATAAGCTTCAAAACGCTTCGGAGTATCTTCATTAAACCAAGAAACCACTTTGCCATCGATAGAGATGCCGTTGTCATCCCATAGTGCAATTAACTTATTCAGTTTTAATGTGCCAGCCAATGAGCACACTTCATGGCTAATACCTTCCATCAAGCAACCATCACCTAAAAATACATAGGTGTAGTGATCAATAATATTGAAGCCAGGACGATTAAATTCTTCAGCAAGTAATTTCTCTGCGAGTGCCATACCGACTGCATTAGAAATACCTTGACCAAGTGGGCCAGTAGTTGTTTCTACACCAGGCGTAATTCCGTACTCAGGATGTCCTGGAGTTTTGCTATGTAATTGACGGAAATTTTTTAACTCTTCAATCGGCAAGTCATAGCCAGAAAGATGCAAGAGTGAATACAACAACATTGATCCATGACCATTAGATAAAACAAAACGATCACGATCAATCCAATGTGGATCTGTAGGGTTGTGCTTTAAATGTTCATTCCATAATCCAACAGCGATGTCAGCCATTCCCATCGGCATACCAGGGTGACCTGAGTTTGCCAGCTGAACTGCATCCATGGATAAGGCGCGAATGGCATTGGCCATGCGAATTTGAAGGTTTGACATCGTAAAAGTGGTCTCGAAGAAAATAAATTGGCTATATTTCAGTAATGCCTCAATTTTATCTTCCCGGACCATGGGAATCCCAAAAGCCCACCTCCCTCACCCCAGAGGTTGCCCACCATCTGCGTGTCAGGCGCATTCAGACTGGAGAGTCTTTCCCAGTATTTGACGGAAATGGGCAAATTGCTATAGCGGAGCTGCTTTCTTTGAGCGGAAAAAGCGGTTTAGCGCAACTTAGCGACATTCGCAGGGATACCCACCGAGAGACCACTTATGCCATTACCTTGGCTCAGAGTTTGGCCGGTGGCGACAAAATGGATTGGATTGTTGAAAAAGCAGTTGAAACAGGCGCTCAAATTATTGCGCCAATGCAATGCGAACGCTCCATCATCAAACTCACACGTTCAAGCGATCAAGAGCGTGCCCAAAAGCGTCTAGTTCATTGGGAAGGAATCATTCAAGCCGCATGCGAGCAATGTGACAGAACAGTACTGGCGAAGCTTGAGCCCATCCAAACTTTTGAGGACTACCTAAAAGCGAAGCCAAAACCAGCACTGAAATTACTGCTAAGTCCAGATGCTACTAAAAGCATGTATTCAGTTTTAATAGAAAGTGACCCACAAGATATTGTCTTAATGATTGGACCTGAAGGAGGTCATTCGCCTGCAGAGGAAGCACAAGCAGAGGCTGCAGGCTATCAAATAGTCTCACTAGGGGAGCGGGTGCTTCGCACCGAAACAGCAGGTGTTGTGGCCATCACGGCCGTACACAGCGTATGGAACCCTGAAATGCAAAATCGCCTCAAATAGAAGCGATTTCAGGAACTTCAGTGTGTTTTGCGATTAAGCAAAAGAGTAGAACACACGATAGGGTGTGCGACGCTCGGCCCAATAGTCAACAGCATCACGGAAGACATCTAACAAGGTCTCACGAGCTTCTTTGTCAAATTTTTGCGTGCAAGGCAAGCCTTCGAGCACCACTACAAATCCAGGTTGTTGACCTGCTTTATCTGTAGTTGTAGTCAAAGCATCCAATAAAGGATCAAAGTTTTTTGCTTGCTGCTTAGTAAAAGAATAAGCAATAGCAATCGCCTCGAGAACTTCACCTTTAGTCATTGCGTTGGTGCAATTGGCGTAGATAAAATGTTGACCGAGTTCAGTAGCTGCTTCCTGTAAATCTGGTGTTCGGAAAGCACGAATAGATTGCACGATGTTAGTGCGCACGCTGCGCAACATGGCCGGTGGTCCGGCATCACGAACGGCCAAAGCGGCACGCCAAGAAGCTGTCACTTTTTTCCCCGAAACTTGATTTGCTGCATAGGTTTGTAAACGAGATAAACCGCCCTGAGCATAAACATTGGCAGCAGACGATTCTGTTTCCAGTCGATCATTGCTATCCCAACTTTCAGCGCGGCTATGTTCTTCGAAACTGGCTGTATTGGTGTTTTCAGAGCGATTATTCATGATGGGTGCTAGGTTACCCTTAACACGCCATCAAATCAAGCCCAAATACAGCGCTAATTATATAAACCATTGATTTATATAATATTAATTTATGTAAGCTATTGCTAACTTACATAAATTATAGGGGTCTAGGAAATGCCTCTTGCGTTGCTAGCAGCCTCAACTACCGCCAAAGTGGTCACATTCACAATCCTACGGACCGTAGCAGCTGGAGTCAGAATATGAATTGGCTTAGCTACACCCAACAGCAGTGGCCCAATCGCAATCCCATTGCCTGCGGCAGTTTTTAACAAGTTGTAGGAAATGTTAGCCGCATCAATATTTGGGAGCACCAAGAGATTGGCATCACCCTTCAATGTTGATGAAGAAACTGCACCCTCACGAATACTTGCATCTAAGGCACTGTCTCCATGCATCTCGCCATCAACCTCTAAGGTTGGATCCGCTTTTTGGAGAAGGGCCAATACTTCGCGCATCTTCACCGCAGAAGGAGCATTGCTAGAACCGAAATTGGAATGAGACAGTAAAGCCACTTTTGGAACCAATCCCAACTTACGCATTTCACTAGCAGCCATTAAAGTTAACTCCGCTAATTCGCATGCGCTTGGATCAATATTGATATGGGTATCAACCAAGAAAACCTGGCGGCCCGGAAGAATCAATCCAGACATTGCACCATAAACATTGGCGCCAGGTTCTGGACCGATTACTTCATCAACGTATTTCAGATGGGTAGCGATGTTGCCTACCGTGCCAGAAATCATGCCGTCTGCCATACCCTTTTGGATTAACAAGCTACCAATTAAGCTATTGCGACGACGCACTTCTAGTTTGGCAAATGACTGTGTTACTCCCTTGCGCTCAGTGAGAGCCAGGTAGGTTTGCCAGAAATCACGGAAGCGCGAATCATTCTCTGGGTTCACAATTTCAAAGTCATCGCCCGTTTTCATGCGCAAGCCAAACTTCTCAATGCGATGCTCAATAACCGCTGGGCGTCCAATTAGGATTGGGGTTGCCAAGTGCTCATCAAGAATGATTTGTACTGCACGCAATACACGCTCATCTTCGCCTTCAGCAAAGACAATGCGTTTCTGATTTGCAGGCACCCTCTTTGCAATACTGAAGAGGGGCTTCATCAAAGTACCAGAGTGATAAACAAATTGCTGCAACTGATTGCGATAGGCATCGAAATCTTTAATTGGACGAGATGCAACGCCATCATCCATCGCCGCCTTAGCAACTGCTGGCGCAATTACTGTAATTAATCGTGGATCAAAGGGTTTTGGAATTAAATACTCAGGACCAAAAGATAGGTTCTCAATACCGTAAACCGAAGTCACCACTTCACTCTGCTCAGCTTGCGCAAGTTCAGCAACGGCTTTAACGGCTGCTACTTCCATGCCGCGTGTAATGGTGGTTGCACCAACGTCAAGCGCACCACGGAAAATAAATGGGAAACACAGAACGTTGTTGACTTGGTTTGGATAATCAGTACGGCCAGTAGCCATCACTGCATCAGGACGAACCGCTTTTACTTCTTCTGGCAAAATTTCTGGGGTTGGATTTGCCAAGGCGTAGATCAATGGCTTATCCGCCATCTTCTTGACCATGTCTTGCTTTAATACACCACCAGCAGAAAGGCCCAAGAAAATATCGGCGCCAGCAATTACATCATCCAAAGTACGCAAATCAGTCTCTTGGCAGAATGGCTCCTTCTCTGGATCCATCAATTCTTTACGGCCTTTGTATGCAACACCTGCTAAGTCAGTTACCCAAATGTTTTTACGGGGAATGCCCAGATCAACCAATAGATCCAAGCAAGCCAAAGCGGCTGCCCCAGCGCCCGAAGTAACCAACTTCACATTACCCACGTCTTTACCAACCACCTTCAAGCCATTGAGAATGGCGGCTGCAACCACAATCGCAGTACCGTGTTGATCATCATGAAAGACTGGGATCTTCATGCGCGCTTGCAACTTACGCTCAACTACAAAGCAATCTGGCGCTTTGATATCTTCTAAATTGATGCCGCCAAAAGTAGGCTCAAGCGCTGCAATGATTTCTACGAGTTTGTCGGGGTCGTTTTCATTGACTTCGATATCGAAAACATCAATACCAGCAAACTTCTTAAATAAAACCGCCTTACCTTCCATCACTGGCTTACTAGCCAATGGACCAATATTTCCTAAGCCTAAAACGGCAGTACCGTTAGTGATCACACCAACTAAATTGCCACGAGCGGTGTACTTAAATGCATTGGCTGGATCTTTAACAATCTCCTCGCAAGGAGCTGCAACACCTGGCGTATAAGCAAGCGCTAAATCGCGTTGGTTAGTGAGTTGCTTAGTTGGGGCAATCTCGATTTTGCCTGGAACTGGAAACTCGTGATATTGGAGGGCAGCCTCTCTTAAAGCTGCAATTTGCTGTTCTTTACTATTTTCTTTGCTCATTCACTAACTCGCTAAGTTCTGTCTTGTCTTTGTTTCATCTAAGACTTGTAAGTGCTTAATTCTATTCCTCTCTCGCATTGCACTCCCAAGAGCCATAAAATGAGGCATGCATTCTCAATCGGGCCCAATAGGCGAATTTGATCTCATTGAACGTTTTTTTAAAACGGGCACTGCCATAAACTCGACTCTGAGTTTGGGTATAGGTGACGACTGCGCCCTGATAAAGCCCTTACTTGGTGAAGAAATTGCCATTACCAGCGATATGCTGGTCGAAGGTCGGCATTTTTTTGTAGGTACTGATCCTGAGTCCTTAGGCCGCAAAGCGCTTGCCGTAAACCTTTCTGACCTAGCGGCGATGGGTGCCAAACCCCTTGGATTTACTTTGGCGATTGCCCTGCCAACAGTTGATACACAATGGCTAGAAAGCCTCTCTAAAGGCTTATTTGCAGTCGCAAATCAATTTTCTTGCCCACTGATTGGTGGCGACACTACCGCTGGTCCGTTGACCCTATCAATTACCGCCATTGGCAGTGTTTATTTCGAAAAGGCCATTCGCAGATCAGGGGCAAAGATTGGGGACGACATTTGGGTTTCGGGAACTGTCGGAGATGCGAGACTGGCTCTTGCTGCACTGCGTCAAGAAATTATCCTTCCTGAGTGCGATCTTCAAAGCATCGCTCACCGCATGCATCAACCCACTCCTAGAGTTGAGCTTGGAATGAAGCTTGGAGGAATTGCTAGCGCAGCCTTGGATATATCCGATGGCTTGCTCGGCGACCTCAAGCACATCTTGAAACAATCCCAAGTTGATGCGGAAATTTACTTAGATCAACTTCCTAAATCAGCAACATTGCAAAAGCAAAGCCTGGCAATCCAAAATCAGTTTGCTGCTAGCGGTGGTGATGATTACGAATTGTGTTTTACGGCGCCTAGTAAGCAACGTGATGTAATTCTAGAAATTAGTAAATCCTTAAATCTGCCTCTCACACGCATTGGCCATATTACTGCCATGCAAAATGATAAATCGACGATTCGCATCATGGGCACAAATGGAAACTTCATTGGCGATGCCGATGCTACCGCACTTCTCAAATCTTTTGACCACTTTGCACAATGACCAATCAACATCCATCTGATGTACAGCCGAACTTTAAGTGGATGTTTCAGACCGCCAGTCGGACCCTAGCCTTTGGTTTTGGTAGTGGGCTAAGCCCCATAGCACCTGGTACTACAGGCACTCTTTGGGCCTGGGCAGCTTTTTTAGTGGCAGAATATTTCTTATCCCTAGAAGCATTTTTTTGGATCATTGGCGGTGGAATTTTATTGGGCTGCTGGATCTGCGGCAATGTCAGCGAAGAATTAGGCAGGAAAGATTTTGGTGGAATTGTCTGGGATGAGATGCTTGCCTTTTGGTTAGTGCTGATACTGATTATGCCGACTAACATCTGGATGCAAATCCTAGCATTCGCATTATTCCGATTTTTTGATGCTGTTAAGCCGGGGCCAATTGGCATGATTGATCGTCACTTTAAAAATGCAGAGGGATCTGAAGCGCCATCAAACTCACTACAAATACTGTGGCGTGGGTTTGGCATCATGGTGGATGATCTTGCAGCAGCAATCTTCACGCTCATAGTCATAGCTGTCACGCTAGTATCTATTACTCATATGGGTTGGGCCTAAACATGCACTCACTTGATACCATTAAAACCTTGGCAGAAATCTTACTGGCCAAAAGTTGGAAGATGGCGGCCGCCGAGTCTTGTACCGGGGGCCTAGTCTGCGCCACCCTCACGGAATTGGCAGGCTCAAGCGAGTGGTTTGAGCGGGGCTACATTACTTATAGCAACGCAGCTAAGGAAGAAAATCTGGGAGTTCCAGCAGAACTCATTCAATCTTTTGGAGCTGTCAGCGAGCAAGTCGCCAAAGCGATGGCAGAGGGTGCGCAAGCGAATTCAGGGGCAAATGCTGCTATTTCCATTACTGGCATTGCGGGTCCGAGTGGTGGCTCAGCAGACAAACCGGTTGGGACCGTTTGCTTTGGTTGGGCTATCCAAAATGATGCTGGCGAAAATAGAGCACTGACAAAAACGATGCACTTTGCCGGAGATCGTCAAGCGATCCGCAAGCAAGCTTGTAATTACGTGATTAGCGAATTAGCAAAACTGCTCGAGAATTAAATTACTTCATCCAACCTTTGTGATGGAAATACCACAAAGGAATAATCGCAGAAATTAACATGGCAACAATAGCCATTGGATAACCCCAAGTAGTATCTAACTCAGGCATATGCTTGTAGTTCATACCCCAGATACTTGCCAGTAAAGTGGGTGGCATTAAGGCGACAGATACCACCGAGAAGATCTTGATGATCTTAGATTGGTTCAAGTTAATGAAACCGACTGTAGCATCCATTAAGAAGTTAATCTTATCGAATAAAAAAGCAGTATGGTTTTCAAGAGAGTCAATATCACGCAAAATTTGACGCGCTTCCTCTTGTTGCTCATCAGATAACAACTTACTGCGCATCAAGAATGATAAGGCTCTGCGGGTATCCATGACATTGCGACGAATACGTCCGTTGGTATCCTCTTCTTTTGCAATCGTTTCGAGAACTTGCTCTGCATCCGCATCATTGATGTCATCTTGTAACACTCGCTTACCAGCTTGCTCGAGGTTTTCATAAACCTCTTCCAACGCATCCGCAGAGTATTCGGCATCAGTCGAATACAAATCGAGCAATACGTCTTTTGCATTACTCACTGATCCAGGGCGTAAACGCGCACGCAAACGTACTAAGCGGAATACGGGTAAATCCTCATCATGAATCGAGAACAGTACTTGCTTGGTGAGAACAAAGGCCACGCGTACGTTGCGCGAAGTTTCTTCTTCATCCAACAGGAAATCAGTACGAATATGGAGGTGGCCATCATCGGCTTCAAAGTAACGAGCGGACGCTTCCAAGTCACCCAAGTCATCTAACTCGGGCAAAAGTACTCCAAAAGCCTCTTTAATCCAAACGAGCTCTTCTTCCTCTGGATCAACTACGTCAATCCAGATAGGATTAGCATATTGCAATAATTCATTGCGATCTTCTACTTGCTCTTGAGAGAGGCGGCCATTTTGCAGGACGAACAAGTTGATCATGGTGAACTCCTAAGGAATGTGCGCTAGTTTATCCTATAGAACATGACAGTTTCACTAAAATAAGCTAAATCCAATGAACTCTCGCTCAAATACCTTTAACCAGCAACTCCAGTCTGCATGGGCTTCCCAAGGCAGCATGCTGTGTGTTGGTTTTGACCCAGATCCCAAGCGCTTACCCCCAGCCCTTCAAGGGAAACCTGAGGGGATCTTTGAGTTCTGTCGCGATATCTCAGATGCCACTGCGGATTTGGTGTGTGCCTTTAAGCCCCAATTTGCCTACTTCGCCTCTCAACGAGCTGAAGCCCAACTTGAAAAGCTGATTCGTCACCTCAAAGATCAATACCCCCATATTCCGGTAATTCTGGATTCTAAGCGTGGGGACATTGGCAGCACAGCTGACCACTATGCTCTTGAAGCTTTTGAGCGGTATGGCGCGGATGCGATCACCGTAAACCCATATATGGGCTTTGACACGATTGAGCCCTATCTCAAACATCATGGCAAAGGGGTCATTGTTTTGTGCCGCACCTCCAACCCTGGTGGATCAGATTTACAGTTTTTAAATGTTTCACCCAACGGTGAACCTTTGTATTTACATGTTGCCAGATTGGCAGCAAACCAATGGAATGGCTCAGGACAAATTGGCCTAGTCGTTGGTGCAACCTTCCCAGAGGAGATCGCTAAGGTTCGTGCAACTGTCGGCGAGATGCCTTTACTCATTCCTGGCATTGGTGCTCAGGGTGGCGATATCGAAGCCACTGTTAAAGCTGGGAGCATTTCTGGCAAACCTGGGACTGGCATGATCATCAACTCTTCAAGAGCCATTTTGTATGCGAGTTCGGGAAATGATTTTGCACAAGCTGCTCGGCAAGCTGCACAGAGCACACGGGATGCCTTAAGGGCTGCTACCTAAAAATACCTAAAACCTACTTCGTATTTTTAGTTGTGGTCTTGGATTGCGGTACGGGCGCCAAAGCAACTCGACCCATATTTTCTAGAATAAATTCTTGGCGAGCAGGATAGTTAATACTTCCTCTACGGCAATACTGTTCTTTATCAAAACACTTTGGCGCTGGCAGTGCAGAGGCTAGAGCCGCTGACTGGTCAAGATCTAATGCCGCGGGAACCGTGGCGTAATAGTGGGCAGAAGCTGCCCCAATACCGAAAATACCTTCGCCCCACTCTACCGAATTGAGATAGATTTCAAACAATCTTTGTTTTGGGAGAGTCAGCTCTAAGAGTCCAGTAATGATGAGCTCTTGTCCCTTACGGAAATAATTTTGCTCTGATGACAAGAACAAATTCTTTGCAAGCTGTTGAGTAATAGTCGATCCACCACGAAGAGGCATTTTAGCTTTGCCACCGAGTTGTGATTTTTGCTGATTTTTTTCCCAAGCTTTTTGCATATCTTCAACACGAACACCTTTGTGCTGGAAAAAGATATCGTCTTCACTTACTAAAACTGCTCGCTTGAGATTATTCGAAATCTTGTCATAAGGGGTCCACATGGAATACACCGGGCAGGACCAATGCCAAGTACATAAACGCCAACGCTCAGCCCTCTGAAACGCTGTAGTGCTGGGATCCAAGCTTATCCACAAAGCAATCTGAACAGCAAAGTACACCTGCATCGCCACAAAACCTGCCAACAAGCATTTGACTATGTAAGCTATCCAGCGCATAGATGGAAATAAAATTAACTACGCAATTTTACTAGTACAGCTCGCGGATCAATCTGTTTTGCAAGATCAGCTCCGCGCCAAACTAGAAAAGCATCTGCAGCCTGTTCGACCAACATACCCAGACCATCGCTGATGCGTGCACCACGTTGTAATGCCTGCTGCATAAATGCCGTAGTTTTGCCGTAGACCATGTCATAGGCAAATGAACTTGGGGTAAAGATATTTGCTACTGCGGCAGCGCTCAATGGAGATTCATCTGATAGACCTGCGGCAGTGGCATTAATTACCAAATCGAATACATAAGGAGTTTTTTCAGAATTCTCTAGATCTGCCAAGGTTCTAGATTCCAGCGCAACCTCTTTGGTGGCAGCTAAATTTGCAAAGAGTTTGACTAGCTCATCCGCCTTGGCATTTGAACGATTGGCAATCACTAAGCATTTGGGAGATTGCTCTAGCAATGGCCCAATCACACCACGTGCAGCACCACCTGCGCCCAAGAGCAGAATGCGGGATTCATGAAGGACGATACCTTGTGCCAAGAGATCGCGCACCAAGCCAGCGCCATCTGTGTTGTCACCGTATATTTTTCCATCTTTAATCAATAAGGTATTAACTGCGCCAGCCAATTGAGCTCGAGCAGTCAAATGATCAGCAAGCGCCTGCGCATCCAACTTAAATGGCACAGTCACATTCATCCCCTTACCGCCAGCAGCAAAGAATGTCTTGGCGGCTTTAGCAAACCCATCTAACTCCGGCTGTAAACGACCATAGTGAATCGCTTGTTTAGCTTGCTGAGCAAAGTGCTGATGAATCAGTGGTGACTTACTATGACTGATTGGGTTGCCCGCAACTACATAAACGTCCAGACCCAAATGATGGCTTGGGTCAGTATGCATATCAGTGGCTGTATTTGAATTCATGATGCCTACAGAATAAGCGAATTTCTGAAAAATAAGCTCGCATTAATGCTTCAATTCCAAATGATCATTACCTTCCCTAGTGAAGTCAAAGGTAGAGATCCAATCGAGCACATCGATTTGATTGCGCATCTCTGAAGGGAATGGCCCAAATGGAGCGGATGCGCGGACAATTGCTAAAGCTTGGCGATCTAATTCGGGATTGCCTGAGCTACGCCCAATAGAGACACCATCCTTTCCTTGGGCATTACTGGTAATACGACCCTGGGAATCAACACTCACTACAATCACCAAACTACCATAGAGCGGACGACCATTGGCACGTGGGAAAAAGGTGCTGCCGTAGGCCTCAATCTTTTGACGCATCGCATCGAAATAATGGGCAAAGCTTACTGACTTAGTATTGGCACCAGTGAGCACCTTGCGACGAGGCTCTCGCCCATCAATTTGCAAACGCTTAGCTAACTCTGCCTCTAAAGAATTCAGTTGCGGGGCAATCCTTTGATCGTCACCACTTTTACGACCGCCAGATTTAGCGCGCTGCTCATCCAATTTAGCCAACATTTGCTTTTGCTGCTTTTCTAAAACCTCGAGGCGCGCCTCTGCGCCAAGCCTTGCACGGTGTAGGGCTGTGGCATCCTGGGTCTCTGATTTTCCACCACCCTGAAGATCTGCTTGTGCTAATTTACTGGCCTGTTTAGGAGGCGTCTTATTGCTGGCGTTTACCAAGACAACACTTAAGGGTGTATTCAAACGGCGATTTTGAATTTCACCAATCCCCCAGCGAAACGACAAAAACAGGATATGAATTAAGAGCGATGCACAAAGCGCTAGACGAAATGGGTGGCATTTCCAAGCATCCTGAAGATAGATCAATGCTCGATTGAAGCTCTCAGAGCGAGGCAACTGCAAGGACTTAATCTGGGTTAGCATCTTCTTCTGTTTCTTCAGCTGCTTTTGCCCCTGACTCTGGCTTAGCTTCAATTTCGAGCACTCTTACGGCTGCGCTTAATTGCAATAGATCCACATCTGACACGATCACTTCTGCACGAGTCATGCGGGGATGATTTGCTATTTCGGGAATAGGTAAATGCAACGGTACAGGTTCGACCCTCGACATGCCCTCTTTTAAGTGACGAACATAGACGGTTTTTGCATCCCCCTCTTGCGCGATCCAACGCAAGCACCAATACTTTTCCAAGCGATCCTGAAACTCACCATAAGCTTGATAACAAGACTCAAAATCCGCTGCGATGCCCATGAGGGCCGCATCTCGCGGGGGAAATGGTGCGACCATTTTTGCTGTCACGCCATGCTTTGCTAGCGCAATTAACTGCCACTGATTAACAAGGTCAGAGTAGCGACGCAAAGGAGATGTGCACCAAGCGTAGTAATCCAAACCCAAGCCTTCGTGGGGTCCAGGGGTCGTTTGCATACGAGTTCGTAACGGCCCCCAGCCCTTCTGAGTTCTAAATAAACCCGGCAATCCATGATCAGCTAGTAATTGGCCTGATGCGCTATTACAAAAGATCATCCACTCGGCAACGATCGTATCGAGGATCGAGCCACGCTGACGTGGAATAATTTCTATGCGTTGCACTCCATCTCTATCTTGAATCTGAAAGTGAAAGTCTCTTGCCAAGGCATTAGGATCAATCACCCCCAACTGCTCTGCACGAAGACCATTGGCAATCCGTTTTTCTTGTCGGCCAGCATGCAAGAGTTTTGCCGCGCGCCACAGAATGGCTAGCTCTTTGCGATAAGGATAGCTGGCAGCTTCATCCACCAAACTCTCTTCGCTGACTAAATGCTCAATATTCTCCAGACGAAGATTGGCAACCATCGGCACCATCTCTGCGCGCATTTGTAAAGTGTCTCGGTTTGCAACCCCATCGGGATCAATGTCCACATAGATCGATAGGGCGGGTCTAGGAGCACCTTCATCCAAAGAAAATTGCTCAATCACTGAATCAGGCAACATCGTGATTTTGTCGCCCGGAAAATAGACGGTTGACATTCGATTACGCGCCACCTGGTCTAGAGGATCATCTTTTGATATTGCCAAGCCAGGAGCGGCAATATGGATACCCATTCGATGACCGCCCCCTGGCAACTCAGTCACAGATAGAGCATCGTCAATCTCGGTAGTTCCCGCATCATCAATTGAGAAGGCCTGTACTTCAGCCAAAGGCAACTCTGCGATCGCCGCATCATAGACGGATTGATCAACGCCGATATTGGCATGATGAGCGGCGCCATTTGGGAAGTGCGCCTTCAAAAACATTCCTTGGTGATACGCCAATGGAGATTCAATCGCACCACAGCGAATCATCAACTGCGCAGGCGACTCGCCTGTTTCTGTGCAGGCAGCAATTAAAGCCTTATAGGCGGAAGTATTTTTTTCAGGCGAGAAAAGTAATTGTTTAGCGGAGGATTTCAAGGCCTCCGGGAATATACCGGCGACTAATTCCTGTTGCCAGACTGATTGTTGTTCTAATTCTTTTTGCTTACGCTCGAGCGCAGCTAAGCCTGCCTGCAACTGCTCGAGCGGAGCTCTTTGAAAACGCCCTCTTCCTTTGCGACGAAAAAACACTGGGGCGCCTTGCAAAGCAATAGCTAATGCCGCTTGCTGAGCAATCGTAGCTTGAGCACCAAAGTACTCCAAAGAAACTTCTACCAAACCAAACTCTTCTTCGGGAGCGCAGTCCCATAACAATTGCAAATCAATATCTTTGGATAAAACGAGCGCCTCATCCATCACAGCCTGCGCTTCTGGCTTTTCAAAACGCAACCAAACTTCTTTCGCTTTGAGTTTTATCTTTTTGCCAGAAAGACTTGTCGCCTGCCAGGATTCAGAATCGCCAGATCCCGTTGCAGACTGTACGGTAGCGATTTTGATGTCGCCACCCTCTTCGTATAAAAGATTCATACTTAGAGAGAAATCCCGCCGCTAGCTTCTAATGCCACTCCATTAACGTAGCTCGCTTCATCACTAGCCAAAAATAAATACGCATTAGCCATTTCTTCTGGGGTACCTAAGCGACCTAACCAGCTGCGACGCTCAATGTCTTGCAAAATATTTTCTGGCATTGCTTTAACCATCTCGGTCGCAATAAAGCCAGGGCATACCGCATTGACTCGAATACCTTTAGGGCCAAGCTCACGCGCCCAAGTCTTGGTAAAGCCAATCACACCAAACTTAGTCGCTGAATAGTTGGTTTGACCAAAGTTGCCATACAAACCGACGACGCTAGAGGCATTCACAATGGCGCCAGATCCAGCTTCAAGCATATGTGGGGCAACTAATTGAGTGCAATTAAATACGCCCTTGAGATTGACATCGATCACGCTATCAAATTGCGCCTCAGTCATTTTGATTAAGCGTGCATCTTGCGTAATACCCGCGTTATTAATCAAGATATCAATCCGCCCGTGTTTTTGCATTACCTGATCAACTACGGCTTGAATACTAGCGCGATCAGTCACATTTATTGCATAGCCCTCTGCATTCGGGATCTGCGCAGCAGCACCTTCAACGGCCTCAAGGCTCATGTCTGCAACGATGACAATCGCACCTTCTTGTGCAAAACGCTGCGCTGTTGCAAAACCGATCCCTTTTGCTGCGCCAGTAATGACTGCTACTTTGTCTTTTAATCGATTACCCATGCTTTGCTTTCAGTATTTATTCGTTGGACTGCTTTAGGCCGATATGGCCTTAAGTATTTTTTGATGAACTCCACCAAATCCGCCATTACTCATCACCAAAATATGATCCCCTGGCTTTGCTTCTTTAGTCACTGCAAAAACTAGAGCAGCAAGATCGTCAAAAGCATGGGCTTTACCAGCCTCTTTTGTATTAAGAGGGGATAGCACTTCCTTTAAATCCCAACCTAAAGATTCCTTGCCACTATTAGCGCCGTAGGCAAAAACCTTATCTGCTTGCTTCAAGCTATCAGGTAACTGAGCCTTCATCACTCCCAGCTTCATCGTATTGGAGCGCGGCTCCAATACTGCCAAGATGCGGGCCTGACCAACACGTCGACGCAAGCCATCAACTGTGGTGGTGATTGCGGTTGGATGATGCGCAAAATCGTCATATACCGTGATGTCATTTGCGACACCAATGGTTTCGAGGCGACGCTTCACGTTTTTAAATTCAGCTAAAGCACGTGCAGAATCTGCGGGTGAAATACCAATATGATTTGCAGAGGCAATCGCAGCTAGCGCGTTGAGTTGATTGTGCCTACCCATCACTCCAGAATCAGGCGCCCATTTCACAGTGGCTACCTCTTTGCCTGACTTGCGTACGATAAATCCATCGCCCTCTTGCGAGATCAAAGACCATTCGTTAGCCGCCTCTTGCCCAAACCGCTCTACCGGAGCCCATACACCGCGGGTGACAACCCGCTCAAGCGCAGGCTCCTCGCCATTGACCACCAATAATCCATTACCAGGAACAGTACGAACCAAATGATGGAACTGGGTTTCGATCGCTGCAAGATCGGCAAAAATATCTGCGTGATCAAATTCCAAATTATTTAATAAGGCTGTACGCGGTCTGTAGTGAACAAACTTGCTGCGCTTATCAAAAAAGGCAGTGTCGTACTCATCAGCCTCGATCACAAAATATTTACTTTCACCCAAGCGTGCTGAGACAGTGAAATTCAGTGGCACTCCACCAATCAGATATCCCGGCTTGTAACCGTTAAATTCCAAAATCCAAGTGAGCATGGCTGAGGTAGTGGTTTTGCCATGAGTACCGGCAACCGCCAAAACATGCCGACTATATAAAACTTGCTCCCCTAGCCATTGAGGACCAGAAATGTAGGGCAAGCCTTGATTCAAAATGGCTTCCATTAAAGGATTGCCTCGAGAAACCACATTGCCAATCACAAATAAATCAGGCATGGTCTCAAACTGCAATAATTGATCTGGTGAGAATCCCTCAATGAGTTCGATGCCCTGCGCTTCAAGCTGGGTGCTCATTGGTGGATACACATTAGCATCACAACCTGTTACACGATGTCCGGCTTGCCGAGCGATTGCGGCAATGCCGCCCATGAAAGTACCGCAAATGCCCAAGATATGTATATGCATTAGCGAATTTTAGCGAAGGAGTTGCAGTGAACCGAAGACAGTGGATCATGATTGGCGGAATTGGTCTTTTGGCGCTCCTCGCAGGAGTCTTTTCTTCGCAATGGATTTCTCAAACAGGCTTGGCTAGCGATCCCTCGATTAAGGCCTTTTTTGCCAATCCTTGGCAAAACCCAGACGGCAAACCTGCAAATTCAGAAAATTGGCATGGAAAAGTTCTCGTAGTCAACTTTTGGGCCTCTTGGTGCCCTCCTTGTGTTGAAGAAATGCCTGCTTTAGACAAAATTGCTCAAGAATATGCTTCTAAAAATGTATTAATTGTCGGCATCGGTATCGATTCACCATCGAACATACGTGAATTTCTTGAAAAGACACCAGTTTCTTACCCTATTGTGATTGGTGGTTTAGAGGGAAGCAGTCTTTCCAAACAAATGGGTAACTCCCAAGGCGCCCTACCCTATACCGTTGTGATTAACTCTAAAGGGAAGTCTATTTATACAAAATTAGGAAAGATAAGCGAAGAAGAGCTCAAAAAAGCAATAAATTCGGCACTTTGAGTATTTATATCAACCGTTATACGCTCTTTCTAAGTTTAATACCGCTTAATAATTGGGCATTTAGGCCATTAAGTTTCATTATTTACCGCTAAATGTTGTGAAAATTTCGTTTTAACAAGCCCATTTTTAGTCTTTTTTGTCCCTTGTAAAGGTATACTTCCAGCCATAGCAGGTGAAGCATAAAGTTACACGGGTGGCTAAAAGCCAAATTAAACAATTGACACCTAACTGCCTCTAAAAATAGGGATCTATGTCTAAAAAAGCTTCAATTCTCGTCATACAAGGTCCAAATCTCAATCTATTGGGCACTCGTGAACCCGAGGTTTATGGGAAAACTACCCTAGAAGATATCCATCAAAAGCTCGGTGAGATAGCAAAATCCCAGTCGGTTGAATTAAGCACTTATCAAAGCAACCATGAGGGCGAGTTAATTGACCGTATTCAGCAGGCTAAACAGGATGAAGTGGATTTCATCATCATTAATCCGGGCGCATTTACCCACACTAGTGTTGCGCTGCGTGATGTTTTGGCTGGGGTAGCCATTCCATTCACAGAAGTGCATTTATCTAATATTCACCAAAGAGAAGAGTTCCGAAAGCACTCTTATCTGTCTGACATCGCTACCGGCGTGATTTGTGGTCTTGGCGCAATTGGTTACGAGCTAGCGCTGCAAGCAGCTATCACCCGTTTACAAAAATAAGTTAATTCAAGAATTTCAAGAGAGGACGCACTCATATGGATCTAAGAAAACTCAAAACCTTAATCGACCTAGTTTCTGAATCAGGCATTTCTGAATTAGAGGTAAATGAAGGTGAAGATCGTGTTCGTATTGTGAATGCAGGCTCTCCAACTCCTGCAGGCCAAGTAGTTTACGCAAATCCTGCTCCAGTACAAGCCATTCAAGCAGTGCCTGCTGCACCAGCACCAAGTGCTGCCCCAGCTACTGAGGCACCTGCAGCTGAAACCGGCTTTATTGCACGTTCACCCATGGTTGGTACTTTCTATCGCGCACCGAATCCAGAATCTCCAAACTTCGTGAATGTAGGCGATACCGTAAAAGTCGGCCAAACACTTTGCATCATTGAAGCTATGAAGTTGCTCAATGAAATCGAATCTGAGCAAGCAGGCGTCATCAAAGAAATACTATGTGAAAACGGCCAAGGCGTTGAGTTTGATCAGCCTCTGTTTGTTATTGCTTAATTTCCTTGCCTTTAATTCCAATCCTTTTTACCTAACTCAGAGCCGACATGTTCGATAAGATTCTGATTGCCAATCGGGGAGAAATTGCTCTCCGTATCCAACGCGCATGCCGCGAGTTGGGAATTAAAACTGTCGTGGTTTATTCCACTGCAGATAAAGAAGCTAAGTACGTGAAACTTGCTGATGAGGCCGTCTGTATTGGCCCAGCACCTTCCCCACTAAGTTATCTCAATATGCCAGCAATTATTTCTGCGGCTGAGGTGACTGATGCAGAAGCAATTCATCCTGGTTATGGCTTCCTCTCTGAAAATGCAGACTTTGCAGAGCGTGTAGAGAAATCAGGTTTTGCTTTTATTGGTCCTACTGCTGCATCCATTCGCTTAATGGGTGACAAAGTTTCTGCCAAACGCGCCATGATCAAAGCAGGCGTTCCTTGCGTTCCTGGATCTGAAGGTGCATTACCAGACAATCCAAAAGAAATTATTGCTACTGCTAAAAAAGTGGGTTACCCAGTCATCATTAAAGCGGCTGGTGGTGGTGGCGGACGCGGAATGCGAGTGGTTCATACCGAAGCGGCACTCATCAATGCTGTCAATATGACAAGAGAGGAAGCGGGCCGTGCATTTGGTAATCCAGAAGTCTATATGGAGAAGTTTTTAGAGAAACCTCGCCACGTAGAAATCCAAATTTTGGCTGATACCCATGGCAATGCTATTTGGTTGGGTGAACGGGATTGCTCTATGCAGCGTCGTCACCAAAAAGTGATAGAAGAAGCACCAGCTCCTGGTATCGATCGTCGCTTGATTGCCAAAATTGGCGAGCGTTGCGCCGAAGCCTGTCGAAAAATTGGTTATCGTGGTGCTGGTACATTCGAATTTCTCTACGAAAACGGCGAATTTTTCTTCATTGAGATGAATACCCGTGTTCAGGTTGAGCACCCTGTAACTGAAATGATTACCGGAGTAGATATTGTTCAAGAGCAAATTCGGATTGCTGCTGGTCTGAAATTATCTTATCGTCAAAAAGATATTATTTTCCGCGGCCATGCGATTGAATGTCGCCTCAATGCTGAAGATCCATTTAAATTCACACCAAGCCCAGGAAAAATTGGTTCTTTCCACATGCCTGGCGGTCCTGGTATTCGGGTTGATTCACATGCTTACAGTGGTTATGTGGTTCCTTCAAACTACGATTCCATGATCGGCAAGCTGATTTCATACGGCAACACTCGCGAACAAGCGATCCGTCGCATGCAAATTGCTCTCTCTGAAATGGTGATTGATGGGATTACGACTAATGTGCCCCTGCATCGCGAACTCATGCTTGATCCCAACTTCATGGAAGGTGGCACCAGCATTCACTACTTGGAGCACCGCTTGGAAGAGCAAGCTGCAAGTCGCGGTAAATCTTAATTTCTACCTAGCTGATGCGAGCGCCTTATGTATTATCGTGAACTGGTATTCACGGTAGCTGCTGAAACTGCCGAGTCTTTAGGCGATGCCTTGCTCGAGCTGGGCGCACTCTCTGTCACCGTAGAAGATGCTGCTGCGGGCGGTTATGATGAGAACCCACTGTATGGAGAGCCTGGGCTTTCGCCTGAAGTGCAGGCATGGGATCGATCTGCTGTTACTGCCCTTCTTAATCCAGATCTTGATAACTCAGATAGCCCAGACTTTGTTGGACAACTTCTCTCTGATCTCTTGGAGGCTGGATTTCATTTAGCGCCACCCCAAGAAAAAGTGGTTGAAGAGCAAGATTGGGTCAGACTGACACAAAGTCAATTCGCCCCCATTCAGATTGGAAAACGAATCTGGGTTGTTCCTTCTTGGCATGATGCTCCGACAGATCCAAACGCAATTTGCTTAGCAGTAGATCCAGGTCTTGCATTTGGTACCGGTAGTCACCCTACGACACACCTCTGCTTGCTTTGGCTCGAAGAGCATTCCAATCTTCAGAATCAAAGCTTGCTCGATTACGGTTGTGGATCAGGTATTTTGGCCATTGCTGCAGCAAAACTCGGATGCAACCCAGTGATAGGAACTGACATAGATCCACAAGCAATGGTTGCGGCACGCAGCAATGCAGAAATCAACAACACCACTATTCGCTTTGTTCTGCCAACCGAAGGCGCCCCAGAACTTGCTGCAGAAACCAAGTACGACATCGTGATGGCTAATATTTTGGCTAATCCTTTGCAAGTACTGGCCCCAGCCCTAGTCAATAAAATGCGCCCAGGTGGCCAAATTGTTTTATCTGGTGTCCTTGCGAGACAAGCCGAAGAGGTGATTGCCACCTACAGCCAATGGCTCAAACTTTCTGTTTGGAAAGAAAGTGAAGGCTGGGTTTGCTTACATGGCACTTTGGGGAAAGATAAAAAGAGCGCTTTTGCTGCACCTGCTCAAAAAAAAAGTCTTAAAGCAGTTCTCTTAGCTTGTTTTTTTATCTTGCTTCTCATGTTTGGAGAGCATTTATCCAGAAATTCTTTACTTCCATTGTTAGCACCACGCGTTGATGGGTCATCAAATTCGTTTTCAGTTGGCGCATTTTCTGTATTGCAACGTATTGATGAAAAATTATGTAGCGCACTAGGATGCTTTAATCGCCCCGTGAGCGATTTTGCAGCGTGGAAAATAACTTCAGCCACACTATCGCCTGAAAACGCGCGAGAGGGCCTTAAAAACCCCGCAAATCAATCGATGTTACAAGTTGAAATACAAAATCGTCTCGCAATTCCAATTTTGTTACCAAATTTAGAAGTTTCTCTGACGGACGCTGAAGAAACTGAATTGAAATTGATTCAATTAACTCCAAAAGAATGGTTGCCTGCATCTTGGCAGGAATCACATCCTGATTTTTCTAAGATGGGCGCTCCTGCTGGCGAAATCATTCAAGCGGAATTGCCAATCGTGCTGCCGGCAAACGCTGCAGGATATCGTGTGCGAGTACTTTATCTTCAATAAACTCGTTTAGATTCTATTTTTCACTACCTCATACCTACAGAAAGTAATTTATGGCTAGCTTAATCTGCGGCTCTATCGCCTACGACACCATCATGAACTTTGAAGGCAAATTTGCCGATCAAATTCTGCCTGAGCAAATTCACATCCTCAATGTGGCCTTCTTGGTACCCACTATGCGCCGTGAATTTGGCGGATGCGCTGGCAATATTGCCTACAACCTCAGCCTTTTGGGTGGTGACCCGATCATCATGGCAACGGTTGGTGGAGACGCCACACCCTATATGAGTCGCTTAAAGCAACTCAATATTGACGCAAGCCATATTCGTCAAATTGAAAATGCCTTTACAGCTCAAGCCATGATTACAACGGATCAAGCAAATAATCAAATCACAGCATTTCACCCTGGCGCGATGGGTGAGTCGCACCTAAATCAAGTTTCTACAGTGGTTGCCGAAAGAAGCAAAAACACTAAAGGGGCTGCAAAGTTTGGCATCGTTGCACCAGATGGTCGTCAAGGCATGTGGGAACACTGCCATCAGCTGGCCGAAGCAAATATTCCTTTTATCTTTGATCCAGGCCAAGGCCTGCCAATGTTTAATGGTCCTGAGCTTTTGGAATTGGTTGATATTGCGAGCTACCTAGCTGTCAACGACTACGAAGGCGAAATGCTCTCGCAAAGAACTGGCTTGAGCTTGGCAAAAGTTGCTGAACGCGTTAAAGCACTGATTGTGACCAAGGGTGCTGAGGGCGCAGACATTTACAGCGAAGGTAAATGTATCTCAATCCCACCAGTACCAGCAGCAAAAGTGGTTGATCCAACTGGATGTGGAGACGCATTCCGTGGCGGATTGTTATTTGGACTCGAAAACGGCATGGACTGGGAAACCACTGGTCGACTTGCCAGTTTGATGGGCTCTATCAAAATTACCCATCAGGGCCCACAAAATCATCAATTGAGTAAAGCGCAGATCGCTGAGCAATTCAAAACGGCTTTTGGCTTTAGCTTCTGAGCTTTCCCATAAATTTAGGCAATAAAAAAGGGGTCTCGTGAGAGACCCCTTCTGATAACACCCGTCCGATTAAGGACGTGTGCCAGTTGGGAAGGGCCAAGCAGCGGCAGGATTCAACGCACTAGTCGCTGATGCAGCTTTCTTAGCCGCGGGCTTTTTTACAGCAGAGCCCGCTTTCTTCGCAGCAGGCTTACTTACTTTTTTTTTGCTACGCGCTTTTTAGCAGCTTTTTTAGCAGCTGGCTTCTTAGCGGCTACGCGCTTCTTAGCAGCTGGCTTCTTTTTAGCTACTTTTTTAGCAGCTGGACGCTTTTTAGCAGCTTTTTTAGCAGCTGGCTTCTTAGCGGCTACGCGCTTCTTAGCAGC
This sequence comes from Polynucleobacter wuianus, assembly GCF_001659725.1. Taxonomy (NCBI): domain Bacteria; kingdom Pseudomonadati; phylum Pseudomonadota; class Betaproteobacteria; order Burkholderiales; family Burkholderiaceae; genus Polynucleobacter; species Polynucleobacter wuianus. The sequence continues at coordinate 208,936 of NZ_CP015922.1, read as the reverse complement.
TGGCTTCTTTTTAGCTACTTTTTTAGCAGCTGGTTTCTTAGCGGCTACTTTTTTCTTAGCAGCTGGTTTCTTTGCAGCAGGTTTTTTCTTTGTTGCCATGTGTGTTACTCCTTCACGTGAGGATTAGTACAAACTACATTAAGAAGACCCGACCATCCAATTCCGCCTGGTTTTGCAACCTTTTGGATCTGACGAGCGAGCCATTCATCGGCGCGCGGCTTGATGCTAGGTGCTGCACGCTAATGAATCCTGGAAAAAAAGCCGTGGCCCCGAAGGACAACGGCTTCTTAAATGTGCTGGAAAAAATGGAGAGAATAGCCCAGGCACCCTTGAGCAAGGGTTTTCGGATTTGAGTCTGTTTTTGCTGACTTCTTAAACTATCCAACCGTCTAATCTCCAATTTAGCCGGCTATGCGCTTACTTACTGCTTACTACTCCCAACTTAGCGCACCGCCAGTTTGATACTCAATAACGCGTGTCTCAAAAAAGTTTCGTTCTTTTTTCAGATCAATCATTTCTGACATCCATGGAAATGGATTCTCTTCATTTGGGAACATCGCGTCAAGTCCTATTTGCAAACATCTGCGATTACAGATGTATCTTAGGTACCCTTTGAACATCGGAGCGTTCAATCCAAGCACTCCACGAGGCATCGTATCTTCGGCATAACGGTACTCTAATTCGACTGCTTTTTCGAAGATGGATTTAATCTCGTCTTTGAACGCGGAAGTCCATAACTGCGGGTTCTCCAGCTTGATTTGGTTAATCAAATCGATACCAAAATTACAGTGCATTGACTCGTCACGAAGGATGTATTGATACTGCTCGGCAGCACCCGTCATTTTGTTTTGACGACCCATCGCAAGTATTTGCGTAAAACCAACATAAAAGAACAAACCTTCCATCACGCAAGCAAAAACGATGAGTGAACGGAGTAATGTTTGGTCAGCTTCTAATGTGCCAGTCTTGAAATTTGGGTTGGTCAAGACATCAATATAGGGAATCAAGAACTCATCTTTAGCGCGAATCGAGTCAATCTCGTGATACGCATTGAAGATTTCGGACTGATCTAAGCCCAAAGATTCCACAATATATTGGTATGCGTGGGTATGAATTGCCTCTTCAAAAGCCTGACGTAATAGGTATTGGCGGCATTCTGGAGCGGTAATGTGGCGATAAGTACCCAAAACAATATTGTTTGCTGCTAAAGAATCTGCAGTTGTGAAGAAACCCAGATTGCGTTTAATAATGCGACGCTCATCTTCAGTGAGGCCGTTGGGATCTTTCCAAAGCGCGATATCGCGATTCATATTGATCTCTTGTGGCATCCAATGATTTGCACAACCCGCCAAATACTTCTCCCAAGCCCATTTATATTTAAACGGAACCAACTGATTTACGTCGGTCTTAGCATTAATCACGCGCTTATCAGCGGCATTTACACGCAAGGCTGCGCCACCAGCTAGGTTAGCGGCCTGTACTGGTGTAGGCGCAACTTCTTGCGGTGCCATTGCTACTTGATCTGGCTGTGGGCGTTGTGGCTCCGCTACAACCGGCTGCGGTGCAAGGCCAGCTTTCGCTAGCGCTGGAGCAACTTCTTCTTCCCAATTCAACATAACTTTCTCCTAAATTCTTCTATTTCTATCCAATAAACAAATTGCTTATTGGCATGCTTCACATTCTTCAAAGCCAGCATCACCTGGGCGCATTGTGCAAACTGGACCATCGGCTTCTACTGCGCCACCTGCATTTGCTGCAGCTGCCGCATCCGTTCCGTTCACGCCACCACCGCTGGATACTGAGTTCAATTGACCGCTGGCAACCGTTGATTTCTCGACGTGGGTTGCAGCCATCGTGCGGAGGTAATAAGTGGTTTTGAGGCCACGCAACCATGCCAACTTGTAGGTGTCATCCAATTTCTTGCCTGAAGCGCCCGCCATGTAGATATTCAATGACTGAGCTTGGTCAATCCATTTTTGACGACGGGAAGCCGCTTCAACCAACCAGCTTGGCTCAACTTCAAAGGCTGTAGCGTACAAATCACGCAAATCCTGAGGAATACGATCGATCTTAGACAAGGTACCGTCAAAGTACTTCAAGTCAGCAATCATGACTTCATCCCAAAGACCGCGATCTTTCAGATCACGCACCAAGTACTCGTTTACCACTGTGAACTCACCTGAAAGGTTAGATTTCACGAATAAGTTCTGGAAGGTAGGTTCGATACAAGCAGAAACACCAATGATGTTAGAAATCGTTGCAGTCGGTGCAATCGCTACGCAATTGGAGTTACGCATACCGTGTTGCTTAATACGGGCACGCAAACCACTCCAATCCATTGTGGATGAGTTATCTACTTCTACATATCCGCCACGCTCTTGGGCCAAGAGAGATACTGAATCTTGCGGGAGAATGCCGCGATCCCACAAAGAACCTTTATAGGTACTGTAAACACCACGCTCTTCAGCCAACTCGCAAGAAGCTTGATAAGCGTAATAGCAAACCGCTTCCATAGAAGAATCGGCAAACTTCACTGCTGCGTCGCTTGCGTAAGGAATACGTTGCATGTGCAAGCAATCCTGGAAGCCCATGATGCCCATACCAACTGGACGATGTTTGAGATTGGAATTACGTGCTTTTGCAACAGCGTAGTAGTTGATGTCAATTACGTTATCCAACATACGCATTGCAGTACGTACGGTTTTTTGGAGTTTCTCGTGATCCAAGACCAATTTACCGTTTGCATCGGTAGTCATGTGAGCAGTTAAGTTCACAGAGCCAAGGTTACAAACAGCGATTTCGTCCTCGTTTGTATTGAGAGTGATCTCAGTACAAAGGTTTGAAGAATGAACTACGCCAATGTGCTGCTGTGGGCTACGGATATTGCAAGGATCTTTGAAAGTAATCCATGGGTGGCCAGTTTCAAACAACATACCGAGCATCTTGCGCCACAATTGCTGCGCTGGAATTCTGCGGAATGGCTTCAATTCACCGCGATCTGCTTTTTGCTCGTAAGCAACGTAAGCAGCTTCGAAATCCTTGCCGAACTTGTCATGCAAATCAGGAGTGTTAGAAGGTGAGAACAGAGTCCAATCACCGTTTTCCATCACGCGCTTCATGAACAAATCAGGAATCCAGTTAGAAGTATTCATGTCATGCGTACGGCGACGGTCGTCACCAGTGTTCTTACGCAACTCCAAGAATTCTTCAATATCTAAGTGCCATGTTTCTAAGTAGGCGCAAACCGCACCCTTACGTTTACCGCCCTGGTTCACAGCAACTGCAGTGTCGTTTACCACTTTAAGGAATGGCACAACGCCCTGTGATTTGCCGTTGGTACCTTTAATATGGCTACCCAAAGCGCGCACGTTAGTCCAGTCGTTACCCAAGCCACCAGCAAACTTAGACAACAAAGCATTTTCTTTCAAGGCTTCGTAGATACCATCGAGGTCATCTTCAACAGTCGTCAAGTAGCAGCTAGAGAGCTGTGGGCGTGTTGTTGCGGAGTTAAACAAAGTTGGCGTGCTGGACATGAAATCAAATGTAGAGAGGATTTCATAGAACTCAATTGCGCGACGCTCGCGATCCAACTCATTCATAGCCAAGCCCATTGCGACACGCATGAAGAATGCCTGTGGCATTTCAATACGACGATCCTCAATGTGCAAGAAATAGCGGTCATACAAAGTTTGCAATCCAAGGTAATTGAACTGCAAGTCACGGCTAGCATTTAATGCAGCAGCCAATCTTGGCAAATCAAACTCACGCATACGCGGGTCTAATAATTCTGCAGAGATCCCTTCATTGATGTACTTAGCAAAGTAAGTGGTGTATTCAGCTTGAGTATCGCCTTGTAATACTTCCTTACCGAAAATTTCTTTACGAATCACGTGCATCAAGATACGTGCAGTAACTTGGCTATATGCAGGATCTTTTTCAATCAAAGTACGTGATGCCAAGATAGCGGAGTCATACACTTGTGCCATTGGTACACCGTCGTACAAGTTCTTGATGGTTTCAGTAATGATTGGGGTTGCGTCAATATGATTGCCCAAGCCTTCGCATGCAGCTTCAATCACGGTACGTAAAGCAGCCATGTCGAGATACTTCTCAACACCGTTATCAGTCACTTTGATGCCGGATTCACCCGCCTGATTAGCTGCTTGTGTTTCTTGACTTACTTCTTGTTGCGCAGCGCGCTCTTGGTTGCGCTTCTCGCGGTAAAGAACATATGCGCGTGCAACGTTGTGCTCGCCACTACGCATCAAAGCCAATTCCACTTGGTCTTGGATATCTTCAATGTGGAAAGTACCGCCATTAGGACGGCTACGCAATAAAGCGCGCACTACTGAATGGGTCAATTGCTCAACTTGCTCACGCACGCGTGCGGATGCTGCACCTTGACCACCATTTACTGCCAAAAATGCTTTAGTTACTGCGATCGCAATTTTGGAAGGCTCAAAAGCCACAACTGAGCCATTACGGCGAATAATTTTGTAGTCAGACAACTGGGTTGCCTGAGCGCCACCAACACCACCAGCTACAAAGCTGGCAGAAGGGGTCTGATTCATTGCCCCTGCAGGACTCATTCCCGGGTTATTTGCTCCAGGTGTTTGGCCTGCTGACTGTGGATTGGCGTATGTCATGTTACTCCTGCGTATATATATAGTTATTTGGACAAAATATCGTTAAAAAACAATGGTGTATTGCTAGATTCAAACACTACATCTAGTGTCTCGAAGCGCATTAGGCACTAAGTATAGGGAAATATTTAACTATTGATAAGCTTTTTCTGACAAAAATTCATAAGTATTTTTACTAGGTAATCCACTATTTTTGGGGGTGTTTTGGTGCATGATTTTTAGCCCGTTTTAGCCAAAGGCTAAAAAAGTAAGCGTACGCTCACATACAAAAACCCAACTAGCGCGAAGAGACTCCATAAGGGAGATTTTTTGGAGAAATAGCTGTCTCTTTTTGGAACTTTTGCCAGTCAAAAAATATTCCAGGATCCGTTTTTCTGTCAGGTGCGATATCACTGTGTCCTGCAAATTGGAGATTGGGATAACTTACCTCTAATTTTTTAACCAAAGAAGTCAAAGTTGTATATTGGGCACCCTCAAAAGCAGACTCTCCATCGCCCTCAAGCTCAATACCAATCGAAAAATCATTGCACTTTTCTCTACTCATAAATGAAGAAACGCCAGCATGCCAGGCTTTATTTTGGGTTGATACAAACTGAAGCAACTCACCGGATCGAGTAATCAGAAAATGGCTAGACACTTTTTGGCCCAATATTTCTGCGAAATAAGGATGCGCATTTGGGTCAAGCTTATTTTGGAAAAAATCAATAATGAAGCGCCCATTATTTTTAAAATTGCTTGGTGGCAGACTAATGTGATGAATCACTACAAGATCTGGGGAAATATTTTCTGGCCTCACATCTTGGTTTGGTGAAAGACGCCATTTGGCAGAGCCAATCCATCCTTCAGGATCCAGCATATTGAGATGCTCTTGAGTGCAATAAAAGCGCTCCTCAAAACCGATTGCTTCTGATTTTGGAAGATGCACCTTGCAATGCTGGCAAGGCACCATTGCCTCTGGTTCAATAGCCCTCTGAGCCTTATCTGGCTTGGGATTTTGGGTTCTTGCTTTACTTGAATTGACTTGCTTCTGACCCTTTATCCAGAGATAAAAAAGATATGCACCCGCAAATAAGAGAAGCCATTTAAACAAGGATCAGACTCTCTGAAGAATGACTTCCAAAACGAAACGGCTACCGACATACGCCAAGAGCAAAGTGCTGTATGCACTCAATACCCAACGAATAGCAGCTCGTCCGCGCAGACCCACCCGCCAACGCGCCAACAATAAACCCGCAAATAAGAACCACGATAGCAATGCAAAAATCGTTTTGTGATCAAAAACCAAGGGTTTACCAAACAAGGTTTGCGAAAACAGCAAACCAGAAAATACCGTCAGGCTCAGCAGGGCAAATCCAACGTAGAGTAAATTAAATAAAAGACTTTCCATCGTCATCAAAGGCGGCAAATCTTCAAGCCAATGCGCTACACGGCTATTGGGAACGATAGCCAATTGACGGTGCAAGGCTCGATCCTGAACACTCATGAGCATGGCATGCATAGCCGCCAAACTGAGCAAGCCTACTGAAATAGTAGCGACGATGAAATGCCCTTTAAACCAAGGATCAGAAACTGCCTTTGGTGAAATCAAAGTTCCTGGGAAAAGGCTGGGAAGTAATGAGCAAACTAGAGCAAATAGGACTGCCAACCAGCGCAAGCTAGAAATTGGCAAGAACCAAGACTGAAACCAATAAAAAGCTAGTCCGACCCAGGCGATCAGCGATAAATCTTGGGCGAAGCCAAAGACGAAGCCTTGAGCGGTAAACACAGAATCATGCAATTGGACTCCATGGACCACCAAAACCAGCAAGATAAAGGTTTGAATCAAGCCCGCGGAGGCTGAAGGCTCATCACCCTCCTTTGATCTAAAACTTAAAAAGAGCAAAAGAAATAAGTAAAGCGCAGAAGGCAGCATTCCGGAAGCTGGGTGACCTAAAATATCCATCTGGAAAGTCTAATCGATAAATGCTAGAAAACCTCACCGATCGTCTATCTCGCGTTGTGAAAACAATGCGGGGGCAAGCCCGCCTTACCGAAGCCAATACCGCAGAAATGCTGCGGGAGATCCGCTTAGCCTTACTAGAGGCGGACGTAGCCCTGCCGGTAGTTAAATCTTTACTAGAGCAAATCAAATTCAAGGCCCTGGGGGAAGAGGTTGTAGGTAGCCTCAGCCCTGGCCAAGCGCTAGTGGGTGTTGTGCAACGGGAACTTGCCCAAGTAATGACGGGCGACACCAATCAAAGCGGTGAACTCAATTTAGCAACACAACCGCCAGCCGTAATTCTGATGGCTGGCCTGCAGGGTGCGGGTAAAACGACCTCCGTTGGTAAGTTAGCTAAGTGGTTGCAAGAGAAAAAGAAAAAGAAGGTGCTGACAGTTTCTTGTGACGTCTATCGTCCGGCCGCTATCGAGCAATTAGAAACCGTAACCAAACAAGTTGGAGCCGAGTTTTTTTCCAGCAACATTAATCAAAAACCCAAGGATATTGCGGCAGCTGCCCTAGATTGGGCAAGACGTCATTACTTTGATGTCGTGATTGTGGACACGGCTGGCCGCCTAGGTATTGATGAAGCACTGATGCAAGAAATCAAAACTTTGCATGCGAACTTGAATCCGATTGAAACTTTATTTGTAGTTGACGCCATGCTAGGTCAAGATGCTGTCAATACTGCCAAAGCCTTCCACGAGGCACTACCGCTCACTGGCGTCATTCTGACTAAGCTCGATGGTGACTCGCGTGGAGGTGCAGCCCTCTCCGTTCGCCAAGTGACTGGTGTGCCACTGAAATTTATTGGTGTAGCCGAGAAGATGGATGGCCTTGAGGCCTTTGATGCGGAGCGCATGGCTAACCGCATTTTGGGCATGGGCGATATTCTTGCGCTGGTTGAGCAAGCCCAACAACACGTTGATGTTGCTAAGGCAGAAAAATTAGCCAGCAAGATTTCTAAGGGCGGATTTGATTTAGAAGATTTTCGGGATCAACTTTTACAGATGCAAAAGATGGGAGGTATGGCCAGTTTGATGGACAAACTTCCAAGCCAAGTTGCTCAAGCTGCTTCCAAAACAAATCTTAGCAATGCAGATAAACAAACCAAACGCATGCGGGGAATCATCGATAGCATGACACCGCGCGAACGCAGCAAACCTGAACTACTCAAAGCGAGCCGTAAGCGTCGCATTGCTGCGGGTGCCGGCGTAGAAGTTCAGGAAGTCAATCGCTTGCTTGCTCAATTCGAGCAAATGCAAACCATGATGAAACAATTTAAGGGTGGAAAAATGGCTCGCACTATGGCAGCGATGGCTGCTAAAGGAGCCGCCAAGGGCATTGGCGGACTCTTCAAAAAATAATTCACTGCACTACTAATTCAACTAAGCGATTGTATTTTTAGCTGCTTGAACTGCTGCGATTACTTTTTCTTTAATTTGCGCTAGCGGGATATTTTCTGACTCAGCATCTGTGCGCCCCTTAAATTCCACTTGAGAATCTGCCAAGCCGCGGTCACCAATCACCACGCGGAATGGTACGCCAATCAACTCCCAGTCAGCAAACATCGCACCCGGGCGCTCATTGCGATCATCCAAAATGACATCGATGCCCGCTGCAAGTAATTCATCATGCAATTGATCGCATGCTGCTTTAACCGGTTCTGACTTTTCGTAACCCATTGGGCAGATAACTACCTCAAATGGTGCCATGGAGATCGGCCAAATAATGCCCTTCTCGTCATGACCCTGCTCAATCGCAGCCCCAAGTAAACGGGTTACACCAATACCATAGCAACCCATCACCATCGGCTGCGCTTTACCTTGCTGATCTAAATAAGTACAGCCCATTGCTTCGGAATAGCGAGTACCCAATTGAAAAACGTGACCCACTTCGATACCACGACAAATATCTACAACACCCTTACCGTCAGGCGAGGGATCGCCAACTACCGCATTACGAATATCCAGAACGAGAGGCTCTGGTAAATCACGACCCCAGTTCACCCCAGTTAAGTGATGTCCAGCATCATTAGCGCCGCATACAAAGTCAGACATGTTAGCAACCGTACGATCAGCAACTACGGTCACGTCCGAGCTCACACCAACTGGGCCCAGATAACCCGCAGGTGCTCTACATGCTTGTTTAATTTCCGCTTCAGTAGCAAAGCGGGATTCAGCCATTCCAGGAATCTTGCTAGCCTTAACTTCGTTGAGTTCATGATCGCCACGCACCAACAACATGAAGAGTTTTGCTGGCTCTTTTTCTTGATCTGCAGCAAACAATAAGGATTTCACTGTCTTCTCGAGTGGGATATTCAAGAACTTAGCAACATCTCCACAATTGGTCATGTCAGGCGTTGGCACCTTAGTCATTGCCTGAGTAGCAGCAGAGCGAGTAGCAATTAAAGCTAATGATTCTGCAGCCTCTAAATTAGCGGCGTAATCAGAGCTAGGGCAATACACAATTGCATCTTCGCCCGTGTCTGCAATCACATGAAACTCCTGGCTGCCAGACCCTCCAATCGCACCGTTATCTGCAGTCACAGCCCGGAACTTCAGGCCCATGCGCTTAAAGATGCGGGTGTAGGCATCAAACATGATCTGATAGGACTTCTTTAAACCTTCAGTATCGCGATCGAACGAGTAAGCATCTTTCATACTGAATTCACGACCACGCATGATTCCAAAACGTGGGCGGCGCTCATCACGGAACTTCGTTTGAATTTGATAGAAATTCACCGGCAACTGTTTGTAACTCTTAATCTCATTACGAGCTAAATCAGTAATCACCTCCTCAGAGGTCGGCTGAATTAAAAAATCACGATCATGGCGGTCTTTAATTCGAAGTAACTCTGGGCCCATTTTTTCCCAACGACCGGTCTCTTGCCACAACTCTGCAGGCTGAATCATTGGCATAAGTAATTCAATTGCGCCAGCATGACTCATTTCTTCGCGAATGATATTTTCTACTTTACGGATTATCTTCAATCCCAGAGGCAAATAGTTATATATGCCAGCGCTCAGCTTGCGGATTAAACCTGCACGCACCATAAGCTTGTGCGAAACCACCTCAGCATCAGAGGGAGCTTCTTTTAGCGTGGCGAGAAATGATTGTGAAGCTTTCATGTATGGATATAATCAAATCATTGATTTTAAAGGATTTGGGGCACGATCATGCTTGACCGTGAAGGGTATCGACCCAATGTCGGCATTGTCCTCCTTAACAGCCGTAACGAGGTTTTCTGGGGAAAACGCGTTGGGCAGCATTCGTGGCAGTTCCCACAGGGTGGGATAGCTCATGGCGAAAGCCCTGAACAAGCGATGTACCGCGAATTGCACGAAGAGGTGGGCTTGCTGCCGGAACATGTCCAGATTATTGGACGAACCAGGGACTGGCTCCGTTATGACGTCCCTGAGGAATACTTGCGCCGCCAACACGCTACCCGAGTTCACCGTGCTGCTTATCGTGGCCAAAAACAAATCTGGTTTTTGTTGCGCTTTGTTGGCTTAGATAGCGATATTCAGTTACGCGCTACAGAACATCCTGAGTTTGATGCCTGGCGCTGGGTTCCATTTTGGATTCAGCTTGATGCTGTTATCGGCTTTAAACGTGAGGTCTATCAACTCGCCTTATCGGAGCTTGCGCGCTATCTCGCAAAAGGAGTGCGTATGCAACAACTCGCTTGGGGAACTCCTTTAGAACTCCTGCAATCTTTTTACTCCAGAGGAGACGATAGTCCTAAAGAGCCCACCAAATCGGATAAGCAAAAATAATGAACCCACTCTTTCGCACTCTTAGCCAATATCTCACCTGTGCCCTTGCAGCCACAACCTTAGCGGCTTGTGCTGGTGATCCCATGGAAAGTGGTCTGGACCCTTTTGCGCCAATGGAATTTAAGGAGGGCACTACGAAGATGCCTCTTAACCCGCCTAATCCGTCAACCCTTTTGCCTTTTTACGTATCGCAACATACCGTATTTAAATTTGCAGTTGATACAGACTCTATTTTGATTGGCGCTGATGGTGTCACTCGTTATATCGTTGTGATGACGAATCCTAGTGGTGGACAACAAGCGCAATATGAGGGTATTCGATGTGACTCATTTCAGTGGCGCCTTTATGGCACTCTAGAAAATAACGTTTGGAAAGAAAATCCACTTTCAAGCTGGAGAGGAATCCAGAGCAATGTGCCTAATCGCTATCAAGCTGCCTTAGCACAGGGTGCGTTTTGTAATTTCAATTCTCAAGAGAAAAACATCAAAACTATTCTTCAGTCACTTAATCCCAATGGATTTACAGGTGGCACAAAGCCAACCAACTCCTTTGGTATTCAATAAAATGGGTGACGTTTCTGGTATTTAGTGAGCAGCTTTAGAACTTAAGCAAGTCCCAATCTTCTCACCCGATAGAAGTCGAGTTAATACATCTGGTTCGCGCCCAGAAGCAATCACGGTAGATGCGCCGGTTTGCACGGCAATTTTTGCTGCCAAAACTTTAGTTAGCATCCCACCTTTGCTAAGCTCACTTGCAGCACCGCCCGCCATTTTTTCTAAAGCAGGATCGCCAGCAATGGCATCAGTTAGTAGGGTTGCAGCTAGATTCTGACGTGGGTCAGCGGTATACAAGCCACCCTGATCAGTAAGAATGATCAATAGATCTGCATGTACTAGATTGGTTACCAAAGCAGCCAGACTATCGTTGTCACCAAATTTAATTTCATCGGTAACTACCGTATCATTCTCATTAATGATCGGTACTACACCTAACTTTAATAAAGTATCTAGTGTGCCTTTTGCATTCGCATTACGCTCAGCGTGAGCTAAGTCAGCATTCGTTAGCAAAACCTGTGCACTACGCAAATTGAAACGCGCAAAACAACTCTCATATACCTGGACTAAGCCCATCTGACCAACAGCGGCGGCAGCCTGAAGCTGATGAATTTCTTGTGGACGCTTTGGCCAACCCAAACGCTGCATGCCTTCGGCAATAGCGCCTGAACTTACCATCAAAACCTCATGCCCAGCTTTGAGAAGGCCTGCAATTTGCTCTGCCCACTTCGCAATGGCGGCATGATCCAAGCCCTCGCCATTATTGGTAACAAGGCTAGAGCCTACTTTGACAACGATGCGTTTAGTTTGTTTAAGGTTCATAGCAAGTGAAGATGCTCAATTAACTTTAATCCGGTGTTTTATCTTTATCTTGCGCTTGATCTTGATAGCGCGGATCCGCTGCACGCTCCTCAGCATCATCCCGATCACGCCGCACGGAATCTAAATAATCTTGTAAGGAATAGCAAAGCTTGTCGCACCCTAAACCAGTCAAAGCGGAGATCTCAAATACAGGACCTTTCCACTTAAACTTTTTCACAAAGTCAGCAACAACCTTCTTGCGATCCTCTTCCGAGATCATGTCGACCTTGTTTAAAACCAGCCAGCGTGGTTTTTCAACCAAAGCTTCGTCGTATTTACGTAGTTCATTTACGATGGCATTAGCATCAGCTACTGGATCGACATTCTCATCAAATGGCGCAATATCCACCAAATGCAAGAGCACCCCGGTGCGTTGTAAGTGACGCAAGAAGCGATGGCCTAAGCCTGCACCTTCAGCCGCACCCTCGATTAACCCAGGAATATCCGCAATCACAAAACTACGTTCATTACCAACACGCACTACACCTAAATTTGGATGCAAGGTTGTAAATGGGTAGTCTGCAATCTTTGGTCGAGCATTCGAAACTGCGGTAATCAAGGTGGATTTTCCAGCATTTGGCATACCCAACAAACCTACGTCAGCCAATACTTTTAATTCAAGCTTCAACTTGCGACGTTCGCCAGGTTTGCCATTGGTTTTTTGGCGTGGCGCTCTATTAGTCGAACTCTTAAAGTGAATATTGCCCCAACCGCCAACGCCGCCTTGTGCCAAACACAAACGTTCACCATGAGTAGTTAAGTCAGCAATAGGCTCACCAGTTTCATAATCAGAAATGATGGTACCAACTGGCATACGCAATTCAATATCGTCACCAGCACGACCATAACAATCGGCACCGCGCCCGGGCTCACCATTTTTTGCAGTGTGCGTTTTAGCGTATCGGTAATCAATTAGGGTGTTGATGTTTCGGTCAGCAGTTGCCCATACGCTTCCGCCTTTACCGCCGTCGCCGCCGTCAGGGCCACCAAATTCAATAAACTTTTCACGGCGCATAGAGGCACTCCCGGCACCACCCTGGCCGGCTATAACTTCAATACGTGCTTCGTCTATAAATTTCATGAATAAAAAAGGCCTCGCTTAGCGAGGCCTGTTCCTAAGAGTTAAATTCGGAATAAATCTGAATCAAACGTGTCTCAGTCAGGCGCCTTATGAACGAGGCAAGACTGAAACTTGGGCCTTCTTCAAAGCACCCTTAACGCCGAATTCCACTTGACCGTCAATTAAAGCGAACAAAGTGTGATCCTTACCAATACCAACGTTAGCGCCTGGATGCACGCGTGTGCCACGTTGACGAATGATGATGCCGCCAGCATTAATGTGCTCGCCACCAAATACCTTAACGCCTAAGCGTTTCGATTCTGAGTCACGGCCATTTCGTGTTGAGCCGCCACCTTTTTTCTGTGCCATATCTTTCTCCTACCCTGAATTAGGCTTTAATCGTGTTGATCAAAATTTCAGTGAAATTCTGACGATGGCCTTGGTGCTTTTGATAATGCTTGCGACGGCGCATCTTAAAGATTGTCACTTTATCGTGACGTCCTTGGGAGACGACAGTGGCCATCACAGCTGCACCATTAACCAATGGATCACCTAATTTCAGTGAAGCGCCTTCGCCAACGGCGAGGACTTGGTCAAGAGTGATTTCGCTGCCGATTTCCGCTGGTATCTGTTCTATTTTCAATTTTTCGCCTGCAGCAACTTTATACTGTTTGCCACCGGTTTTTATGACCGCGTACATGGTTTGAAACCTCAATTAATATCTACATTTAAGCTAATCCACCCTGGATAAGCTAAGCCCATTATTATATCTTGCATGACGAGCACTGTCAAAATCAATGAGTTAAGCCAAATCCTGGCCCCTATTTCCTTAGAATTCAAGGGCTTAGATGGGGTGATTCGCGAGCGTTTGGCCTCAAAAGTTGCCTTAATTGACCAAATCTCGAGCTACATCATCCAAGCTGGCGGCAAGCGGGTAAGACCCGCCTTATTAATGTTAATTGCCAAGGCTCTAGCTAACGGCAAAGCGACACCCCACATCCTTGAAATGGCCGCTGTAGTGGAATTTATCCATACAGCCACCCTATTGCATGACGACGTGGTCGACGAATCGACCCTTAGAAGGGGTCGCGAGACCGCGAATGCCGCTTTTGGTAATGCTGCTAGCGTTTTAGTGGGCGACTTTCTGTATTCCAGAGCCTTTCAGATGATGGTTGGACCTAATGACCTACGGGTGATGCAAATCCTGTCAGATGCCACCAATACGATTGCTGAAGGTGAAGTTTTACAACTTCTCAATATGAATGACCCAGAAGTAGATGAAGCTAGCTACCTACAAGTCATTCGCTACAAAACTGCTAAGTTATTTGAGGCCTCCACTGAGCTTGGTGCCATCTTGGCAAACGCCACCGATGTTCAACGTGAGCAAGCTGCTGCTTTTGGTCGTCACATTGGAACTGCATTTCAATTAATGGATGATCTTTTAGATTACACAGCCAACGCTGCGCAAATGGGCAAGAATGCTGGTGATGATTTACGTGAAGGAAAACCTACTTTACCGCTAATCTATTTGCTTGAGAAAGGCAGCAATGAAGAACGTTTATTAGTTCGTGCAGCGATTGAACAAAACCAAGATTTACCAGACGATGTATTCGCACAAATTCTAGGTGCCGTACAAAGCTCCGGGGCGCTTGATTACACGCAAGCTGCTGCAAAGCGTGAAGCAGACTTAGCTTTGGAATGTATTCAAGGTTTCCCAACAAACGAAGCAACTTCTGCACTACAGGCTCTTTGCGAATACTCTCTTTCTCGCCAGACCTAAGGAATTAATTTCCAACGCTTTGCATTCTAAGTTCACGCGCGGTAATGCGCGCCTGCTCAGCCTCATCACGCAATCTTTCCAGTTCCGACTTGGATAGCTTTTCTATATTTGAATAATCGGTTTTCCAACTCGGATCAACAGACCAAATTAAAGGTGATTGCACTGTAGTTCGTGGTGCTGGCCCAAATTCCAGCAAGCGCAAAGCTAATTCAAAATTTAGTTTTTGTGATTCTGGGTCATTCGGCCTTGCTGCTGCATTTCCTAATGGAAAGTCGCTGAACAGCAATCTGGGAACGCCGCAGTACTCAACGATATCTTTTGCTGCGCCCATTACCACGGTAGAAATCCCATTTGCCTCTAGGTAACGAGCCAATAAACTTTGACTCTGATGACAGATAGGGCAGTTCGGGATCAAGACGGCAACATCAACCTGGTCTGCACGCAACATTTCCAAAATGAGGGGGGCATCGATTTCTAAAGTATGGCGTTGACTGCGATTGGTGGGTAAGCCATAAAAATTCGGTGAAAGCGCTTGAATTCTTGCTGCCTTTGCAGCTTGACGGGCAGCGGCCAACGGAAACCAGCAATTGCTATCTTCCATATTGGCATTTTTACGGTCAATGCCGACATGCGCGATTCTCAAATCAAGCTCACCATCGATTGACATTTGATACGGCTGATAAAACTTTGCTGCGGCGTTATAAGGGGCTCCAGGCCCTTGATTCCCTTTATCAGCGTCATACGGAACTGCGGTAGTAATCAACCCTAAGACCGATTGACTAAGTGGCTTCTTGAGCGGCGTAAATGGCACATCAGTGTAATGCGCCCACACATAGGGGTTGTCATACCCCAAACCCAAGTAATAGCTCCGCGTACGCTCAATATAACGAACAGGTTGATCCAATTCTGGTGCAAAAACAAGTTCAGAAGTCTGAGACATCTACCCACCCCTGTAAGATATTGACTATCAAAATTTACATTATTAGGAACTCATTATGGCTCAATGGCTTAGATTTCAACATCAGGGGAAAAGTGCTTTAGGACAAGTGCAGGGCGATCAAATCGCAGTCTATTCAGGCGACTTATTTCAGGGCCCAAAGCCTACCGGTGAAAGCCTCAAATTGGCTGATGTCACGATCGATATCCCATGCACACCCTCTAAAATGGTCGCCATGGTAGATAACTTTCATGCCCTAGTAACCAAGCTAGAGCATGCAGTTCCAGCAGAACCGCTTTACTTTCTCAAAGGTAATAACTCTTTCCTTGCAGCTAATCAAGTCATTCGCACTCCTAAGTCTTACTCTGGAAAAGTAGTCTACGAAGGTGAACTTGGGATCGTGATCGGCAAACATCTATACGAGGCTGATGAAGCCGAAGCAGCCAAATCAATTTTTGGTTACACCTGCATTAACGATGTGACTGCGATTGAGATTCTCAATCGTGACCCTGGATACGCACAGTGGACTCGTTCAAAAAGCTTCAATACCTTTGGTGTTTTCGGTCCCTACATCACTACCGATGTAGATCCAAGCAAATTGACCATTAAAACAATTCTCAATGATCAAGAACGTCAGAATTATCCAGTGGCAGACATGATCTTCCCTCCAGCAAAACTCGTCAGCCTCATTTCTCAAGACGTGCCGTTGGAGCCTGGCGACATCATTGCCTGTGGCACCTCAGTAGGCGTCGGCTCAATGAAGCCTGGCAGCAATGTCAGCATCATTATTGAGGGCGTTGGCCAGTTGGATAATCGCTTCGAATAAAACGACCGCCCCAAAACAAAAAACCCTTGCTATGTGAGTAACAAGGGTTTTTTAATGCCGCAGATTAACTGCTAGTCTTTTTTACACTTAGTAACCAGATACCGATGGCAGAGCTAAGCTACCCTTAGAAGCTTGTACGTTTTCATCTAAGTACTTAGTCAAAGCAAATACGGTATTTAAGCATGGTGTAGGTGTTTCAGTAATCTTGCCAAGTTCAATGACTGACCCTAAGAGCGCATCAATCTCTAAGCTACGGCCAGCCTCTAAGTCCTGCAGCATTGAAGTCTTGTGTTTGCCAACCTTCTCTGCCCCAGCAATTCGACGCTCGATATCCACCCGGAAAGTAACGCCTAACTTTTCAGCGATAGTTTGTGCCTCAGCCATCATGTTGCGCGCTAGCTCTTTCGTGAGTGGATATTGGCAAATACCTTCTAAGGTGCCGTGGGTCAATGAGCTAATAGGATTAAAGGTCATATTGCCCCAGAGCTTGAGCCAAATCTCAGAACGAATGTCATCCAAGATGGGGGACTTGAAGCCAGCCGCACCCATCATTTCGGAAATCTTCTGAATGCGCTCAGTAGTCTTACCGTCTAACTCACCCAATGGGAAGCGATTGCCTTCCACGTGACGAATCACACCAGGAGCCTGGGTGAATGTTGCCGGATAAACAACGCAACCAATAATGTTGTTTGGATTGATGGCTTTCTTAGCAACGCCACCAGCATCCACCGTTTCTACAGAATGATCTTGATACTCGCCACCCAACTTCTGGAAATACCACCAAGGAATTCCGTTTTGCATTGGAATCAAAATCGTTTCTGGGCCCATGATGGCTGCTAAGTCATCAATAATCGGCTCCACTTGATGTGCCTTTACTGCCAGAATCACTACATCCGGAGTTTCAGCATCTCTAATTTTTTCTACTGCCTTGACTTCTGCAACCAAAGGTTCCGGCTGATCATCCATGATCAATGCCAAACCGCGCTCTTTAATAGCAGCTAAAGTTGCACCGCGCGCAACAACTGTTACCTCATTGCCCGCTCGCGCCAACATGACAGCTAGGTAGCCACCAATGGCGCCACCTCCACCGATCACACAGATTTTCATAGGAACTCCATAAGAATAAAAATTTTTGTATTAACGTCATATTAGATGAGAACATTTTGCGGTGCTACAATTTTGATTGCCTAATTTTTAAGCAAATCTTGCTTTAAACTGCTTTTAATAGGTCTTTTGGCACTAAACTTCCCAAAAGCATGCCTGCGATGCTGGCCAATAGACCAGCCAATTGAGGCGGCATG
This sequence comes from Polynucleobacter wuianus, assembly GCF_001659725.1. NCBI lineage: Bacteria > Pseudomonadati > Pseudomonadota > Betaproteobacteria > Burkholderiales > Burkholderiaceae > Polynucleobacter > Polynucleobacter wuianus. The sequence continues at coordinate 191,217 of NZ_CP015922.1, read as the reverse complement.
ATGGCATTAGGGGCTAAAGTTTCGCAACTAATCCAAATAGTCAAACCCCCTACAACTGCCAACAATCCACCCAAAGAATTCGCTCTAGGCCAATAAACTCCAAAAGCGAGTGGCACAAATGCAGCAACTAGAGTGACCTTGTAGGCGCTCTCCACCATCTTAAAAATGGACAATTCAGAATTGACTGCAAAGAATGTGACTACAACTGCAAAACAGAGAACCGTGATCCGCATGATTTTGAGTAAGTCGTGATCTGAGAGATGTTTAAAAAAGCCCCTCACAATATTTTCTGCAAAAGTGACCGAGGGTGCCAACAAAGTTGCACTAGCGCAACTCTTGATTGCAGATAGCAATGCACCAAAGAACATGACCTGAGCAATGATCGGCGCATGGTTCAAAATCAGCTTTGGCAAAATCATTTGTGGATCGGTGTCTAAATACTCTTTCACCAAGCCAGGATTAATGAGCGTTGCTGAATAAGCCAAATACATTGGCACAAAGGCAAAAATGAAATAAAGAACGCCGCCCAATATTGCAGCATTGACCGCAATATTGACATTCTTACTAGAGGTTATGCGCTGGAAAACATCCTGCTGAGGAATAGATCCCAGCATCATGGTGCATAGCGCCGCAACGAAGCCTAAAATCGATGTCAGATTCATATCGGGCCAGAAGTTACTAAATTGCCCAGCCGCCGCCGCATGCTCAATCACGACACCAATACCACCGGTTTGAGTAGTCATCTCGCCCCCGATGTAGAGCATGCCAATCACAATAATGATCATTTGAATAAAGTCAGTAATTGCAACTGACCACATACCTCCAAACAAGGTATAAATCAACACACTAGCGGCGCCAATCAACATGCCGCCGGTTTGAGAGATGCTTCCCTCTGATACCACATTAAAGACTAGGCCTAGAGCCTTAATTTGCGCAGCTACCCATCCCAAATAGGAAACCACAATACAAAGCGTTACTAAAACTTCTACCGTACGACCATACTTTTCTCGAAAGAAATCGCCAATGGTCAACATGCGGCGGTTATAGAGATGCCTTGCAAAAAAGAGGCCAACCAAAATTAAGCAAAGTGAGGAGCCAAAGGGATCGCTTACTACACCACCCAAACCTTCCTTGAGGAAAGTAGCTGGAATACCTAAAACTGTCTCAGATCCAAACCAGGTAGCAAAAACGGTTGCCGTCACGATGGGCATTGGAAGGCTATGTCCTGCAGCAGCAAAGTCGGCAGTATTTTTTACACGCAGAGCAGCCCACAGGCCAATGCCAACAGATACCACCCAGTAAATGATGACGAACCAGATCAGCACGCCCAATTTCTCCTTACAGAATTTGGTGAAATTATATGGCTATGTCACTTTTGTTAGTAAGGAAATAAGTGCCGATTTGGAGCATGCTGGTCTGACATAATTGAGAGGTGCATTCACCCATGTCCACCCCCATTGCGAGCCTAGATGTCGATCTGGCATACCAAAAAGCTATTTTGGGCTCAGTGTCGCGAACCTTTGCGCTTACCATCCCCTTGCTACCACCAGAAATTGAGAAGGTAGTTGGCAATACCTATCTTCTCTGTCGCATTGTCGACACTATTGAAGATGCCGCAGATCTGAATCCGGAAACTAAGCAAATATTATCAAGATTATTTCTTGATGCTGTTTTAGAAAAATCATCGGTTCAATCATTTGTTGACCCTTGTCTTTCAGCACTTCAGGGTTATGGCAACCAAGATGAGCTGGATTTAATTGCACACACTCCAACTGTACTCAGAATTTTGCACACATGCTCCAGCAAAGACCAGGCTGCAATCAGTCGATGTGTCTCGATCATGTCAGAAGGCATGTCTCACTTTCATGGAAAGCAAACTCAAGCTGGGCTGAAGGATCTTCAAGAGTTTGAGAAATATTGCTATGTAGTAGCCGGTGTTGTTGGAGAGCTTTTGACAACTGTATTTAGCAATAACTCCCCTACTTTTGCAAAAAGTATTCAGGGGCAGGAAATCTTGGCAATTGCCTTTGGTCAAGCACTGCAAATGACTAATATCCTCAAAGACTCTCCAGAGGATCAGGCCCGTGGCGTCTCCTGGAAGCCAGCCAATATAGATCAAGCTACGCTCCTCAAGATTTCATACGAAAAGCTTCAAGATTCCATGCGATATATTCTCCTCATCCCCAAAGAAGATATTGGAATCAGACGCTTTTGTTTCCTAGCTTTTGGCCTAGCTGTGATGACACTGTCTAAAATTGCCAACTGTAAAAATTTCGATCACAAAGATGAAGTAAAGCTTTCCAGAAAAACCGTCATGGCGTTTTATGCCTTCACAAAAATTGCCGTTGGTAGTGATACGCTAATGAAGATCTTCTTTAATACTGCATCGAGTTCGCTTAAGAACTGCAGTCGAACTTAAAGCACTCCCTCATGTTTTAAAAGCCATGTCTTAATTTGACGATATAAACCCGGCGAATTTTCTTTCATGAAGCCACCGATACCTTGCGCAGACACTACGCGATGGCATGGAGTAACTAAAGGGAAGGGATTGGCGCCACAAGCCGCTCCTACTGCACGGGGTCCACTCTTGATGGCACTTGCAATCTCACCATACGTTTTCGCCTGACCTGACGGAATTTCTCGAATACGACTCCATACTTTTTGCTGGTGGGCAGTTCCCAAAATCTTCATCGGTAAGTCAAACTCGAAATGGGGGTCGTTAAAGTAGGCTTTGCATTGTTTTGCTACTTCCTTAGCCAATTCATTTTGAGGTTTAGATAAAGGGGTTTTAGCTGAGAGATAGTCGATCTTTGATAGCATGAGACTGCCATCAACTAATTCAGTCAAAATCCCTAATCTTCCAAAAGGGGCATCTATCACGCAGTAACGCGCACTTTCCAAAAGGGGTGCATTTTTAGATAAAGCCATGGGGAATAATTCTCACACAAATCGAAAAAGGTGCTGACGAGCTTTTCTACCCCAGCTATAGCTTGTGAAATCCTACTTTGCTATATTGAATCATCCTTCATTTTTTCAGGCTTAGTCCATGGACAACTTTTTTGATGATTGGCCTCTGTATAGCCAAGCTGCTTTAGTCCTGTTTTTACTCGCGCTTTCTGGCTTCTTTTCGATGGCCGAAACGAGCATGCTCTCATCCAACCGTCATCGCTTGCGTGCAATGGCCAATAGTGGCAATTCCGGTGCCGCACTTGCAGAAAGACTCCTGAAGCGAATCGACTCGCTTTTGTCTGTGCTGCTGATCTCCAATAACCTCATTAATACCATTCTTCCAATCTTAGTGACAGGCATTGCCCTGCATCTCTTTGGAGAAAGTGGCCTTGTTCTTTCTATTGCCACACTAGTAGTAGCTTTACTCATCATCATCTTTAGTGAAATCACACCCAAAGTCATCGGTGCAGCCTTCCCAGAAAAGATTGCATCCAATGTGGGCTGGTTCATCCTGCCACTGACTTTTTTACTCAAACCCCTACTTTGGCTGATCAATAACTTTGTATCGGGCTTGATGAGATTGTCCGGTCTGCAGTCATCATCTGATAGTCGGGCGATGAGCAAAGAAGAGTTACGTAGCTTAGTTTTAGAATCTAATCGCTTCGTCTCCAATCACCATCGCAATATTTTGCTTAACCTATTTAACTTAGAGAACATTAGGGTGGATGATGTAATGACACCCCGTTCCAAAATTGAAGTCTTGGATCTTTCAAGGCCTATTGATGAGGTGGTGCAACAGCTAGAGACCTGCTATCACAACAAATTACCTGTTTGTGATGGAGACTCAGAGCGTATTGTGGGCATTCTTTCCGTTAAAAAAGCCCTGTCTTTGCTGGGTGACTCCGATTTAAAACATGAAGACTTTAGATCGCTTATCAATGAACCTTACTTTATTCCTAGTGGCACACCAGTATTGCAACAAATGCAATTCTTCCAGGATAACCAACAACGCTTAAGTCTAGTGGTGAATGAGTATGGTGAGGTTTTAGGTCTTGTGACGTTTGAAGATATTGTTGAAGAACTCATTGGTGAATTCACAACCTCTTTTTCGAATCTCTCTACCGAGCCACACTGGCTTACAGATGGGACTTATCTTGCTAGCGGCACAGCATCTCTTCGTGACCTCAATCGCTTGTTGAATCTTGAACTTCCATTAGAAGGGCCACGAACCCTCAATGGCCTGATTTTAGAAAAATTAGAAGCCATTCCTGATCACGATGTGAGTATCAGAATTGCAGGCATTGTCATGGAAATTGTGCAGTTTGATGACCAAGGTGTTAAGACTGTCAAGCTGTATCGCCCCAATCAAGATCAAGATTGAGTATTTCTCATGATGACTCACTCATTATTCGCACCTGGTATGAGATCGCAGCCAATGCTCTCACCGCCAGAGCTAGCGACATTCATATTGAGCCCAGTAATTTAGGTACTCTAGTTCGCATTCGGGTTGATGGTTTACTAAATGTTCAATCACAACATTCTGCTGAACTACACGAACGCCTCATCACTCGCATCAAAATATTAGCTCGCTTAGATATTGCAGAAAAACGAATTCCGCAAGATGGTCGTTTATGCATCGGTTTAGATTTTTCTAGTCCCGATATTGATTGCCGGGTCTCTATTCTGCCAACACTATATGGTGAGAAAGCAGTTATTCGCATCTTGCCCAATCGGCTAGAGGAGCTTTCACTAGAGCACATTGGTTTATTACCAGAGCAGATGGCCATTTTGCATAAAGCCCTTTCTCAGCCCAATGGTCTTATTTTGGTAACGGGTCCCACGGGTAGCGGTAAAACTAGAACGCTGTATAGCTGCCTGCGAAAACTCAACCAGACCCATCGCAATCTTTGCTCTATCGAAGATCCCATTGAAATTCGCCTACCTGGTGTCAATCAGGTGGCATATCACCCGCGGGCAGGACTCGACTTTCCAGTCATTATCAAAGCACTACTCAGGCAAGACCCCGATGTCATCATGATTGGAGAAATTCGGGATAGTGCTACTGCAAACCTAGCAATACAGGCTGCGCAAACAGGTCATCTTGTCTTAAGCACTCTTCATACCCGTAATGCTAGAGGAGCACTGGCTAGATTGAAAAGCCTAGGGGTTGATCAAGAGTCAATCGAGTCTTGTTTACATAGCGTAAGCTCTCAACGACTGATTCGAAAACTCTGTGGTGATTGCAAACCCGCAATGAATGCCAGATCCTCAGAGCTCTGTAAGACCTGCAAAGGCTCTCGTTATTTTGGTCGCCTAGGAGTTCATGAAGTTCTCAGCGCTCAGCATCTACTGGATCCATCTTTACCGCATATAAGCATGCGAGATGCTGGATTGTGCAAAGTCATAGAGGGTCTGATTGACAACGCCTCTTTAGATGCTGAGGTATCCATATGGCACTAAGCAAACAAGCTCAGCTAGATTTTGCACAGCAATTACTCACCCTATTAAATGCTGGACTGGCACTCTTAAACGCCATAGAGCTCATTCAGTCTTCCGCACCCAAGAATTGGCAAGGTTGGCTCCCAGAGGTACAAATTTACCTCAGAAAAGGTAATAGCTTTTCTCAAAGCCTCATTGCGCAAGATGATCTGTTTTCTATGGAATTTATTAATCTCATACGGGTAAGCGAACGCACGGGCAATATTGAGCTAGCACTAAAAACAATTTCTCAGCAGCTAGAGGCTCAAATTGAATTAACACGCAAAATTCAACAAGCGTTGAGCTATCCCATTATTACCTTGAGCAGCTCGCTTCTGCTGGTCATCGTCATGATGGTTTGGGTGGTGCCCGTATTCAAGGATGTCTTTGGTCACTTTCAAGCGGAGCTACCAGCCCCCACAAAGGCGCTCATTCAAATATCTTCGAGCATTAACCACTTCTTTTTTGAAATCTCCGCCTGTCTACTCGGTGGCGGTCTCGTATTATTTTTGGCTTGGATTAAATCAAGCTGGCTGCAAAAGCAATGCGATCGACTAAGCTTTCGTATTCCATTGCTAGGAACATTATTTCGCCTAGCAACCCTAACCTATTGGTGCCGCACCCTTGGTCACCTTTTAGACTCTGGGCTAGCGCTGCCCGATGCGCTGCGAGTTACCGCACAATCTTCAAATCATTGGTTCAGTCATAACTTAAGTGCGGAGGTTTTTAAACATCTTGCCAGAGGCTGGCCGCTAGGAGAAGCCCTGAAAAAAGCAGATCCAAACCATTGTTTTTTCGATTCTGAAACCTTGCAATTACTTCATATTGCAGCCGAAAGTGGCTTTCTTGCGCAAATGCTTGGTAAACGCGCAAATAGTCTGGGCTCTCAACTTAGCAATCGCCTTAATAACCTCAGTCACACTTTAGAGCCTTTGCTTATTATTGTGGTTGGCGTCATTATTGGTAGTCTAGTCATCATCTTATATCTACCCATATTTAACTTAGGTCAAATTGTTTAATGAACACTTTCACGGCTATCGAAATAGTTCGCACCTTGTTAGTCTTAGCATTGGTTTACTTGGCCTATGTTGATTTTCGAAGCTTTAGGCTTCCTGATTTCATTACTCTTCCCATGATCGCAATTGGGTTAATTTTTAATTGCTTAAGCCCTTGGAAATTTACTGGCTTTCAAGATGCCCTTACTGGTGCTGTTATTGGCTATTTATTTTTGTGGGGCCTCAATTTCATCTATCGAGCGGCAAAGAAACAAAATGGAATTGGCATGGGTGACGCAAAATTGTTATCCGCTCTGGGGGCGTGGCTTGGTTTAAGCGCCCTGCCAGGCATCCTCTTAGTGGCCTCGATTGGTGGCTTATTTGGAGGGCTGATATGGTTGCGAATCCAAAAAAAATCTCTTCAGACGGCATTTCCTTTTGGACCATTTCTTGCTATTGCTGGCATCATTGAGCTGTTATGGCCACAGATTCTTCAAACATGGATGCAAAGCAATCCGCTTTAAGCACGCTGAAGGGGCGCATTCCCCTCATCGGCTTAACTGGAGGTATTGGCTCAGGCAAAACTGCGGTGAGTGATTTGCTAGCAAAGCTTGGGGCCGGTATTGTCGACACCGATCTTATCGCTCATCAAATCACAGCCCCAAACGGCATTGCAATCTCAGCCATACAGAAGCAGTTTGGCACCGAATATCTGGATATCAATGGAGCTTTAGATAGAAGCAAGATGCGCGCCTTAGTATTTGCAAAAGTTGAGGCAAGAAAAGCATTGGAGGCAATCACTCATCCCCTCATTCGGCAGGAGACGATCAAGCAAGCTGAGTTACTAGTCGCCAAGGGCATACCCTACTTGGTATTTGTCGTACCCCTCCTGATTGAATCAGGCTCTTGGGAAGGACTGATCGACCGTTTAGTGGTCGTGGATTGCCCCGAAGAGATCCAAATTACTAGAGTGATGCAGCGCAGCAATTTACCTAGAGCCGAGGTTGAAAGAATTCTGCAGGCCCAGACATCTAGAAGAGATCGCCTTGCTCGTGCCGATATAGTCATCGAGAACCAAGGCAGTCTCGCGACATTGAATGTCGAAGTAAACCAGTTGCACCAAAAAATTCTACAGATTCAGAAAGATCAGCTCAGTTCGTCATAGAATATGGGCTTGTGATTGTCTACGAATACCCCTTCAATGAATTAGTTCGAAGCATGCTTCGACTGGAGTATTTGTTCGCCCGCTTCAACCATTTCGTTCGATCAGATGACCCCGAACTTCATCACAATGCAATTTCGATGTTGTTTGATCTTGGTGATATTGGCGCACGCGGCGATATCAAGTCACTACTCTTAAAGGAATTTGAGCGACAAAAATACGCGCTCAATGGCCTAAAGTCATCGCAAAAGGTTGATCAAGAAGCCCTTTCTCAAACACTCGCTGAAATTGATTCGGTTGCAAGTAAGATTAATCAATCTGCAGGCAGGCCAAATCTAGTAATTTCTGAGAGTGAATGGCTCAACGGAATTCGTACCCGCCTAAATATTCCTGGCGGCACAAGTCCAATAGATTTACCTAGCTACCATGCCTGGAAAAATAGTCCCTCGACTGAGCGTCGGAAACTTTTAGAAAATTTTGTTTGTCCATTGCTGCCATGGCAAGATGCTTGCCAATTATTTTTACGCTTATTACGCCAGTCAGGCGAAGCAAAAGATGTTGTAGCACACAACGGATCATTCCAACAGGCGCCCTCAGGAAAAATTTATCAGCTCATGCGTATTGCAGTCGAAGATGACACACTCTTCTCTGAAATTAGCGCCAATAAATACTTACTATCGGTACGCTTTATGCAATCTGATCGCGATAAAAAAGCACAGCCCGCTAACAAGGATGTGCCATTCAAACTGACCCTCTGTCAGTTCTAAGCCAAAAAGGCTTTCAGCCTTTCTAGCATTGGCCAAGCGGCCGGCAATAGCGGTTCCACAGTAGGTTTTTCTGTGCCTAATAACTCCCAAGATAAGGCCTGCCCTTCGCACCCTTTTGGGGTACCAGTCCAGTCTCGAATAATGCTGACGTACAAACGAACATAGGCGTGGGGGTAGTCATGTTCAAGAACGGTTAACTCTTCACTTGATTGAATATTGATTCCAAGCTCTTCTTGTAATTCACGTTTAAGCGCGTCAAAAACAGTTTCGCCTTTTTCAATCTTTCCACCCGGCACTTCCCAATAACCTGCATACGGTTTACCTGCAGGTCTTTGCCCCAAAAGATAGCGGCCGGATTGGTCTATCAATATTCCAGCCGCTACTTCAGTAACGGGTCGATGAATTTCACTCACAAGAATTCATTCATCCTAAGCATGTGATCCCGCCCAGTGTTTTGCGAACTGCCATGCGACACGACCTGAGCGAGAGCCGCGCTCTAAAGCCCAAACGAGCGCCTCTGAACGAGCTGCTTCAATTTGTGTGGGAGTTAACCCAAAGTGTTGCAACCAATGCGCGACGATAGCTAAGTATTCATCTTGTTTGGGTGGATAAAAAGATAGCCACAAACCAAAGCGCTCAGATAACGAGATCTTTTCCTCAACCACTTCGCCAGGATGAATTTCACCATCATCACTATGCATATAACCTTCGTTATCTTTCATGTACTCAGGTAATAAATGACGGCGATTGGATGTTGCATAAATTAAAACATTGTCAACTTGGGCGGAGACGGAGCCATCTAAGGCAGACTTCATTGCTTTGTAGCCTGACTCACCATCCTCAAAAGACAGGTCATCGCAAAAAACAATGAAGCGCTCGGGACGATCAGCCAATAATTCAGTGATATCCGCTAAATCGGCCAGATGCTCCTTTTCTACCTCAACTAAACGCAGTCCCTGACTAGCAAACTCATGCAAACTAGCCTTAATTAGGGAAGACTTGCCCGTTCCCCTGGCACCAGTTAGCAGAATATTATTGGCTGGTTTTTTCTGGATAAAGTTTTTCGTATTGTCCCGAATCGCATCACGTTGACGATCGATGTTTTGCAGATCCTCAAAGGTAATGTCGGATACATACTTTACGGGCTGCAAAAAGCCAATACTTCCGAAGATACTGTCTCTGCGACGCCATCTAAATGCTGTTGAAGACTTCCACTGCTCGTCAGTTAATGGCTTCGGTAAAAAAGTTTCGAGATGGTCTAAAAGACGGTCTAGTTTTTCATTCATAGGATGGATATCTTTTAAGAGCGATAGTCTGCATTGATCGAAACATAGTCATGCGACAAATCACAAGTCCACATCGTTTGTGTGGCAGTGCCACGGCCTAGATCAATCTTCACTGTGATTTCTGCCTCTTGCATAACCCGTTGGCCATCAGCCTCCTGATAGCTTGGATTACGACCACCGTCTTTAGCAACCCAAACATCGCCCAGCCACATTTGAACGTGATTGACGTCTAAGTCTTTGATGCCTGCATAGCCAATAGCTGCAAGGATACGGCCCAGATTAGGATCGCTAGCAAAGAATGCCGTCTTTACTAACGGCGAGTGAGCGACTGCTTTTGCCACCAAGCGGCATTCTTCAATAGTCTTTCCGCCGACTACTTCAATGGTCATAAACTTGGTAGCGCCTTCGCCATCACGCACAATCATTTGCGCTAACTTTCTGGAAAGGTCAATCAATGCCTTGCGAACAACTGCGTAAGATGGATCGCTTACGGATTTAATTTGCACTTCAGATTGGCCAGTAGCCATGATGATGAAAGAATCATTGGTGGATGTATCGCCATCAATCGTGATTGCATTAAACGAAAGGTCGGCAACCTCCCGGGTGAGATCACCCAATAAACCAGGAGCAAATCCAGCATCGGTTGCAATAAAGCCCAACATGGTTGCCATATTGGGATGGATCATTCCAGCGCCTTTGCAAATACCCGTTAAAACAACCTGACCCGTTGGGGTTTGAATTGTCACAGAGCTCGCCTTTGGCTGAGTATCCGTTGTCATGATCGCCTCAGCAGCATCGAACCAATTGTCCTCACCTAAATTGGCTACTGCTTTTGGCAAGGCGCTAATGATTTTCTGAATCGGCAAAGGCTCTAGAATCACCCCAGTCGAAAATGGCAAGATCTGCTCTGGATTAATGTTTAGATCCTTGGCCAAAGCAGCGCATGTTTCCAAGGCATGCTTCATACCCTGTTCTCCTGTACCTGCATTTGCGTTTCCAGTATTAACCACCAAGGCTCGGATTTCGCCTTTGCGCCCTTCTTGCGCCAAATGCTCACGGCACACCTGTACGGGGGCAGCACAAAAACGATTTAAAGTAAAAACGCCGGCTACCTGAGAACCAGGAGCAAGAGTCATCACCAATAAATCTTTGCGATTCGCTTTCTTGATTCCAGCTTCAGCGATGCCCATTTCAAAGCCTTTAACAGGCTTGAGGTCAGCTTTTAGGGGGAGAGGTAGGTTGACTGTCATAGTTTGATAATTGTAGATGAGGCTCAAAAACAAAGCGCGCCAATAAATGGCGCGCTTTATCGTTTACAGAGGGCTTTAATCAGGTTTTAACTGGTAATTCTCGAATTCGCTTGCCAGTGGCTGCAGCAATCGCATTAGCCAAGGCAGGGGCTACTAATGGCACCCCAACCTCACCCAAGCCACCTGGCTTTTCTTGACTGGGAATTAAGTGAACCTCGATAGCTGGAACTTGGTTTTGACGCAAGCTAGGGTAGTTATTAAAGTTGCTTTGCTGTACCCGACCATTTTCGATAGTGATGGCATTACCCAATGCTGCACTTAAACCATAAATTACACCGCCTGTGAGCTGAGCTCTTGCCTGATCAGGGTGAACCGTTATTCCGCAGTCAGAAACAAAAGTAATCTTTTTTACTTTGGCATCAGGCGTCGCAGTCTCTAGTTCGACAACGCAAGCTGAATAAGTGTCATAGCATTCCATCTGGGCCACACCAAATCGCTTACTTCCAGCACTATAGCCTGACTTCTTCACAGCAGTTTCAAGAACGTGTTTTGCTCTTGGGTGCTTGCTTAAAGATGCCAAGCGGAAAGCAACCGGGTCTTTTCCAGCAGCGCTTGCCGCTTCATCCACAAAGCTCTCAATTGCAAATGCATTCAATGCATTACTTACGGAACGCCAATAACCTACCCGCAATCCGATGTCTGTAATAACGTTAGTGATCTCCATATTAGGAATGTCATAGGTAATGTTATTTGAACCCTCGACCATAAAAGGATCAAAACCATCCTTCACAAACCCAGGGAATGCACGGGCTGTGACCGATTGAGAAACCATTTTTGCCTTCATGGTTGCCAGTTGTCCATTAGCACTTAAAACACCATCTACTTTATGAATACTCATAGGGCGATAGAAGTCATGGGTGATGTCATCTTCTTTAGTCCAAAGCATCTTGACGGGCATACCCGCTGCTTTAGAAATTTCAGCTGCCTGGCGAATGAAATCAAGCTCCAATTTACGTCCAAAGCCACCACCTAAAAATGTGGTTTCAATGCTGACATCTTCTGGCTTAACACCAGCTGCAGCAGCTGCAACCGCCTGGCCACCCTGCTGGAATTGAATTGGGCCAACAATTCTGCACTTACCATTCGAAACATCGGCTGAGCAGTTGACCGGCTCCATCGTGGAATGGGCTAGATACGGCAAAAAGTACTGCGCACTCAGGGATTTTCCATTAGAAACACTAGCGTATGCATCACCCACCGTCTTAATGATTGCGCCCTTCTTAGACAAACCCTCTTCTAAGGACTTCCGAACGACGGCATTATTTAAGTTTGCGTTAGGTCCTTCATTCCATGTGATCTTAAGAGCGTCTCTACCTTTACGTGCTGCATAAAAATCTTTAGCTAAGACTGCAACACCATCAGATATCTGAACCACTTTAATAACACCAGATACTTTAAGAGCGGCAGAGGCATCATAAGAAATTGGTGTTCCGCCGATTACTGGGCACTGTGCTAAAGAAGCAATTGCCATTCCAGGAATCTTGACATCTATTCCATACACCGCTTTTGCAGAAACTTTGGCGGGCGTATCTAAACGACGCATTGTCTCTTTGCCAATCACCATGAAATTGGCCGGCGACTTTAATGCTGGCTTTTCTGGCAATGGCAACTTGGCAGCTTCAGCAGCCAATTCACCATAAGTGGCTAACTTGCCGCTAGAGTGAGTGACTTTGCCATTCATGGCCTTGCAGTCAGATGCCGCTACATTCCATTTCTGGGCTGCAGCTTGCACCAAGACTGATCGCGTAGCCGCTCCAGCGGTTCTGAGCTTATCGAAGGCTTCACGAACTGAAGTTGAGCCGCCAGTAATTTGTCCGCCCAGCATTGCATTGATATAAACAGGGGCGACACCGGCAATCTCAACCTTGATCATTGAGAGGGGTAAATTGAGTTCCTCGGCGAGCAGCGCTGGCAAAGAGGTATAAACGTCCTGACCCATTTCTGAGCGAGCGCAAATTAAAGTAATTTGATTACTAGGCGTAATTTGAATCCAGGCATTTGCTAAGGCTGGCTTTTCACCTCCACTGGTTACAGCTTCACTAGTAATTGGTAAATACATACCCAACACAAAAGCCCCACCAAGAGTAGCACTTTGTTGAATAAATTGACGGCGGCTTTGGTTCTTTAAAGAATTATTTTTCATTTGATTGAGCCCCTTAAGCCAATTTATCAGCAGCACGTTTAACTGCTTTTTCAATACGGGAATAGGTTCCGCAACGACAAATATTGCCGCTCATTGCATTTTTAATATCATCGCTATTGGGCTTTTTATTCTTGGATAACAAATCGGCTGCCGACATCATCTGTCCTGTTTGACAGTAGCCACACTGAGGGACATCAAACTCAATCCAAGCATCTTGCAATGCCTTACCTACTTTGGCAGACAAGCCTTCAAGCGTAGTTACTTTTTTACCAGCAGCTGCAGAAACTGGTGTAGAGCAAGAACGAATAGCCGCGCCCTCAAGATGCACAGTGCAGGCTCCACAAAGAGCGGCGCCACAGCCATACTTTGGGCTAGTAACATCTAAATGATCACGTAAGACCCACAGGATTGGGGTTTCTGGATCCCCATCAAAATTCACGGTCTTACCGTTGAGAGTAAAAGATACCGCCATAACGCCCCCTTAGTGGAATTGAATGATCAAAAATATTGCCGAATTAGCACTTACAAATCATGACAGATGTGAGGGTTATTCGCCATCTCAAACGACTAGGGATTCCACCAAGAAAAATGGCCCAGAGAAATCTGAGCCATCTATTTAAGACTATTGAAAGTTGAAGTGTTAAGTCAAAGCACCGCAGCAATTTTTATATTTTTTACCACTACCGCAAGAGCAAGGATCGTTACGGCCGATCTTAGGTCCGGTACGAACTGGTGCAGGCTGAATGTCAATTAGCGCGCCGCGATCTCCAGTGGAGCCGGCAACTTCCATGTCAGCATCTGCATGCTGATACTGCAGATCTTTCAATTTGGCTAAATCTTCATTCATAGATTCAGATGCTTGGTCTAGCTCACTTGCGCTACGAATCTGTACCGTCATGATGCTCTTTACAACATCATTCTTAATAACATTCAAGAGTTCACCATAAAGTTCAAATGCTTCACGGCGATATTCTTGTTTTGGATCTTTTTGAGCATAACCACGCAAATGAATACCTTGACGCAAATGGTCTAAAGCAGCCAAGTGCTCACGCCAATGAGTATCTACGCTATAGAGAAGAACGGAGCGCTCAAAACCTGCAAAGGATTCACGACCAGATAGGTCAACCTTAGCGTCATAAGCCTCTTTGGCAGCAGCTAATACGCGCTCAACGATCTCAGAGTCATCAATACTTGCTGCGCCCTCAACCCATTTCTGCAAATCGACCGTTAGGCCCCACTCGTTTGCGAGAACATTCTCAATGCCTGGTAAATCCCACTGCTCTTCCATAGACTCAAGCGGTACATAGAAAGAGCAAACTGAACGCAATACATCTTCGCGCAAGTTAGCAATCAACTCACCAATGTCTTTGCTCTCAAGCACCTCATTTCTGAGGCGATAAGTTTCTTTACGCTGATCATTGGCTACGTCATCGTACTCAAGCAATTGCTTACGAATATCAAAGTTACGACCTTCGACCTTACGCTGAGCTGATTCAATAGATCGAGTAACCATACCCGCCTCAATAGGCTCGCCATCGGGCATCTTTAAGCGCTCCATGACAGCCCGTAAGCGGTCACCAGCAAAGATACGCAACAAGGGATCATCTAAAGAGAGGTAGAAACGTGAGGATCCTGGATCGCCTTGACGGCCCGAGCGGCCTCTTAGCTGATTGTCGATACGACGGCTTTCATGACGCTCCGTACCAATAATGTGTAAACCACCCGCAGCCAACACTTGATCATGAATACTTTGCCATTCATCTTGCAGTTGCTTAATCTTGGCTGCTTTTTCTGAATCAGAAAGGACTGTATCAGCCTCAATTAAGGAGGATTGTTTACCTACATTACCGCCGAGAACAATGTCAGTACCACGACCAGCCATATTCGTGGCGATCGTAATCATCTTGGGGCGACCTGCTTGCGCAATGATTTCCGCTTCGCGCGCATGCTGTTTCGCATTCAATACTTGATGCGGTAACTTGCGCTTATTTAACAAGTCCGCAATTAATTCTGAGTTTTCAATTGAAGTTGTACCAACCAATACTGGTTGACCGCGTTCATAGCAATCTTCAATGTCTTTGATAACAGCGTCATAACGCTCGCGAGAGGATTTGTAGATCTGATCTTGCTTATCTTTTCTTTGACTAATCCGATTCGGCGGAATCACTACAGTTTCAAGGTTATAAATTTCCTTAAACTCATACGCCTCAGTATCAGCAGTACCTGTCATACCGGCCAACTTGCCATACATCCGGAAATAATTTTGGAACGTGATTGTTGCTAAGGTCTGATTCTCATTCTGAATCGGCACACCTTCTTTAGCTTCTACCGCTTGATGCAAACCATCAGACCAGCGACGACCCTGCATTAAGCGGCCAGTAAATTCATCAACAATGATGACTTCATTATTCTGAACTACATACTGCTGGTCACGGTTGTATAAAGTATGTGCACGCAATGCTGCATACACGTGATGCATCAAAGTAATATTTTGGGGAGAGTAGAGGGAGTCGCCATCATTCAATGCCCCAATCTGAACCAAAATCTGCTCAGCTTTATCGTGACCTTGCTCAGTTAAATAAACCTGTTGAGACTTTTCATCAACCCAGTAATCACCCGGCTTTTCAACACCAGTGCCATCGGCTTTTTCTTCGCCAATTTGACGCTCTAAATGCGCCGGTAATGCGTTGATCTTGATATAAAGATCAGTATGATCATCTGCCTGACCAGAAATAATTAATGGCGTACGAGCTTCATCAATCAAGATAGAGTCAACTTCGTCAACAATGGCATAAGCTAAGCCACGTTGCACGCGTTGATCCAAATCTTGAACCATGTTGTCGCGCAGATAATCAAAACCAAATTCGTTATTGGTGCCATAAGTAATATCTGCTGCATATGCTTCTTGCTTGGTCTTGTGATCCATCTGCGACAGATTCACGCCAACCTTCATTCCCAAGAAGTTATAGAGGGTAGACATCCATTCGGCATCACGTTGCGCCAAATAGTCATTCACGGTAACGACATGAACGCCCTTACCCGTTAATGCATTTAGATAAACCGGAAGTGTTGCAGTTAATGTTTTACCTTCACCAGTACCCATTTCAGCAATCTTGCCTTGATGAAGCGCAAGACCACCCATGAGCTGTGCATCGAAGTGACGCATTTTCATGACGCGTACGCTAGCTTCGCGCACAACCGCAAATGCTTCAGGTGTAATGTCATCCAAAGACTCACCAGCTGCAAGACGGGATTTAAATTCAGCCGTTTTGGCGGCAAGCGCAGCATCATCCAAAGATTGCAGAATTGGCTCGAAAGCACCAACCTTGGCAACGACTTTGCGATACTGTTTTAAGAGGCGGTCGTTACGACTGCCGACCAGGGTTTTAAGAAGACCGATTACCATGGGATATTGAAGAAAATTAAGTCCTTGAGTTTATCACCCGTAACCCCATTTTTTATGAACTTTGCCCCTAAACCATCCCGCAAGCACACAGCCCATGAATGGCTGGATTACCTGCGTGAATCTAGTGGTCTTGGGGGGATTCTGGCCAAGACTGAAGATCTTGTCAGACTCAAATCCACCCTAGGACTGGCGCTAGAAAAGCTTGGTTTAGAGCATCTCAATCCCAAAATTGAAGCTGGTTGGCGCTCTGGCGGCCAAGATGAACTCTTTTTACTCGTCAGTAGCGCTAGTATTGCCAGTCGCCTTCAGCAAACTTTACCTAGCTTAATCAATGAGTTAGCCAAATTAGGGCTGAAATGTAGTGCTATTAAAGTCAAAATTAAACCAGCGCCTGCCACATGGGAAGTGAAGCCTCGCACAAACGAGACTTTGCGTGAAAAACCTCGAGGTTTTAATGCCGTTGCTAAAAAGTCTTGGGAAGATTTACTGGGGAAGCTTGCCCCAGACTCAGAACTGCGAAAGACAGTAGAGCGCTTGCTTCGGCACAAAACTAAATAAGAAAACAACTTCACCCCTAAAAGAACTAGAGTTGATTTTCTTGAGAGTAGGCTTCAGGAGCCTTATTTTCTGGAAAGCTACTAATTTCATAAGAACTTGGATCTTCCAAGAGCTTTAGTAATAAAGCGTTATTGAGAGCATGGCCTGATTTTTCAGCCACGTAAGCCCCAACAATGGGATGACCAACTAAATATAGGTCACCTATAGCGTCCAAAATTTTGTGTCTTACAAACTCATCTTCATAACGCAGTTCTTCGTTATTCAAAATACGGTGCTCATCAAGAACAATTGCATTGTCTAAGCTACCGCCACGAGCAAGACCCATTTCTCTCAGGGCTTCTACTTCATGCGCAAATCCAAAGGTACGAGCACGCCCAATCTCACTGCGGTAAGCATGCTCTGCAAAATCGACAACAAAACGCTGACCCGTTTTATCCACGGCAGGATGTTTAAAGTCGATTGTGAAGTCTAACTTGAAGCCAAAGAACGGTTCGAGGCGAGCAAGCTTGTCACCGTCACGTACTTCTACTGGTTTTTTAATGACGACAAATTGACGTGGCGCATCTTGCTCCACAATCCCAGCAGACTCGATCAAAAATAAGAAGGAAGCAGCGCTTCCATCCATGATGGGCACTTCTTCACCATCTAGCTCAATTAATAGATTATCTAAACCTAAACCAGCGCAGGCTGATAGCAAATGCTCCACAGTAGAAACGCGCACACCATCTTTTTGAATGACGGATGCAAGCCGTGTATCGCATACAGCCAAAGCCGTTGCGGGAACTATTGACTGCTCTGGAGTATCAACACGCACAAACTGAACCCCTGAATTTACTGGTGCAGGCTTAATTGAGATCGTCACCTTACGACCAGAGTGCAAACCAATACCCACGGTTTTCACCGGGTTAGCAATGGTTCTTTGCTTAATCATAATGACATCTCTAAATTCAGGGGAAATTATTAATCAGTACGAATTACAGTTTTTTCAGAATAGAAGCAGCATCGCTCACTTCAAATTTCCCTGGAGCTTCACGATCTAAACTTTTTACGACACCATCTTCAACAATCATGGCATAACGATCTGAACGAACGCCAAAGCCGCGGGCAGTCAAATCCAATTCCAAGCCCACTTTCTTGGTGAACTCGCCACTACCATCAGCCAACATCCGAATTTTCTTACCAACTTTTTGATCACGTCCCCATGCACCCATCACAAAGGGATCATTCACAGAGATGCACCAAATTTCATCTACGCCCTTAGCTTTAATTGCATCGTAGTGTTCTACATATCCAGGAACATGCTTTGCAGAGCAAGTTGGCGTAAAAGCACCAGGCAATGCAAAGATCACAATCTTTTTGCCAGCCACAAGCTTTTCAACTTCAAAGGCGTTAGGGCCTAATGCACAGCCTTCAGTCTCTTCATTCATAAATTCATAAAGAGTCGCATTTGGTAGTTTTTGTCCAACAGCAATCATGGTGTCTCCAATAAGTAATCGTTAGTAAGTATGCCAACGCAAGCGCGGGATTCGTCGTCCGGAGGGGCGCCGCGCTGGCATTTTGCAATTACCTATTGTATTAAGCAGTTAATTAATCTGCTTGTTTACGTAAAAAAGCAGGGATTTCATAGTAATCAGCCCCTTTATCAAGCAAGGTCTTTGCCTGAGGTGAGCTATCCGCACCTAAAGTCGGTGCAGGAGTTGCCTCACGAGAGCTACGAAACACCCGTGGCAAATCATACTGACTGTAATCGACACCACTGCTCGCTGGTTGCGCTACTGCCGCAGGTGCACTACCAGAGCCAGTCAAGGCCATCCCTGCACTAGTACTCAAAGCAGAATCTAAACTGACTTTGCTGATTGCCGCAGATGCGCTAGCAGGAGCAAAGGTATTGAGATCTGCCATGGTTGGCATTGCATCATGTGTACCAGTAGCTTGTCTCCAAACTACTTCTGGTTGATTTGCTTTGCGAGCTTGTGGATTATTCAAGCCTGTAGCGACCACAGTTACACGCAATGCATCACCTAAGCTCTCGTCATACACGGTACCGAAGATCACAGTTGCATCATCAGCGGCATAGCCACGAATCGCAGCCATTACTTCACGTGTTTCAGACAACTTCAATGAACGGCTAGCAGTAATGTTTACTAATACACCACGTGCACCAGATAAATCTACACCTTCAAGTAATGGTGAAGCTACCGCAGCTTCAGCAGCCAAGCGTGCTCGATCCATACCAGAAACTGTTGCAGTTCCCATCATCGCTTTACCTTGCTCACCCATCACGGTCTTCACGTCTTCAAAGTCAACGTTAATCAAGCCTTGAACATTGATGATTTCTGCAATACCTGAAACAGCGTTATGCAATACGTCATCAGCACAAGCAAATGCCTTGTCAAACTCGGCATCCTCACCCATAACTTCAAAGAGCTTTTCATTGAGAACAACAATCAATGAATCTACATAAGACTCGAGTTCAGCAGCACCATTCTCTGCAACCTTTAAGCGCTTGACGCCCTCAAAATCAAATGGCTTGCTAATAACGCCAACGGTCAAAATACCCATTTCTTTTGCGACTTGAGCGACGATTGGAGCAGCGCCAGTGCCTGTACCACCACCCATACCAGCAGTGATGAATACCATATGAGCACCTTGCAATGTATCGGCAATACGAGCACGAGCCTCTTCGGCGGAAGCTGCACCGATTTCTGGTTTCGCGCCAGCACCTAATCCACTAGAGCCCAGTTGCAAATTCACAGATGCCTCAGAGCGCTGTAATGCGCCAGCATCGGTGTTCATGCAAATGAACTCTACGCCATTGACACCGCGACGGATCATGTGTTGGACCGCATTACCACCAGCCCCACCAACTCCAACCACTTTAATAATGGTTTTGCCAGCTGTTTCTTGATCTAACATTTCAAATTCCATATACCCTCCTAGGTAAAAAACGTACTACATTGACGACGACGAAAAAAACTTAAAAATTTCCTGCAAACCATTCCTTCATGCGCGAGATAACACCTTGTAATGCGCCTGATTGAGAAACTCGACGGCCACGCAACAACTGCGCCTGACCTTCCATTAACAAACCAATGCTGGTAGCAAATCTGGGGCTACGTAAAACTTCATGTAAATGCCCGCGATACTCAGGAGTACCAATACGAGCTGGTCTCAAGAACACTTGCTCTGCTAGCTCAACCATGCCTGGCATCAAAGAGGTACCACCAGTTAGAACGATTCCTGAAGAAACCATGTCTTCATAGCCAGAGTCGCGTACAACCCCTCTGACTAAAGTAAATAACTCCTCAACCCGAGGCTCGATCACAGCAGCTAGTGCCTGCTTAGACATTGGGCGTGGCTCACGATCACCGACACCGGGTACGTCAATCATTGCGGCTGGATCAGCCATCTCTTGACGGGCAATACCATGCGCAATCTTAAGATCTTCCGCATCAATCGTTGGGGTGCGCAATGCCATTGCAATGTCATTGGTAATCTGATCACCAGCAATTGGAATCACTGCAGTATGACGAATGGATCCTTGGCAATAAATCGCAATATCGGTTGTGCCACCGCCAATATCGACCAATACAACGCCAAGCTCTTTCTCATCTTCAGTTAAAACCGCAAGACTAGATGCCAAGGGCTGCAAAATAAGGTCGTTTACTTCAAGTCCACAGCGACGCACACATTTCACAATGTTTTGTGCAGCACTAACCGCACCTGTAACGATATGAACCTTCACCTCTAAGCGCAAACCGCTCATACCGATTGGCTCACGTACATCTTCTTGACCGTCGATGATGAATTCTTGAACAAGGATGTGCAAAATTTGTTGGTCAGTTGGAATATTGATTGCTTTTGCAGTCTCTAGCACGCGCTCAACATCTCCTGAGCTCACTTCTTTATCACGTATAGCAACCATGCCACTAGAGTTAAAACTTACGATGTGATTACCAGCTATACCAGTGAATACTTGAACGATTTGACGATCAGCCATGATCTCGGCTTCTTCCAAAGCCTTCTGAATCGACTGAACAGTTGCCTCAATGTTGACGACCACGCCTTTTTTCAAACCTTTAGAAGCAGTTTGGCCAACGCCAACCACATTGAATTGACCATCAGGCGCTAATTCTGCAACCAAGGCCACCACCTTAGAGGTTCCAATATCTAAACCAACCAATAAATCGCGATTGTCTTTACTCATTCCCATTCCTTCATTGCTTCAGCTCACTTTTCTTGCCATCAACATCATTCTTTTTCACGCTTGCAGAAGCAAGATGAACTGCAAAACCATTTGCATAACGCAAATCCACTGCATCAATTCGGTTGGACCACTTTTCTTGAACTTGCGGCCAATACTTAAAGAGCCGAGCAACACGCTCTTCGGTTAATGTTTTATCCGAGCTCTCTTCATCGCGCCCAAATTCGACTTTCATACCGTTAGAGAGCTTGATATGCCATGCATAACGTTCAGTTAAAGCAAGGCTGGTCACTTCTGCGCCCCAAGGCTTAAACCAGTTATTGGCCTTTTCATAAAGACTCATTACTTCTTTGCCTGCATCCTCAGGCCCATGGAAATCTACCAATCGGACGTCGTCATTAACCTCAGAAATACGTCCAGCAAAGATTTCACCGTGATTGTTAATTAACGTATGACTTTCGGCACCACCCCAAGTACCAAAGGGCTTTTGCTCTTCAATGCTGACTATCAAGCCGTTAGGCCAAACTCGGCGCACATTAGCATGACGGACCCACGGCATACTTTCAAAGCCACGTTTCACATCCTCAAGACGTACGCTAAAGAAATTACCTTGCACGGTTTCGAGCACTTGCCGCTTCACAACCGATTTATTAATATGCTGCAGCGTTTGACCAGCCACTGGCTCAACCTGAATTTGCTTGAGCACAAACACAGGATGCTGACTTAGCCAGACCAAAATACCAATAACCATCATCGCTATAAAACAACGCATTAAGAAACGGCTTACTTTCTGCATCCGATCCGGATGATTCCAGAGCGGAGACATCAGCATGGCGAAAATTTCGCCGAACCGGTCCATGAAGTTACTCATACAGTCGTAACCTCTTTTTCTGGCAAGGTTTGACTAAGTAGCCACAGAACTAAATCAGCGTATTCAACGCCAGCAGCCTTGGCTGCCATCGGCACCAATGAGTGTGAAGTCATGCCAGGAGAGGTATTCATCTCAAGTAAATAGGGTTTACCTGTTTTTTGATCCAACATCACATCAGCACGACCCCAGGTGCGACAACCAAGGGCTTTATACGCGGCCAAAGCAAGTTCTTGTACTCGCTCATTTACCTCAGGAGCTAATCCTGTTGGGCACAGGTATTGGGTCTCATCGGAAAAATACTTGTTATGAAAATCATAGTTGGCTTGCGGTGGAATAATTTTGATTACAGGTAATGCTTCGGCACTATTGCCTTGGCCCACCAATGGACAAGTCAACTCATCACCCACGATACAAGTTTCTGCAATCACTTTTTTATCAAGTCCAGCAGCCAGCTGATATGCAGCAGGTAGCTCTTCTACAGACCTTACTTTAGTTAAGCCTAGCGAAGAACCCTCATGCGCCGGCTTCACAATTAATGGCAAACCAAGATGCTTCACAACTGCATTCCAGTCGCTATCTGCCTTTAACTCTTCAAATTCAGGGGTAGCAAGTCCATTGCTAATCCAAACTTGCTTTGTGACAATCTTATCAATGGCTAATGCTGAAGCAAGCACACCGCTACCGGTATATGGCAGCTCAAGTAAATCAAGCAAACCTTGAATAGTTCCATCTTCACCATAGCGACCATGCAAAGAAATAAATATGCGATCGAATTTCTCCGCAACTAATTCTGTTGGATTGCGTACTCCTGGATCAAATGCGTGAGCGTCAACGCCTCTAGATATAAGTGCCTGTAACACGCCATTACCCGACATCAACGAAATCTCGCGCTCGCCAGAACGACCGCCCAGCAGGACACCCACTCGACCAAAGGCTTTGACATCCAAGCTGGCCAACCGTGTCTTTACACGATCACCCCATAAGCTAAGACTTTGCTTAGACATTCTTTGCCTCCGACAAGGTGTGTGGCAAAGCTGAAATAGAACCTGCGCCCATCGTAATTAATACATCTCCATCTTTTAAAACTTGACTTAACTTTTCTGGCATCTCAGCAACATTGGATGCAAATACCACCGCAGCAGAATTGAGGGATGCTTTGGATTGCTTGTCTTCAGCTAAAGCCGCTTTCATCAAGCTCTTTCCATCCGCGCCCTGAATCTTCGCTTCACCAGCGGGATAAACTTCGGTTAATACCAAGGCATCAAAATTTCGAAGCACTTGTACAAATTCACCAAAGCAATCGCGCGTTCTAGTAAAGCGATGTGGCTGAAAAGCCAGAACTAAACGACGATCTGGGAAAGCGCCTCGTGCTGCAGCCAAAGTAGCAGCCATCTCTACCGGATGGTGGCCATAGTCATCAATCAAGGTAAAGCTACCACCTGAGGCAAGTGGAATCTCACCATAGCGCTGGAAGCGGCGGCTAACACCACCAAACTCAGACAAGGCCTTAGTAATTGCCTCGTCTCCAACACCCAACTCAGTTGCAATTCCAATTGCTGCAAGCGCATTACGTACGTTGTGTAGGCCAGGAAGATTCAATGTCACATTCAGTGGACCCGGTTTATTTCCATGACGACGAACTGTGCGACGCTCTACTGTGAAATGCATTCGAGTACCATCAGCGCGTATGTTACTGGCACGGATATCCGCATCATCAGAAAGTCCATAACGCAATACAGGTTGTGAGACAAAAGGAATAATGTCACGCACATTTGCATCGTCAATACACAAGACTGCAATGCCATAGAAAGGCATGCGCTGGATAAATTGCACAAAGGCCTGCTTCAACCTCGCCATATCGTGCTGGTAAGTATCCATATGATCAGCATCAATATTGGTAACCACCTCCATTGCCGGGAATAGCTGCAAGAATGAAGCATCTGACTCATCTGCCTCAACCACAATGAAGTCACCTTGGCCTAAGCGTGCATTTGCACCAGCTGAATTGAGCTTGCCACCAATCACAAAGGTTGGATCTAAACCACCTTCTGCCAATACAGAAGCTACCAAACTTGTTGTCGTAGTTTTGCCATGTGTACCAGCAATAGCAATACCTTGTTTTAGACGCATCAACTCGCCCAACATCACAGCACGTTGGATCACCGGGATTTTGGCCGCACGTGCAGCCAATACTTCAGGATTGTTTCCTGCCACTGCAGTTGAAATTACCACCGCCTCTGCCGTGCCGACATTCTTTGGATCATGACCAATATAAATAACTGCACCCAATTCCTTAAGGCGCTTTGTAGTCAGGCTCTCAGCCAAATCCGAACCAGTGACCTGATAACCCAAATTCAAAAGTACTTCGGCGATACCGCTCATACCCGCACCACCGATACCGACAAAGTGAATTTGCTGAACGATATGTTTCATACGCCTACCCCCGCACAATCAGCGCATACTTCAGCAACACGCTGAGTCGCATGCGGCTTAGCCAATGCTTGCGCACGCATCGCCATTTCTTTAAGGTCACCTCGATTAAAGTTTTGAATCATCAAAGCCAAATCTTGGGGATTAAGATATTGCTGCGGCAATAGAACAGCAGCACCCGCATTAGACAAAAATTGGGCATTTGCAGTTTGATGATCATCAATTGCATGTGGAAATGGAATTAAGCATGAAGCTACGCCGCATGCCGCTAACTCAGAAACGGTCATCGCACCCGATCTACAAATTACTAAGTCCGCATTAGCGTAGGCGTTAGGCATATCGTCGATAAATGGACGAATGTCTGCTTCAACACCAAACTCCGCATAACGTTTTTGCAAATCTGCTAAATGCTTATCGCCCGCCTGATGGGTTACTGTTGGACGAACATCTTTTGGAATTAATGCCAACGCGGCAGGAATAGCTTCATTTAGAGCTGCCGCTCCCAAGCTACCGCCAACAACCAATATAGATATTGGTCCCTGACGTTGCTCATAGCGCAGCTCTGGTTTCTGTATATGGTCAAACTCTTCACGAATCGGATTCCCAACCCACTCTGCTTTTTGCATGGTGTTAGGAAAACCAGTCAAAGTGCGCATCGCAATCTTAGATAACGCTCGATTAGCACTACCTGCTACAGAATTTGATTCATGCAATACCAATGGGCGCTTTAGGAGTTTGCTGACTAAGCCGCCTGGGAAGGTAATGTAACCACCCATACCCAATACAACGCTCGGCTTTAAGCGACGCATGATCTTCCAACTCTGAAAACATGCGCGCATCAAATTGATTGGGAGCATCAGTTTTGCCTTGAGGCCTTTACCACGCAAGCCACCAAACTCAACTGCTTCAAATGGAAAGTCGCAGGACTTCACAAGGCGATACTCCATGCCACTTTGGTTACCCAACCATGCAACGTTCCAACCGCAAATCCGTAAATATTGGGCAACAGCAAGGCCTGGGAAGATATGCCCGCCAGTACCACCGGCCATCACCAATATTGAGGGTCTTGTCACAACTTCCCTCCACGCATCAAAATACGATTCTCATAATCAATACGCAGCAACATTGCAATAGCTACTGCATTCATCAAAATTCCAGAGCCGCCATAACTCACTAGCGGCAAAGTCAAACCTTTTGTTGGAAGTAAACCTAAGTTCACACCCATATTGATAAAAGCCTGCCAACCAATCCAGATGGCAACACCTTTTGCCGCTAAACCTGCGAAGCTGCGATCCAATTGCAAGGCGGTACGACCAATCAGGAATGCGCGACGGACAATCCAGTAGAACAAGAAAATCATGACAACTACACCCACAAAGCCGAGTTCTTCGCCAATCACTGCCATGATGAAGTCAGTATGTGCCTCAGGTAGGTAATGCAGCTTTTCGACGCTCCCGCCTAGACCAGTTCCAAACCATTCACCACGACCAAATGCCATCAGTGAGTGCGTCAATTGATAACCTTTATTCGCTGCGTTATCCACTTGCCATGGATCCATAAATGCCAACATACGGCCGCGACGGAATGGTGAGAGTGCAATCATTGCAGCACCGCTGAGCAAGCCAACCACAATCAAGCCACCAAACAACTTTGCATTAATGCCGCCCAAGAACAAGATTCCAAATGCAATTAATGCGACGACCACAAATGCACCCATATCAGGCTCTTTCATCAAGAGACCACCAACTAGAGCAACCGCAATACCCATTGGCAACATTCCCTTCGAAAAGGAATGTAAATACTCTTGACGTTGAACTGTGTAACTAGCAGCAAAAATGACTGCAGCAAATTTCATTAACTCAGACGGCTGGAAATTCATCAAGCCCAACGGAATCCAGCGCTTTGCACCATTTACCCCTTTACCAATCCCTGGGATAAGTACAGCGATCAGCAATAACACAGTGAAGCCAAAAATCACGGGCGAGTAACGATCCCACACCTTAGTTGGAATCTTGAAAGCCCAAACACCTACTCCAATAGCAATTGCTAATGAGATCAAATGGCGAATCAAAAAGAAGTTGCTGCTGTAGTTAGCGTATTTAGGGCCATCGGCCAAAGTGATTGATGCGGAATAGACCATAACCAAGCCTATCAACATTAGCGATAACACAGCCCACACCAATAACTGGTCATACTCCATCATGCGTGAACGGGTTTGCTCTACACCTGAGACGGCATCGCGCAAACCGGTACGGAAATTATCAATCCCGCCTCTAGAGAAATTCCAGAATCGATCTAATCCTAAGCGGTTTTCTGGGAAGAATTTTTCTCTTAAGCTCATGCCTGAATTCCTTCAAAGCGCATTCCCAATTCTTCAACCTCTGTTACAAATACTTGTGCACGCTCTTTGTAGTCGCGGAACTGATCTAGACTTGCGCAAGCGGGGGATAGTAGAACTAAATCTCCGGATACCGCCTTGGCTGCAGCGGCTTGGACAGCTGCTTGTAAGTCTCCGCTGTTTACGCAAGGAATATCAGCACCCATTGCCTCGGCAACCTTTGCAGCATCCTTGCCAATTAAGAAGACGCCTTTGACAAAACGTAAGGCAGGCTCGCGCAATGGACTAAAGTCTTGACCTTTGCCATCTCCACCTGCGATCAACCAAATGCGCTTACCAGATTCATTGCTACCTAAACCATTTAAGGCGGCAACTGTAGCCCCAACGTTGGTGCCCTTACTGTCATCAACATATTCAACGTCATTCACAATCGCAATGCTTTGCACTCGATGTGGCTCACCATGGTAATCACGCAAACCATGTAATAAAACATTCATCGGTAAATTAGCAGCGCGCGCAAGAGCAAGGGCGGCCAGTGCATTTAAAGCGTTATGTCGACCACGAATACGTAATGCATCTGCTGGTATCAAGCGCTTGAGACGTAATGGCTCATCCTCTTCGATTGCTACTGACTTACGGCGGCGCTTTGGTTTAGGCTCCACATCTTCATCTACTTCAGCCCACACCAACCAATCGATACCGCCCGCACGCAAATCATGCTCAATCCCAAATGCACCCTGCTCATCAGGGCGATTTGAACCAAAGGTCACAATCAACTTTTCTGCTTTTTGCTCATCAGCAATTAAGCCCATGACTACCGGATCATCCCGATTCAAAATACAAATCGTGTCGGGGCCAAATATTTTGGCTTTAGCGGTCGCATAAGCAGACATATCGCCATGCCAGTCCAAATGATCTTGAGTAATATTCAATACAGTTGCAGCAGTTGCATTTAATGAGTCGGTGTAAACCAACTGGAAGCTCGATAGCTCTAATACCCAAACATCGGGCATATCTTCAATTTGATCGGCGCCATCCAAACAAGTCATGAGCTTATCGAGAGCAGCAGGGCTGATATTTCCAGCAACTGCCACTTTCTTACCAGCGCGCTCACACAATTGACCAGTTAATGCAGTGGTCGTTGTCTTGCCATTAGTACCCGTAATCGCAAGCACCGACGTTACATAACTAGATTGCTTTTCTTCTGCCATACGTGCCATAGCGGCAATGGCACGAGCAAAGAATTCAATTTCACTCCAAACATCTACCCTTGCTTTACGCGCTTTTACTAGGAAGGACTCTGTTGGCTCTTGTAATGGTGATAAACCTGGACTAATGCCAACGACATCAATATCAGTGAGTAAATCATCACTCAGTGGACCAAACTGCATGTCTTTTAAGCCAGCAAACTCTAGCTCTGCAAGCCATGCAAGTTGAAGCGTGGAAAACTGGGACCGATCGCGGGTATCTACCAAGCGCACAGCTGCACCATTACGCAAGCACCACCTCGCCATAGCAACACCAGACTCACCCAATCCCAAAATAAGGAATTGATGTGGAGCCCTATAGCCAGCATCAGCTAGGGCAGTAGGGTTAGCGAAAGTATTTTCTAGAGTCAGCATATTTATTTGTGGTTCACCGTAATTTCAAACTTGATAAACCAATTAGCACCAAGAGAATTGTGATAATCCAAAAACGAACTACCACTTGTGTTTCTTTCCAGCCACCCAATTCAAAATGGTGGTGCAGTGGAGCCATACGGAAAATACGACGCCCCTCGCCGAAATGTTTTTTGGTGAGCTTGAACCAAAATACTTGCAGCATCACAGACAGTGTTTCGGCGACAAAGATTCCGCCCATCACAAAGAGCACAATCTCTTGACGCACAATCACCGCAATAGTTCCAAGCGCACCGCCCAAAGCCAGCGCGCCCACATCGCCCATGAATACTTGAGCTGGATGCGTGTTGTACCAAAGAAAAGCTAAACCAGCGCCTCCCATGGCACCACAGAAAATCATTAATTCTCCAGCTCCCGGGATATAAGGAAAGAGTAGATATTTGGCATAAATCGCATTACCCATCACATAGGCAAAAGCACCTAATGCGGCACCAACCAAAATCACTGGCATGATGACCAAACCATCTAGACCATCGGTCAAATTAACAGCATTACTACTACCAACAATAACCAAGTAACTCAAAATGATGAAGCCCATCATTCCTAATGGGTAACTCACCTCTTTAATGAACGGCAAAAGTAAATTTGTTTTTGCAGGAAGATTTAAAGCAAAACCGCTCTTTAGCCATTCATAGAATAATTGCAGCACCTTGAGGTTATTGACCTCAGAAACGGAAAACGCCAAGTAAATAGCAGCAAACAAACCAATCAATGTTTGCCAAAAGAATTTTTCTCTTGATGCCATACCTTTAGGATCCTTGCGAGCGACTTTGCGGTAGTCATCTACCCAACCTACGGCTCCAAATCCAAAGGTCACAATCATCACAATCCAGATAAAGCGATTACTAAGATCGGCCCACAACATACAAGATACAAAAATGCCGATCAGAATTAATACGCCACCCATCGTTGGTGTACCTGATTTCACTAGGTGGGATTGTGGGCCATTGGTACGTACTGCCTGCCCCATTTTTAATGCCGTTAACTTACGAATAACCCAGGGACCTGCAGCTAAACCAATCAGCAATGCAGTAACTGTAGCCATCACCGCTCTAAAGGTAATGTAGTTAAAGACTCTGAAGAATCCAAAATCATCTTGCAACCATTGCGCCAAAATTAAGAGCATGTTTTAGCCTCCTCTAACAAGGCTTGCACTACACGCTCCATGCGCATAAATCGTGAACCCTTAACCAAAATATTGAGATGTTGATTACTGCCGGTTGACTGCGCATGTAATGCATCTCGTAACTGTGCAATCAAACTGTCCATATCGGAAAAGTGAATTGCTTTGGATGCTGTAGTATTTTTTGCAACCCCCTCAAAGCCTTTGATCGCAAATTGGCATTGCTCGCCAAGAGCAAATAATTTAGCAACCCCCTGCTCAGCTGCATACGCGCCTACTTCACGGTGAAACTCAGGACCTTGATTGCCAACCTCTCCCATGTCTCCCAAAATCAACCAAGAAATATTTCCAGATTGCTTAAGCGCATCAATTGCAGCTCGTACCGAATCTGGATTCGCGTTATAGCTATCGTCAATTAATGTGTGATTAGGGTCAATCTTCTTCGCTTGCATGCGTCCATTTACGGGAGTAAATGACTCAAGACCTTCTTTGATTATTTCTAGGCCGATGCCTGCCGCTATAGCAACAGCGCTAGCAGCCAGGGCATTACGTACATTGTGACTTCCAAGGGTATTGAGCTGAATCTCAACTGAGCCATTCTCCGCAACTACTTCTACCCGTCCATTGCTTAATAGACGACCTTTAACTGAAGCAGTTTGGTTTATCTGAGTTGAGATCAAAGCGAAGTCAATCACCCTTCGTGCACCAGCAGCCTCACGCCATACAGAAGTAAACTCAGAATCTGCAGGGAATACAGCAATGCCATTCTTGGGCAAGGTACGAACTACATCGGCGTGTTCTTCAGCAACGGCAGCAACCGTTGCCATAAATTCTTGATGCTCGCGTTGGGCATTGTTAATAAGGGCAATATTAGCTTGCGCAATCGCAGCCAATTGCGCTGTTTCTCCGGGATGATTCATACCCAACTCAACTACTGCTAGACGATCAGTAGAGCGCAGTTTTAATAAAGTCAGTGGCAAGCCAATGTCATTATTGAGATTACCTTTGGTAACCAGAGTATGAGCTTCTCCAACTGCAGCCTTAAAAATTGCAGCAATCATTTCTTTAACGGTGGTTTTGCCATTACTTCCGGTAACCAACACCAAAGGAATTTCATAATTTGCACGCCAGGCTTTCGCCAGATTGCCCAAGCCGATGCGTGTATCGGCAACACAAATACCGGGCAAATTTGTTGGGCACTGTTCAGCATTGCTGACTAATGCAGCACCAGCCCCAGATCTTGCGACATCGGCCAAGAAGTCATGGGCATCAAAACGCTCACCAGCCAAAGCAACGAATAATTCGCCTGTATCAATTTGGCGACTATCGGTTCCCACTCTTGATAGCGCTATTATTTTTGCTGCTTCAGCAGAAACATTTAATAGCCTACTTCCAGGTAGCATGGCATGTGCTTGAGCAAGAGTCATCATCGACATCAGACCATGCCTCCAGCAGCTAAACGAATATGCTCTTGATCAGAAAAATCAAAACTCTTGCCACTAATTTCCTGTGAAGTCTCATGACCCTTACCCGCAACTAAAACAATATCGCGTGAATCCGCATGACGAATGGCAGCCATAATTGCTGATGCACGATCTGCAATTACCTGAATATTTGCACCAGGCTTTTGAATTCCTTTGCAAATCATTTCCATGATTGCTTGCGGATCTTCAGAGCGTGGGTTATCACTAGTAATAATGATTTGATCTGCAAAATTCTCTGCTACAGCACCCATTTGAGGGCGCTTACCACTATCGCGATCACCGCCGCAACCAAATACACACCACAATTTTCCGCCACGTTGCTCGGCAATCGGACGCAATGCTTTTAAAGTCTTCTGCAGAGCATCTGGTGTATGGGCGTAATCTACAACCGCCAATGGACCTTCTGATTTTGGATTCTTGCCTAATGAGATCAGCTCCATGCGACCGATCACTGCATGCAATTGACTTACTCGTTTGCTAGCTTCATTACCGGTAACGTCTTGCGTCAACAAAGTTGCCCAAACTGCAAGCGCATTACTGAGATTGAATTCGCCAAGCAAGGGAACATGCAAAGTGTATGTACCGACCCCTTCATAAGTGAACACAGAATCGTATCCAGCATGATTGAGGGCGGTCTCTGCTGCGTAGATACGCTGCAGACGATCACCAAACTTTTCAAAGCCTTTAAAAGCAGACGCACTCAAAGCGTATGCCCAAACCTTCAGGTCTTTTCTAGCCAGTAGATTTATAGTTAATTCACGCCCAAATGTATCATCTAAATTCACCACAGCATGCTCTAGACCTGGCTGACTAAATAGCTTTGCTTTTGCTGCGGCGTAGTTTGCCATATTGCCGTGGTAGTCCAAATGATCTTGCGTCAAATTAGTAAATACGGCGCAATTAAATAAAGTTCCAGCAATTCGATTTTGATGTAATGCATGCGATGACACTTCCATTACTACTTGTTTAGCACCAGCATCCAGTAATTCTTTTAACTGAGTTTGTAACTTCGGGGCATCTGGAGTGGTGTACCCCGTCTTTTCCAAAGCACCAGGAAAGCCTGTGCCTAAGGTCCCCAGTACTGCTGTTCGGTGACTTACTTGGTCCAAGGATTTTGCCAACCACTGAGTAATACTGGTCTTGCCATTAGTACCAGTGACCCCAATCATTTTTAATTCCTTACTCGGATCGCCATACCATTGGGAACAGAGCTTTCCTACTTTTTCAGCGAGCTTTTCGATCGCAAAACATTGAGGATGGTCTAAGTAATTTAAATCTAATCCAGCTGGATCAAAGACTACTGCAGCGGCTCCATTTAATAAAGCAGCATCAATAAATTTGCGGCCATCACGAAGTGCATTCCCGTGCCCAACAGAATATGCAAAGAAGATATCGCCAGGCCGAATCTGGCGACTGTCCGCGCTCACCTTGGCAGACAAATTTGCCAATGAGTGTAAGTGGTCAATCAAATGATTGGGTTCTATGTTCAATGCCACCCTCATCTTTTCAAAGCCACATGTTGTGTCTGCGTATTTGTCATACGAATTTCTGCAGGGCCCTTATCATCAAGAGCCATTTGCTTCACTTTGCTATCAGGAAGAACATTGAGCGTTCTCAAGGTCTCACCAACAATGGTTGAAAATACGGGTGCCGCCACATCACCACCGTAGTGACTGCCACCTGTTGGCTCATCAATCATGACCGCCACCACAATTCGTGGCGCACTAATAGGCGCTAAACCAGCAAAGTAGGCGCGATACGAATTGCCATATCCTTTGCCTACTAATTTATGAGCTGTTCCTGTTTTTCCGCCAACTCGATATCCTTCAGCCTGCGCTTTAATTGCTGTGCCGCCCGGCTGCGTCACCGTCTCTAACATTTCACGCATTTCAATGGCGGTCTTGGCAGAAAGCACTCTTGTGCCAGGCTTGAATTCAGGACTACGTTCGATCGTTAGGGGCACTAACTCGCCATCGCGCGCAAAGATCGTGTAAGCGCGTGCTACTTGAAATAGCGAAGCAGAAATTCCGTATCCAAACGCGATGCGCGCCTGATCAGTTGGCATCCACTTCTTAAATGGATGCACAGTTCCCGCAACTGCACCTGGGAACCCAATTTTTGGGGATTGGCCCAAACCTACTGCGGTATAAAAATCCCACATCTCTTCTGGAGAGAGATTATTCATCGCAATTTTGGCAGTACCAATATTGCTTGACTTCTGAATTACTTCAGCAACAGTCAGATTTCCGTAAGGGTGAGTATCCGTAATCGGCTTAGGCCCCACTAAATACTTTGCACCAATCACCATATTGGTATTTGGTGCCACAGATCCTTTTTCCAGAGCAATTGAAATAGTGAGTGGCTTCATCGTTGAGCCCGGCTCAAACGTATCTGTCAATACTCGGTTACGTAATTGCTCACCACTTAAATTTCTGCGATCATTTGGGTTGTAACTTGGGTAATTGGCTAGAGCCAGAATTTCACCCGTCTGTGTGTCCAACACTACTGCGCCACCAGCTTTTGCATGATGCTGCTCAACTGCGCTCTTCACAGCGTTATATGCAAGAAACTGAATCTTGCTATCAATCGAGAGCTGTAAGTCTTTGCCGTTTTGTGGCAACTGCTCAATTGCTACATCTTCTACTACACGTCCAAGGCGATCGATCACAACCCGTCTTTGTCCTGGGTGTGCAGCTAGATCATTTTCTCGTGAGAGCTCCATGCCCTCCTGACCTTTATCGTTTACGTTGGTAAATCCAACAACGTGCGCCATCGCTTCGCCTTCGGGATAGAAACGGCGATATTCATTATTCAGCCCAATACCCGGAATTTCTAATTGTTTAATTTGCTGAGCAACAATCGGATCAACTTGGCGCTTTAAGAAAATCTGCTTTCGCTCTTCCTTAAGCTTCCTACGAAGATCTGCTTCGCTAATTTGCAAGAGGCTAGCCAGTTTTTTTACCTTATCGGCCGCCAAATCATCGGGAACCGTATCGTTGTAAGCAATTACAGACTTGGCCTCAAGACTCGTAGCAATAACTTGACCGTTGCGATCCAAAATTTTTCCTCGGCTAGCCGGTAACTCCAACTCACGTTGAGTACCACGCACACCCTTGGCTTCATAAAATGCATTTCCTGGACCTTGAATCCAGAATGCACGAAGCAACAACATCATGAAAACGAAAAATAAGAGAAACAGCATGAGGCGTGACCGCCACATAGGCAGACGCAACACTAAATTTGGGGTTGTAGAAAAACCAACCGGTCTCATTGAGCCTCCTTCAAGTACAGAGTACGTTCAGGAGAAATGGGCACCATATGCAATTGATTACGCGCTACATCACGAATACGAGCAGATTTAGAAAGATTGCGTTGCTCATATTCCAAGCGCAACCATTCTTGATTCAATTTGCGCTCTTCAATTTGTGCGCGCTCTTGAGCAATAAATAATT
Organism: Polynucleobacter wuianus; assembly: GCF_001659725.1. NCBI lineage: Bacteria > Pseudomonadati > Pseudomonadota > Betaproteobacteria > Burkholderiales > Burkholderiaceae > Polynucleobacter > Polynucleobacter wuianus. The sequence continues at coordinate 156,582 of NZ_CP015922.1, read as the reverse complement.
TGCGCGCGCGTTGTTGGGCGGCGACTAGAGATAGTGCACAAACTAAGAGCAGGGCTAGCAACGTTAACGTGGCGCGGTTCATGCAAGCACCCCCATACGCTTTTCTGCTACCCGCATAATGGCTGAGCGTGCACGAGGATTTTCCGAAATCTCAAGATCGCTAGGCTTAATACGGCCAATAATTTCAAGCGCGCTTTGGGGCAAATCTTTTTCTCGCACAGGTAGGCCACGGGGAACTTCTACTTTTGCATGAGCCTGCAAAAACTGCTTAACAATACGATCTTCTAATGAGTGAAAACTGATAACAGCAAGTCTTGCACCTGGCTTCAATAATTTCAAAGCGGCCTTTAGGCCCAGCTCCAAATCTTCCAACTCGCGATTAATAAAAATGCGTAATGCCTGGAAAGTTCTCGTGGCAGGATCTTGACCAGCTTCACGAGTACGCACTACACCTGCAACCAAGCTAGCTAATTGCGTAGTTGTTTTAGGAGACGAGCCCTCTTCTCGCTTAGCCACAATGGCCTTCGCGATTTGAAATGCAAAACGCTCCTCCCCGTACGTCTTAATCACGTGCGTGATTTCCTCCTGCGGCGCCTGCTCCAACCATTCTGCCGCTGTCATACCTTGATCAGTATTCATTCGCATGTCGAGGGGACCTTCTCGACGAAATGAAAATCCCCGATGCGCTTCGTCTACTTGGGGTGAACTGATTCCCAGGTCTAGCAAAATTCCATCGACTGATTCTGCTGCCATGTACTGATCCATCTGCGCAAAACTGTCGTGCACAATTGTTAAGCGTGGATCGTTGATTTGTTTTGCAACTGCGATTGCATCTAAATCCTTGTCGAAAGAAATCATGCGCGCTGATGCTGGTAACTGCTTCAGCAATGCTTGCGTATGACCGCCGCGCCCAAAAGTTCCATCGATTACTAAAATGTTTTGCGCTGCGTTTTGATTCTGAATGAGCGGGCCATTGGTTAGCGCCGTCACCGCCTCGGCCAGTAACACTGGGCGATGAGTTATGTTCATAGCACCCTGTCATCAAAAATTAAATTGCTTGAGTGCTTCAGGCATGCCTTGCGTAATCGCAGCCTGCTCTTTTGCAGCGTATGTAGCTGCGTCCCACAATTCCAAGTGACTACCCATACCTAACAAGATCACTTCTTTTTCTATTCCTGCTGCAGCACGTAACTCTGGGCTTACTAAAACACGGCCAGCGCTATCGAGATCTATCTCAGCAGCATTGCCAAGAAAAATTCTGCGCCACCAATGGGCGTCCATTGGAAGCTGCGCAACTCTAGATCTAAAACTTTCCCACTCAGGTCTTGGGAACAGCAACAGACATCCATCGGGGTGTTTTGTGAGCGTGACACGGCCTTCACCCTGAACTAACAGGGCGTCACGATGCTTTGCCGGAATGGACATCCGACCTTTTGCATCTAAATTGAGAGCTGACGCGCCTTGAAACACCATTTACCCCACTTTTTCACACTTCCTCCCACTTTAGAGGATCGCACTAGGAGGGTCAAGTGTTTTTGGGTATTTTTTTGGGAATTTCTCTAGTGTTTACAAACACTTAGCGTCGTATGTTCACAAAATGGTGATAATAAAATAGCTACTTGAAACAATGGCTTGGAAAATATACTTAAGAATAGATCTTAGCTATAGGGCTAGATAATGTCTAAATATACTGTATTTAAAAACAGTATTTGAAAAATAAATCCAAAAATTATTCTCAAATACTTCTGCGCCACCAATTAAAAACTTAAATCTTGTAGGCAGTAGTTGTCATGACCTTAGACATAGCCTGCATTACCTTCTGAATTGGCTCGGGTAACGTCGCTCCACCAGCATGTAGCGCTGCTTGTCCATGCTCAATTTCATCGATGCGCATTTGCTCAACAATGGCACGTGAACGATGATCTTCTATCGGCAATTTTTCAAGATGACTCTCGAGATGATTTTCGACCTGCTTTTCAGTTTCAACAACAAAACCTAAGCTCCATTTATCACCCGCTAAACCTGCTACCAAACCAATTGCAAAAGATCCTGCGTACCACAATGGATTGAGATAACTCGTGTGAGAACCCAGTTCTTGAAGGCGCGTTTCACACCATGCCAAGTGATCCATCTCTTCTTGAGCAGCATGATTGAGCATCTCTTGAATTTGAGAATTTCGTGCAACTAATTTTTGTGATTGATAGAGTGCTTGCGCACAAACTTCACCAACGTGATTAACGCGCATTAGACCTGCAGCATGTTTACGTTCTGCCGCATCCAAAGATTGATTGGGCGATGTTGCAGACCCCGGTGTTGGTCGACCTGCATTTGCTCCGCCAACAATCGAGCGAAGCGCAGTATCAAACTCAATAATCAGGCGATCAATGGGTGACATCAGTAAAAACTTAGACTAAAACCTCGGCCTTACAGCTTTGCTTAGTCTTCAAACCTAACTCAGATAAGAGTGCGCGGTCTTGTTCTGCCTCGGGATTACCGGTAGTGAGTAGTTGCTCACCATAGAAAATTGAGTTGGCGCCAGCTAAGAAACACATGGCTTGCACAGCTCTGCCAAGCTCTTGTCGACCAGCAGATAAACGTACGCGCGCCTTCGGCATTGTGATGCGCGCAACTGCAATTGTTCTCACAAACTCAAGTGGATCTAAAGGCTTTTGATCAGCCAATGGAGTGCCAGCAACAGGCACCAAATGATTAATTGGGACTGACTCTGGATAAGGGCTTAAGTTTGCTAAGCGAGCTAAAAAAGCTGCGCGTTGTTCACGTGACTCACCCATTCCAACGATGCCACCACAACACACTGACATGCCAGCTGAACGCACATGAGAAATCGTATCCAAGCGATCTTGATAACCGCGAGTAGAAATTACTGAACGATAAAAATCTTCGCTGGTATCTAGGTTATGGTTATAAAAATCTAAGCCTGCATCGGACAGTGCTTTTGCTTGATCCTCTTCGAGCATTCCTAAGGTCGCACAGGTCTCAAGACCAAGAGCTTTAACACCCTTAATCATGGCAGTGACTTTTTCGATATCACGGTCTTTTGGCTCACGCCACGCAGCACCCATACAGAAACGATTTGAGCCTGCTGCTTTAGCTGCTTTTGCAGCCTCTAAAACTTCCTCGAGACCCATCAACTTTTCGGCTTTGACGTCAGTGTCATAGCGAGCAGCCTGGGGGCAATATCCACAATCCTCAGGGCAGCCGCCGGTCTTAATCGACAACAAGGTAGCCAATTCCACATCACCTTCGGGGAAATAGGCCTTATGAGTCTCTTGGGCTTTTAACATCAACTCATTGAAAGGTAGGGCAAATAAAGCCTCTATTTGGGCTACAGACCAAGCACCAGACGCATCAAGCTCCTTGCGCAAATCAGCCTTCGATTTGACTTGAGTGAGGGGTTTTTCTATGGTTTGGGCGTCCAGCATGGGTAAATTCCAGAAAATAGGTCAATCCAAGGCATAAACATAACAGATACAGGTCTGAATTAGGAAAAACTAGTGGTCAAATATCAAACATGAAGGTTATTTCTGATCTAAATCAAGCCACCCTTGTCAATCGCAGTCTTTCCGCTGTTTGGCACCCCTGCACCCAGATGAAACACCATGAATCATTTCCACTGGTTGCCATCACCAAAGGTAAGGGGGCTTGGCTCTACGACGAACACGGAAATGCGCTTCTGGATTGCATTAGCTCATGGTGGACCAATCTCTTTGGTCATTCCAATCCAAAAATTAATCAAGCAATTACCCAGCAATTAGAGCGAATTGAGCATGTCATGCTTGCTGGTTTCACACATCCTCCGGTGGTGGAGCTTTCTGAAAAACTGGCTGCACTAACCAATGGCAATTTAGGTCATGTTTTTTATGCATCTGATGGTGCATCCGCGGTTGAGATTGCTTTAAAGATGAGTCATCACTTTTGGCAACTGAATAGCAAGCCAGAAAAGAAAAAATTTGTCTGCCTTGAAAACGGCTACCACGGAGAAACGCTTGGCGCGCTTGCCGTAACAGACGTTGCTATTTTTCGTGAAGCTTATGGATCGCTTTTGCAAGATGTCTTCACAGTGACATCTCCAGACGCACGCAAAGCAAAAGCTAGTGAAAGTGCGGAAGATGTCGCAAGAGAAGCAGCAAATGCGCTGGAACAGTTATTCGCAAAAGAACATAAAAATATTGCTGCAATGATTGTTGAGCCGCTTGTGCAATGTGCCGGCCAAATGGCAATGCATTCACCTGAGTATTTACGACTTGTTAGAGACTTATGTGATCGTTATCAAATCCACCTCATCGCCGATGAGATCGCCGTGGGCTGTGGGCGTAGTGGCAAGTTCTTCGCTTGCGAACACGCAGGGATTTGGCCCGACTTTCTCACTCTTTCTAAGGGCATTAGCGGTGGTTATTTGCCGCTTTCTCTTTGCATGACGACCGACAAAATTTACCGCGCCTTTTATAGCGATCAAACGCAACATGGTTTTTTGCACTCACATTCATACACCGGCAATCCATTAGCTTGTGCAGCTGCCTTAGCTTGCCTTGAGATTTTTGAAGCAGAAAAAGTACTTGAAAACAACATTGCGCGTTCACAAAATTTAGCGACAGCATTTGCATGGGCCAAATCAGACACACGCATTGACCATTGGCGCCAGCAAGGCATGATTTTGGCGTTTGATGTCAAATCATCAGCACTAAAAAATAGCCATGTGTTCCCTCGTGAAATGTTTGCCAAGTGCTTAAATGAAGGTGTTTTAATTCGGCCTATCGGCAATACGATTTATGTGATGCCACCATATATTTTGTCGGCGCAAGAGACTGAGCAAATGGGTCAAGCTGTTCAACGTGCATTGAATCAGGTCATCAATGGCTAGCACTTTTAATGCACTCAAGCTAGCGGAAGAGCAAATTGCAGACCTAGATCAGCAATTACTCAAGCGTAAACTACGCATCACGACATCTCCCTGTGATACCAAGGCGGTAGTGGGCGATCGAGAGCTGAAGGCCTTTTGTAGTAATGACTATCTTGGGCTGGCAAGCCATGCAACAATTGCCAAAGCCTTAGCAGAGGGGGCACAAAAATATGGTGTAGGTAGTGGAGCATCACACCTCATTAGCGGGCACAGCATTGCGCATGAGTTACTAGAAAAACGACTAGCCTCTTTTCAGGATGGGCATATACCCAAAGCCAGGGCATTATTTTTTAGCACTGGTTATCTAGCCAACTTGACTGCTATTACTGGCTTGATGAGATTAGCCCCTCAAAATAATGCCAGCATTTACTCTGCAAAACTCAATCACGCCTCATTGATCGATGGTGTTCGTTTAGCGAGTGCACAAACCCATGCAACAGTAACTCTGTTTGATCATACAAAACTCGACGCATTGATCGAGAAGCTAAAAAAAGATACTAGTGCTCTCAAGTTGATTGTGGTGGATGGTGTTTTTAGTATGGATGGCGATCTAGCGCCCGTCAAAACGCTGCTAGCCATTGCCGAAGAATACGATGCCCTCTTATTGGTAGATGATGCGCATGGGTTTGGCGTTCTGGGAAAACAAGGTCACGGAATCTTAGAGTTGGAAAATATCTCTTCCGATCGCATCATTTATATCGGCACATTAGGCAAAGCGGCAGGCGTTAGTGGTGCATTTATCTGCGCCCAAGATACTTTTATAGAGTGGCTTGTACAAAAAGGGCGTCCCTATATCTACAGCACAGCAACCCCGCCCGCAATTGCACATGCCTTACTTAAGAGTCTGGAGATCATTGAATCAGACGAAGGCCAAGCGCGTCGTGCGCACCTTCATCGACTCATTGATATTTGGCAGCAAGAAATGCATTTCTCGAGATGGGAAAAGATTTCTTCCTGCACGCCGATTCAGCCATTAATTCTGGGTAGTAATGCAAATGCCTTATTGACAGCTCAGTTGTTAGATGAGGCGGGGTACTGGATTCCAGCCATTCGACCTCCTACTGTTCCTGTTGGCAGTTCACGTCTACGCATTACATTTTCGGCAAACCATAGCGAAGATGACCTTCGCGCCCTCATCAATACATTGCAGATGATTGAACAACATGTCATCGAGAAAAATGGTTAATGTATAAAAACACTGGTTTCTTTATTGCTGGCACAGATACTGAAGTTGGAAAAACTTTAGTAAGCGGTGCATTGATTCTCAAACTACGAGAACAAGGCAAAAAAGTATTGGGCTTCAAACCTGTAGTTGCAGGCACTTACCAAAGTGATGAAGGTCAATTACTCAATGAAGATTTAGAGACCTTACGCCTCGCTTTAGGCTTGACTGCGGGTCAACCCAGTCTGTGTCCTTACGTTTTAGATATGCCAGCCGCGCCTCATTTGGTTGCCGAATCCAAAGGCATTCGCCTTGAGCTTAATACTGTGATACAGGCTTACAGCGAGATTCAACAGCAAGGCGATTGTATTGTGGTTGAAGGGGCGGGCGGGTTTTTAACGCCTCTCAACAATCAGGAGAATTTAGGTGATTTTGCAAACCAAATTCAACTGCCGATCATTCTGGTAGTGGGCATGAAACTGGGCTGCATAAATCATGCCCTCCTCAGCATGGAAGCATTCAAGACACGCAATTTGAAAGTGGCTGGCTGGATTGCAAATACCCTCTCCTCTGAAATGCAGTTATTAGCTGAGAATATTGAAACGCTTCGCTCCAAAATAGACGCGCCCTTTTTGGGCTCCATTCCTCAATTGCCACCTGCAATTAAAAAGCCGGATAACAGACCCTATTGCATTGAAGCGCTGGCATTTGCTGCACAGCACATTCGCCTACCCAGCCTTTAAATTCAGTATTAAGTAACTGTAATAGCCCTATCAAGCCCTTCTAGAGTGCTTCTTGGCTAAGTTTCAGATAAGATGAAGGAATGCATTTACTTCCTGAAATAGTTGAATCCGCCGAAGCAATTCGAGATATTCGTCGCAATATTCATGCACACCCTGAATTGCGCTTTGAAGAGAACCGTACAGCGGATCTCGTTGCAGAAGCATTATCGAGTTGGGGCATTACCGTTTTCCGAGGCATGGGAAAAACTGGGGTTGTTGGCCGCTTAGATGGAGAGTTGGGGCCAGGAAAAATGATTGGCTTGCGAGCCGATATGGATGCACTACCACTACAAGAACACAATAACTTTTCGCATACCTCCCGCAATCCTGGAAAGATGCATGCCTGTGGCCATGATGGCCATACTGCGATGCTCATAGGGGCGGCACAGTATTTATCTAATCACCGTGACTTCAAAGGCTCGGTGGTTTTTATTTTCCAACCCGCTGAAGAAGGTGGCGCTGGCGCTCGTGAAATGATCAAGGATGGCTTATTTGAGCAATTCCCCTGCGATGCTGTATTTGGATTGCATAACTGGCCCGGTTTAGCCGAAGGTCATTTCGGAGTTACCGCCGGCCCCATGATGGCATCAAGCAATGCTTTTGAAATCACCATCACCGGTCGAGGCGGACACGCTGCCCTACCTCACAATAGTGCCGATCCCGTACTTGCTGGAGCACAGGTAGTACTGGCGCTACAAAGCATCATTACTCGTAATAAACGGCCTGTTGATGCGGCAGTTCTCTCCGTGACTCAATTTCATACTGGCGAAACCAGTAATGTCATTCCTGATAGTGCATTCATTGGCGGCACCGTGCGCACTTTCACGCTAGAGGTTTTAGATTTAATCGAACAACGGCTACGAGAAATTGCGCATAACGTTGCAGGTGCATTTGATTGCAAAGCAGATATCAGTTTTTCTAGAAACTATCCACCGCTCATCAATCATGAAAAAGAAGTGGAGTTTGCCAGCGAAGTGATGAGCGAGCTGGTTGGTAAACAAAATGTAAACACCTCCACCGACCCAACGATGGGCGCTGAGGATTTTGCTTTTATGCTGCTTGAGAAACCTGGTTGTTATGTCTTTTTGGGCAATGGAGATGGCGATCATCGGTCGATAGGTCATGGCATGGGACCATGCCATCTCCATAACCCTTCTTACGACTTCAACGACGCCTTGATTCCAGTAGGCGTGAGCTATTGGGTCAAACTAGCTCAACGCTACCTAGCAAAAAATTAAGCAATTAATCGCATTAAGAGTTCGTAAATTTGGCTGGGCGTTTTTCAATAAACGCTGCCATACCCTCTTTCTGATCGTTGGTTCCAAAACAAGTATGGAACAAGCGGCGTTCAAAATGAATACCTTGTGAAAGCGTGGTTTCATAAGCAGTATTCACAGCCTCTTTCACCATCATGGTTGTCAATAAAGGCATATCAGCGATGTCTTTAGCAATTGCTTTCACTTCCTTCAACAAATCTGCTTTTGGAAATACGCGTGCTACCAAGCCAGAGCGCTCAGCTTCAGCGGCATCCATCATACGGCCAGTCAATGCTAAGTCCATTGCTTTAGCTTTCGATATTGCGCGCGGCAAACGTTGCGTACCACCAGCACCAGGAATGATTCCTAGCTTAATTTCTGGCTGTGCAAACTTGGCGTTATCAGCCGCCATGATGGTGTCACACATCATAGCTAACTCACAACCACCACCTAAAGCGTAGCCCGATACCGCAGCGATGACAGGCTTACGAACTTTTTGCATATGTTCCCAATTGCGGGAAATGAAGTTATGGCGATACACATCTTGCAAGCTACGCTTTGCCATAGATGCAATATCTGCGCCAGCAGCGAACGCCTTCTCGCTTCCAGTAACGATGATGCAACCAATATTGTCATCAGCATCAAATGTAAGCAGGGCCGCGCCTAACTCATCCATTAGCTGATCATTGAGCGCGTTGAGCACCTCAGGACGATTCAAAGTGATCGTGGCAACCTTACCATTCACTTCAGTCAAAATTGTTTTGTAGCTCATAGCTTTCTTTCTTATATCTCATTCATTAACGGGGCAACAATAACCACATCTTGCCATTTTGCTTCATACGCCCTGCCATTTCTCCGGCAGCCTCACCCGATCCCCAATAGTAATCAGCTCTGACACCGCCGACAATTGCCTTTCCAGTGTCCTGTGCCATTACCAGCTTTTGTAGCGCTTGATTGCTTAAGGGCTTGGTAGTAGCCAAAAATACGGGTGCGCCGAGAGGCATAGCCTGAAGATCGACAGCAATACTCCGCTCAGCAGTTAAAGGAACACCTAAAGCTCCTGTGGGTCCCAAATCTGCCTCCACATTACCCGATAACTCTTTAAAAAAGACAAAGCGTGGATTGGCATTAAGCATTTCATTTACACGATCAGGATTGCGCTTAGCCCATTGTGAGATGCCCTGCATTGTGGCCTCACTGCGGGTAATTTCTTTTCGATCAAGCAACCATTGTGCAAAAGATTTGAAAGGCTGATCATTAGTGCCGGCATAACCCAAGCGCAAAACACGGCCATCTTCAAGGCGAATCTTCCCTGATCCTTGAATTTGCATAAACGCAGCGGCAACTGGATCTTGCACCCAAGCAATCTCAGATCCCTTTAATATTCCAGAGCTTATTAGTTCTGCTCGAGTTGGCGCTGGATTGGGTTTAGATTTTTTCCAAGCATTAGGGTAGCCATAGAGTGGCACGTTATAAATACTAGTTCGTGTTTGTGATCCATTCATCACCGGCTCGTAGTAACCCGTGATCATGCCAGCCTCAATTCCAGAGCTATTGCGAATTTCATAAGCTTGGAAGTAATTTTCAAAATAACGACGAATTGCCTGGCTATCATGATTTGATACGCCAGTAGTTTGTGCGCAAACCTGACGCCAATTGACTTCGCCAGCACGCTTACTCAAAGCATTACAACTCTTGAGCCAAGCTGGCCAAGCTTGCGATAAATCATCCTCTTGCCAGCCAGGTAAGGCTTGCCATGAAACAGCACTAAAACTGGCAATGGGTGAGCTATAGGTTGAGGGCGCAGCGCCTGAACCGCCAGATCGATATCCTGTTCCACGAGTTGGCGGCGTTGAGCACCCAACAATTAAACTTGTAATCACAATAGCGAATACACTTGCTTGGAACAATTTAATTTTTGAAATCATGATCGCCAATTTACTCGATGAATACCCGATGCTCCTGTTTGTTCTTGAAGGCGCTATTGCCTTAGGACTTTTATTATTCATTGTCCTGTGGACTGGCAAAGGTAAGAAATAATTTTCTGCTGCTTAGGTAAGCTCTCAATGCAGAGTACGTGGCATTACTAAAACAAACTCTGGAATTGGGGCTTGAAAGAACTGGGCATCTTCGGTCACGCAAAAATACTCGCCTCGCATGGTTCCAGCAGGGGTTGGTAGCGTAGCCCAACTGGTGTACTCAAAATGCTCGCCAGAACGCAATAAAGGCTGCTGGCCAACAACACCTAGACCTCGTACCTCCTGAACATCATTATCCCCGTCGGTAATGAACCAATGACGGGCAATCAGCTGAATACTGGCCGACCCGGCATTGCGGATGGTGACCGTATAGGCAAAGGCAAATTGGCGGTTATCTGGGTCAGATTGGTCCGGAAGGTACTGGGTCTTGACCGTAATGCTGATTTCATGGGGATTCATGCTCGAATTCTGCTCCATCCCAAGGCCAACTGCAAGCTAGAATCTAGGGATGGAAAGCCAAAAAAACCCATCTCATCGTCAATTTCTGATCGCTCCCTCTATTTTGTCGGCCGACTTTGCTTGCCTAGGCAAGGAAGTACAAGATGTTTTAGTCGCTGGTGCCGACTGGATTCACTTTGATGTGATGGATAACCATTACGTTCCTAACCTCACTATTGGCCCTTTAGTGTGTGAGGCTATTCGTCCTTACGCCAACAAAAATGGCAAGCCTGCAGTCATTGATGTCCACTTAATGATTGAACCGGTTGATCGTATCGTTCCCGATTTTGCAAAAGCAGGTGCCGATCTCATTAGCTTTCATCCCGAAGCAAGTCCTCATGTGAATCGCACACTAAATTTAATTCGTGATCAAGGATGTCAGGCCGGACTCGTATTCAATCCCGCAACACCACTTGATCACCTAGATCACACGCTTGAGTTGCTCGACTTAGTCTTGCTAATGTCGGTTAACCCTGGCTTTGGTGGTCAATCGTTTATCCCAAGCACTCTGCAAAAGATTGCTCAAGTGCGTGCACGCCTAGATCGTTATGAAGCTGAGACCGGCCGCCATATTCACCTTGAAGTAGATGGCGGAATTAAAGTCGACAACATCGCTCAGGTAGCGCAAGCAGGCGCAGATACATTTGTTGCAGGCTCAGCTATTTTTGGAAAAGAGGATTACAAGCAAGTCATTGATGCCATGCGTACAGAGTTAGGAAAGTCAGGAAAAGCCTAATGCTGCGTGAAGAATTTAATGCCCTAGCAAAGCAGGGTTTCAATCGTATTCCTCTAGTCAAAGAGGTCTTGGCTGATTTAGAAACGCCACTTTCGCTCTACGTCAAATTGAGTCAAACATTTGGCAAGAAAAATACCTACCTTCTTGAGTCAGTTTTGGGAGGGGAGCGTTTTGGTCGATTCTCCTTTATTGGCCTGCCTGCTAAGACTATCGTTCGTACGGTAGGCACACCATCGAAGCCTATTAACGAAGTGGTTACGGATGACAAAGTAGTTGAGACCAACACTGATAATCCGCTTGATTTTGTCGATGCGTATTTCAAGCGCTTTAAAGTTGCAGTGCAAGCTGGCCTGCCACGCTTTTGTGGCGGTCTAGCAGGTTACTTTGGATATGACACAGTTCGCTATATCGAATCACGTCTTGCTAAACATAACTTGCCAGATGAATTGGGTGTTCCCGATATTCAACTCATGCTAACTGAAGAGTTGGCAGTCATTGATAACGTCGCCGGCAAAATTTATTTCATCGTCTATGCCGATCCAAGCATTGCCGATAGCTTTGAAAAGGCACAAGCACACTTAAAAGAATTGTTGGGCTGCCTTAACCAACAAGTGAGCATGCCACCTTCTTTGGCTAGTACAAAAACTGAGTTGATCCGTAAATTTAAAGCGGCTGACTTTGAAGATGCCGTTCGCAGAACCAAAGAATATATTTTGGCAGGTGATTGCATGCAGGTAGTTATCGGTCAAAGGATTAGCAAGCCATTCACTGATTCACCGCTAGCCCTGTATAGAGCCTTGCGCTCACTAAATCCATCACCTTATATGTATTTCTATGATTTTGGTGACCTGCAAATCGTTGGCTCTTCCCCAGAAATCTTAGTTCGCCAAGAAAAGCGTGCTGCCGAGAAGATTGTGACTATTCGCCCGCTTGCTGGCACCCGCCCTCGTGGCGCTAATTTAGAAGAAGATGAGCGTTTAGCTAAAGAACTCTTAGCTGACCCAAAAGAAATTGCTGAACACGTCATGCTGATTGACCTCGCTCGCAATGATGTAGGTCGTATTGCTAAAACTGGCTCCGTCAAAGTGACTGACTCTATGTCGATTGAGAAATATTCTCACGTTCAGCATATTGTGAGCTCTGTAGAAGGCGATCTCTTGGACAATATGAGCAATATGGATGTCTTGCGCGCAACTTTCCCTGCAGGCACTCTTTCAGGAGCACCAAAGATTCGGGCGATGGAAATCATTGATGAAATGGAAATTGTGAAACGGGGAGTTTATGGTGGTGCAGTTGGTTATCTCTCATTCTCGGGTGATATGGATGTGGCGATTGCAATTCGCACAGGCGTCATACGCAACGGCATACTACATTCACAAGCGGGTGCTGGCGTTGTTGCAGACTCAGACCCAACAGCAGAATGGAAGGAAACTGAAGCAAAAGCGCGCGCAGTCCTAACAGCAGCTGATTTAGTACAAGGAGGACTTGATGCTCCTAATGATTGATAACTACGACTCATTTACCTATAACCTCGTACAGTACTTTGCAGAGCTAGGTGAAGAGGTCAAAGTATTTCGTAATGATGAAATTGCAGTTGGGGAAATTGCAAAACTTCATCCTGCACGTATTTGCATCTCTCCAGGCCCGTGCAGCCCAGCCGAAGCAGGCATCTCTGTAGAGACCATCAAGCAATATGCAGGAAAGATTCCAATCTTAGGTGTGTGCTTGGGCCACCAAGCAATCGGCGAAGCCTTTGGCGGTAAAGTTATTCGTGCCCAGAAAGTGATGCACGGCAAAACTGACAGCATTCATCACACTGGTGTCGGTGTCTTCAAAAATATTCCAGATCCATTTAAGGTCACTCGTTATCACTCTTTGGCAATTGAGAAAAACTCTTTGCCAGCATGCTTAGAAGTGACCGCGACATCTTCCGATGGTGAAATAATGGGTGTGCGTCATAAAGAGTTCGCAGTTGAAGGTGTTCAATTCCACCCAGAATCCATTCTTTCTGAGCATGGTCATGCCCTGCTCAAGAATTTTTTACAAAATCAATAATACTCATGTCAATTACTCCACAAGAAGCCCTACAACGCTGCATAGAACATCGCGAACTCTTTCACGATGAAATGACAGCAATGATGCGTCTGATCATGAGTGGCGAAATGTCACCGGAGCTTGTTGCTGGCTTGTTAGTTGCACTACGAACTAAAAAGGAAACCGTTGGCGAGATTGCTGCTGCTGCACAGGTAATGCGCGAATTTGCTACCTCGGTTCATGTAGAAGATCGCTCTCACTTAGTGGATGTAGTAGGTACTGGTGGCGATGGCGCTCACACTTTTAACATATCCACTGCTGCAATGTTTGTGGCTGCTGCAGCTGGGGCAAAAATTGCTAAGCATGGAAATCGTAGTGTTAGTAGTAAGTCAGGCAGCGCTGATGTACTCGAAGCACTAGGTGTCAACCTGGCACTATCTGCCGACCAAGTTGCTCAATGCATCTCTAAAGTAGGTGCCGGCTTTATGTTTGCCCCTAATCATCACCCCGCAATGAAAAATGTTGTACCTATTCGCAAACAACTGGGTGTGCGTACGATTTTCAATATCTTGGGACCGTTAACCAATCCAGCTGATGCCAAACGTATTTTGATGGGCGTATTTCATCCAGACTTGGTCGGCATCCAAGTTCGCGTATTACAAGCGTTAGGTATGGAACATGCACTGGTAGTTTATGGACGCGATGGCCTTGATGAAATTTCTCTCGAGGGCCCTACTCTTGTCGGCGAACTCAAAGATGGCGCCGTTCGTGAATATGAAATTCATCCAAAAGACTTTGGTTTAAATACAGCGCCAACCAATAGCTTCAAAGTTGCTAATGCTGAAGAATCCAAGCGTATTGTTCTTGACGTCATTGACAACAAACCTGGGGCTACAAGCGATATTGTTTGTTTAAATGCTGGTGCCACACTCTATGTAGCTGGTGTTGCACCTGATATTTCGAGCGGTATTAGTAAAGCCAAGGCAGCCATTGCATCTGGTGCTGCGCGCCAAAAATTAGATGCCTTCGTTACTGCAACACAATCTAAATAAATTACTATTCATGAGCGATATTCTCGAAAAAATTATTGCAACGAAAAAGATTGAGATTGCGCACAATTTAAAACAACTTTCGCTCGCAAATCAACGTGAGAAAGCACAGACGAATAATCAAGACGCGATATTAAAGCCTAGAGGCTTTATTCGCGCAATCGAACAAAAGATTGCATCTGGTAAAGCAGGCGTTATTACCGAAATTAAGAAAGCCAGCCCAAGCAAGGGAATACTACGTGAGATTTTCATTCCATCAGAAATTGCCCAGTCTTATGAAAAGCATGGCGCTGCCTGTTTATCGGTCCTAACTGACGTTGATTACTTTCAGGGTTGCAATGCTTATCTTGAAGAAGCGCGAGCTGCTTGCAACATTCCCGTTTTACGTAAAGACTTTATAGTTGATCCTTATCAAATTTATGAAGCACGTGCTATTGGTGCTGATGCCATTTTGCTCATCGTGGCCTGCCTTGAGCTAAATCAGATGAAAGAGCTAGAAGCCTGCGCTCATGAGTTAGGTCTTGATGTTTTGGTAGAAGTACATAACGGCGACGAACTGGATCAAGCTCTTGAATTAAAAACTCCACTACTGGGTATCAATAATCGCAACCTCAAAACATTTGAGGTCACATTGCAAACAACATTGTCTTTACTATCATCGGCTCCAAGAAATAAAATCCTCGTAACCGAATCTGGCATTTTAAGTCGTGCCGATGTTGAGTTGATGCGTAACAATCACGTCAATGCATTCTTAGTAGGTGAAGCATTTATGCGCTCTGCAGATCCTGGTGCCTCGCTCAGTGAGCTGTTTTCTTAAGTTAGTTCAACTGCTTTAAACTATCTAAGCTACTCTTAATCAAATAAATCAGTAGCGACAATCCCAATACATCGCCAATTAGTATCACTAAAAAGCGATTAAAGTTTCCCGTGTTCTCAAGACCTTGTGACGCATACCAAAGCTGATACAAACCCGTACCCAGAAGCGCTTATATCAAAATACAAATCAACAGTTTCTGGAGGCTTAGATTGCTTAAATCTGACTCAAGCAGAATATTGCTGAAAACAAAAACTTTAGCAAGACATGGCGCAAAACCCAAGACTAGACCAAAGCCGATACAAATTGTTAAATCGTTAGTGAGAGCACCAGAGTAGCTAATGAGAAACGAAGCGAATGTAATTCCAAAAGTGCCAGGTAATCCAAAGATCAAAGTTATAAACAAGCGTAAGCCAGCTGGCAAATAAATCCAATTGACGCCTGCGCCAAATATCAACTCAGAAGTGAGCCAGGAATTGATATAAAACAGAGCGGTATAGGAAATCGCGCTGATTACAAAACCAAGAAGGGCTGTGCGCATAAGTGAGGGGAAATTTGACACTACCATAGGCATAGACCAATTTTATTAACTCATCTCAATTGAGTAATCGTGAAGCAAGGCGTAAAATTGGGCTAGCTCAACAGCCAATACCTTTATTTGTCTTTACTCAAACAATGTCCAATACCAAGCAATCACCCTATCTTCGTTTCTTAAACCTGATCGATGCTCTTGATCGTATCAACCCTGGCAAAAAGCTTGATGCTATTGAAGAAAGTCTTTTGGACAAAATTGTTACTTCCGCGCACGCTAAACAGCCGATATTAGTGGGAGACCTCATTTCCATGGCTGATCTAGGTTCACAAGCCACTTTGCATAGTCGCCTGAAAAATCTGAGTGCTATGGGCTATATCAAGATGGTAGCCAATGAAGATGGTCGCAAAAAAGAAGTGTTGCCTACCAAAGCAGCAATCAAGCGCTACGAAGAGATCTCAAGATGCTTAGAGAAGGCTGTTCGATCAGCATAGGCATTTTGTGACTGACATCACCATTAAAAAGTCCTGAAATCAGGGCTTTTTTGTTTAGATCTCAAGTGAATTAAACGTTGAACAAGAAGTTCAAGACATCCCCATCCTTTACAACATATTCTTTACCCTCAGCGCGCATCTTGCCGGCCTCTTTCGCACCTGACTCGCCCTTAAATTGGATAAAGTCGTCATAGGAGATGGTTTGCGCACGAATAAAACCGCGCTCAAAATCCGTATGAATCACACCGGCAGCTTGTGGAGCAGTATCACCTTGATGGATTGTCCACGCACGTACTTCCTTAACGCCTGCTGTGAAGTAAGTATGTAAGCCCAGCAAAGCATAGCCGGCACGGATAACACGGTCCAAGCCTGGCTCGTCCATTCCTAAGTCAGCCAAGAACTCGGATTTATCAGCATCGTCTAAATCAGCAATTTCAGCTTCGATCGCTGCGCACACAGCAACTACAGGGGCCTTTTCTTGGGCAGCATGCTGCTTAACAGCCTCAAGATGAGGATTGTTTTCAAAGCCATCTTCCTTAACGTTCGCTACATACATCGCAGGCTTGGCAGTAATTAAGCACAGCGGCTTAATTAACAGTTGTTCGTCCTCGCTTAAATCTAAGCTACGAACAGGTAGGGCAGAATCCAAATGCGCCTGAACTTTTGTAAGCACTGCAACCAAGGCTGCAGCCTCTTTATCGTTGCCGGACTTTGCGGCCTTACTGGATCGATTGAGGGTTTTCTCAACAGTCGCTAAGTCAGATAAGGCCAACTCAGTGTCAATTACACCAATATCAGCAATTGGATCGATCTTGCCTGCAACGTGGATCACATTGGGATCCTCAAAACAGCGCACCACATGGGTGATAGCGTCTGTTTCCCGAATATTGGCTAAGAATTGATTTCCGAGGCCCTCCCCTTTTGAGGCGCCAGCCACAAGGCCTGCGATATCCACAAACTCGACTGCAGCAGGCAGGATGCGCTCAGGCTTCACGATCTCAGCCAAAGCCGCTAGACGGGGGTCAGGAACCTCAACCACGCCTACATTGGGCTCAATCGTGCAGAAAGGGTAATTTTCCGCTGCGATTCCAGCTTTGGTAAGCGCATTAAAGAGGGTAGATTTGCCGACGTTAGGCAGGCCGACGATGCCACATTTCAAAGACATGGCCTTATTGTAAAGGGGCTAGTTTCGATATCATCAAGTTATGTCAGAAGTTCACCAAAATCATTTAGCCAAAAAACCTACTAATTCCTCACAAATTCGCTCTGTTGATGTAGTTGTAGTGGGCGGAGGCATTGCTGGCAAGGCTTGCGCCCTGGGTATGGCTCAACTCGGGCTACAAACCTTAGAAATCGCCCCTGATTTAGGCCAAGCGGTCCCAAGCCCGCATGGTGATCAATGGGGTCAAAGAATTTACGCTTTTTCACCAAGCACCCAAAAATTGCTAGCCCATCTCCAAATTTGGGATGCGCTAGATCACACTCGTTTACAAGCCGTACGCGATATGCGTATCTATGGTGATCGCGGCGAAAAGAATGATCAACTTCATCTGTCTGCATTTGAGGCAGGCACACCTCAATTGGCATGGATTGGTGAAGCCAATTTGATTGAGCACACCCTTGACCAGGCATCACGCTTTCAGAATAAGTTAGAGCGCATAGCAGATGTTGTAGAAAAAATTGAGGTTGATGAAGAGGGGGGTTCGCTACATTTAAAAAATGGCGGCATCATTCGCGCACAACTCGTGATTGCAGCTGATGGTGCAAATTCTCCCATTCGCTCAGAAATTGGCATTGCAGCCAGTGAAGAAAGTTATGCGCAAAGTGCTGTGGTAGCAAACTGGACTTGTACTTACCCTCATCTTGAGACTGCTTTCCAGTGGTTTCTACCAGGCGGTGACATTGTTGCCATGTTGCCCCTACCAAATAAGCAAGTGTCGATGGTATGGTCGACATCACCAGAACATGCCGCAGAATTATTGCAACTCAATCAATCCCAATGGTTAGATCGTTTCGCATCAGTTGCCAATGGCGCGATTACAAAACAACTAGGTGATCTCACTCTAAACTCCAATCCTGCCGCATTTCCATTAAGAAAAATGAGGGCGGCGCGTTTTATTGGCCCAGAATCTGACCCCAAAGTAGTACTGATAGGTGACGCAGCTCATGTGATGCACCCCTTGGCAGGGCAAGGGCTGAACTTGGGTTTGCGAGATGTCGCCGTATTGCTCAATATTTATAGCAAGCGTGAAGCATTCCGCTCATTAAGCGATCTAACCTTACTACGCCGCTATGAACGCCAACGACAAGGCGATACTAGTGCGCTCTTATGGGTTACCGACAAGCTAAAGAAATTATTTTCTGGTACCAGTGGCACAGAAAAGCAGTTACGTAATTGGGGACTTGGGTTGGTGAACAAAAGTCACTTCATTAAACAGCGCCTCATCGAAAGAGCGTTAGGGGAAATTGATTTTGACTAAACTTTTATCCGTTACTTTATCTACACTTGCACTTGTTTGCGCTAGCCTCATATTTTCTGGATCCACTCAAGCGCAAGCAGATCAGCAAATCAAAACTGAGATCCAGAAAAAGCTGGGCACTAATGCAAAAGTGCGAAGTGTCACACCCGCTCCTGTGTCAGGACTATATGAGGTACTAGTAGGCAATGATATTTTTTATACCGACGCTAGCGCGAAGTATTTAATTCAGGGTGAGATCATTGAACTTACATCTGGTAAAAACATTACAGAACAAAGACAGGCTGATTTAAATCGAATTAAATGGACAGACCTCAATTCAGCTAATGCGTTTAAGACTGTGCGCGGCAATGGCACTCGTCAATTAGCTATTTTTTCTGATCCAAATTGTGGCTACTGCAAGCGTCTCGAGAAATCACTGCAGCAGTTAGACAATGTCACAATCTATACCTATCTGATTCCCATTCTCTCGGCTGACTCCATACAAAAAGCAAAGCAAATTTGGTGCTCTGCAGATCCTAACAAGACTTATATAGACTGGATGGTCAATGGAGTTGCTCCTAGCGGCAAATCTGATTGCAGCAACCCATTAGATAAAAATCTGACTTTTGCAAAGACCTATGGGATTACTGGTACTCCAACACTATTTTTTACTGATGGCAGCCGCTTTCCTGGCGCAGTCCAAGTTACCGATATTGAAAAGAAATTTGCTTCTCTGAAATAAATAGTTGAAGAAATATGAATAAAACTGATCTGCCAGAAATCCAGTACACCGTATGGCCTGCAGACCTTCATGGTCATCGTTTTCAAGTAAAACTGCATATTGCCAATCCCAATCCTGATGGGCAGATTGTGCAGATGCCTGCTTGGATACCTGGTAGCTATTTGATTCGTGACTTCTCAAAACATATTGAAACAATTGAAGCATTCACCGCTCATGGGACAAAGAAAAAACTTGTCTTAGAGCGCATTGATAATGATCAGTGGCTTCTACCCAGAGTAAATGGTTCTGTAAATATCCTAACAACGGTTTACGCCTTCGATAACTCTGTTCGCGCAGCCTATTTAGACACGGAGCGTGCATTTTTCAATCCGACGAGTCTTTGCCTTGCGGTAAAGGGACAAGAAAATATCCCCTGCTCTTTAGCTATAACCTCTCCAGACGGAGCATATGCTGAGCATTGGACTGTACAGACTGGTTTGAGGGCAGCAAAAACTGATGGGCGCGGTTTTGGGTTTTATCTTGCCCAAAATTACGATGACTTAATTGACCATCCAGTAGCTATGGGTGAGTTCCAGATGGTGCAGTGGAAATCAAATAATACCTCTCACAGCATGGCCATTCAGGGCTGCATACATCCAATTGACGCTGCACGTCTAGCTAGCGACTTACAGGCAATTTGCTCCTCCACCATCAATCTTTTTGAGCCCAAAACAAAAAGGTCGCCATTTACTAATTATTTGTTTTTAGTAAATGGCGTTCTGAATGGTTATGGCGGTCTTGAACACCGCAACAGCACTGCACTTCTTTGTCGTCGAGATCAAATCCCGCAAAAAAATAATCCTTTAGACGAAGCAAGCTATCGGGAATTTTTAGGCTTATGCAGTCATGAGTATTTCCACGCCTGGTTAGTCAAGCGCATCCAACCAAAAGCTTTTCAGCCTTATGCTCTTGGCAACCGAAATTACACAAGCCTACTTTGGTTGTTTGAGGGCTTTACAAGTTACTACGATGATCTGCAATTATTCCGCAGCAAAAGAATTGATCTCAATACTTATTTAAAACTCGTAGCCGACAATTGGAATGGGGTCTTACGTGGGCCGGGAAGATTCAAACAAAGTTTGGCAGATAGCTCGTTTGATGCCTGGACAAAGTATTACCAAGCCGATGAAAACACACCTAATATCGTTGTGAGTTACTACGGTAAAGGCGCGCTGCTAGCCCTAGGCTTAGATTTGCAGATACGCGCATTCTCTAGGGATAAAAAGTCTTTAGACGACCTCATGCGCTTGATTTGGCAAAAACATGGTGCCACGCTTGATGGTATTTCTGAGAATGGCTTGGATGAATTAATTTTTGAGTTGCTGGGCCAGGGATTTATTAATTCTTGGAATGAGATCAAGTCTCGCTATATTTTTGGCACTGAAGATATCCCACTACAAAAGTGGATTACCTCAAAACTCATCTCAGTAAAAACAAAAACGCAGACGAATCTAGAGAGAATCAAGTTGCAACTTGGAATGCGCCATACAGATTCAAATGGCTGGCTTAAGGTAACGCATGTTTTAGACGGTGGAGCTGCGCAATCTGCAGGCTTGGCTCCTGGAGACTTATTAGCCAGCATCAATGGTCAACGCATTACTAGCGCCCGCCTAGACAAGGTACTCAGTAGCCTTTCAGAGAATCAGGGGCTTAACTTATCGTTCTATCGCGATGATCTTGAGCATGAACGCTTTTTAACTTTAGCGCCCTCTCAATTGCCCGCACAATACGAACTCATTCCAGCAATAACCAACTCCAAATAATTTGATGCCTTCTTTTTCAAAAGACGATATCCCAAAGGATTGGCGCGAGCTTTTAGGTGATTACTTTGAGTCTTCTGCTTGGATTGAATTAGAGTGCAATATTCAAGCGGTCCTCGATAACGACTTTACGAGTGTTCGACCTGAACCACAAAATTTTTTTAAAGCACTCGCTTTAACGCCGGTTGACTCAGTAAAAGTAGTCATACTTGGACAAGATCCTTATCACTCACCCGGACTGGCACAAGGTCTTGCATTTTCCATTCCAGCAAATATTCCAACAAACTCTCGCGAGTTTCCAAGCTCACTTCGCAATATCAGCAAAGCTCTAGCTCTTGAGGGTTTTGGTGCTCTTCCAAGCGGCGACTTACATCACTGGGCCAAACAAGGAGTGCTACTACTCAACACCGCTCTGAGCGTTAAATTGGGTGAAGCTGGTAGTCATACGAATTTAGGCTGGAAAAATTTGATTGATCGTTTAATTTTTGCGCTAGCAATGAAGAAACCCTCTTTAATTTGGATGCTTTGGGGCGGACATGCACAGTCCAAATTACCACTCATCGAAACTGGCAAAGATCCATTGATTTTGCAATCGTCACATCC
The DNA here is from genome assembly GCF_001659725.1 of Polynucleobacter wuianus. Taxonomy (NCBI): domain Bacteria; kingdom Pseudomonadati; phylum Pseudomonadota; class Betaproteobacteria; order Burkholderiales; family Burkholderiaceae; genus Polynucleobacter; species Polynucleobacter wuianus. Next base: position 134,722 of record NZ_CP015922.1, on the reverse strand, counting down.
GTCAGGTCTGGGTGTCTATAAAACTGCTAAGCCTTTTTTAGAACCAGGCGGTACTGGAAGTTGCAAACACTTCACTCAAGCAAATAACTGGTTGATAGGGCATGGTCTTAAACCGATTCAATGGATCAACACTTCTGAGAAGACCTCAAGCAAAGGGTCGCAAGCCAACCTATTTAGCTAAAGCGGTATAAACCCATCCTAAGGCGCAAGACGCCAAAATGGAACTAGCCCACTCTAGCATTTGGCCGGATTGAAAAACCCCAGTGTATTGACCCAAAAAGGAGCTCCCGGCTGCAGCGATGAAACCTAGAGCTGTCGCTATAAAAAATCCGCGGGTATTTGAATCATGAGATCGCTTAGGGTAAAAAATCCAGGTACAGGCCCCGGATACGCCCCCAATCAGCAGAAAAGCCAAAAACCCCATTCTTACCCCCATTAATTGAGCCATCAAATCTATAATCACCATTATGAAGTTGTTGACACTCGGCATCAATCATCACACAGCGCCGGTCGCCATTCGGGAAAAGGTCGCCTTTGATCCTGAATTTCTTCAAGAAGCGTTGCATGATCTCCGCCAGCATTTGTTGGGGGCGAATCAATCTGGCCTGCCTGAAGCCACCATCTTGTCAACTTGTAACCGAACAGAAGTCTACTGCGCCGCAAATGATGCAAACGCTGCTGGGATTCTTCATGAAGCGACTTTTGACTGGTTAGCAAAAACCCAACAGCTCGCCCCAAGTAGCCTTGAGCCCCATATTTACTCTCTCCCGCAATCAGATGCCGTTCGCCATGCTTTCAGAGTGGCTTGCGGCCTAGATTCAATGGTAATTGGTGAAACCCAAATTTTGGGCCAGATGAAAGATGCAGTTCGGACCGCAAATGATGCTGGTGTTTTGGGAACTTATCTCAATCAATTGTTTCAAAAAACATTTGCCGTTGCAAAAGAAGTTCGCGGCTCTACAGAGATTGGCGCACACTCAATTTCAATGGCTGCTGCATCTGTGCGACTCTCTGAGCGCATTTTTGAAAAAATTTCTGATCAGAAAATTCTATTTATTGGCGCAGGTGAAATGATCACCTTGTGTGCAACACATTTTGTTGCTCGCAAACCCAAAAACGTAGCCATCGCAAATCGTACGATTGAGCGTGGGCAAGAATTGGCCAACTCAATTGCTTCGCAAGATATCCAAGCGGAGTCATTTAAGTTATCTGAACTTCCAGGTCGCCTGCACGAGTTTGATATTGTTATTTCCAGCACTGCATCTTCATTACCCATCATTGGTTTAGGCATGGTGGAGAGCGCCCTAAAACAACGTCGCCATAAGCCTATGGTGATGATTGATCTAGCGGTACCACGCGACTTTGAGCCAGAAATTTCTAGATTGGATGACGTATATCTCTATACCGTTGATGACCTAGGAGTCATGATTCAAACGGGTACAAATTTGCGTCAAGCAGCCGTAAGCCAAGCAGAAGCCATTATTGAAGATCGCGTTGGCAACTTTATGCATTGGATGCAAGGTCGTAATGCGGTGCCTTTAATTCAGGACATTCAGCAACAAGGTGAGCACTTAAGACAGCTTGAACTAGAACGTGCCATGAAGCGCTTAATGCGTGGTGATGATCCACAAGAAGTGCTCAATGCCATGGCACAAGGTTTAACTAATAAGTTTTTGCATGGATCACTCCATGCGCTGCAACATTCAAATGGTGCTGAGCGTGACGCCTTGATCAAGCTATTACCAAAACTTTTCGCTTCACATTCAAAACCAGAAGACCATTAGATGAAGCCCAGCATGCGGGCTAAGCTAGATCATCTAGACACGCGCTTAGCCGAACTCAATTCCCTTTTAACATCTGAAGAGGCAACCAAAGACATGGATGCCTATCGGAAGCTCACGCGCGAGCATTCTGATATTGCCACTGTCGTTGAGCAATTCGGCCTGTATAAGCAAGCTGAAGCAGATGCTCAAGCTGCAGAAGAGATGCGCAAAGACCCTGAAATGAAGGACTTTGCGGATGAAGAGCAGAAGCAAGCGTTAGCAACAATGGAAGAGCTTGAGGGCGCACTTCAAAAGTTATTGCTACCGAAAGATGAGAACGATGAACGCAATGTGTTCTTGGAGATTCGCGCAGGTACTGGCGGAGATGAAAGCGCCCTCTTTGCTGGCGATCTTCTGAGGATGTATACCCGCTTTGCGGAGCGCCAAGGCTGGAAAGTTGAAGTGGTCAGCGCCGCTGAATCAGATTTGGGGGGTTATAAGGAGGTTGTTCTGCGCTTGGTAGGTCAATCTGTTTACTCGCGTCTGAAATTTGAATCTGGAGGCCACCGTGTTCAACGAGTTCCGCAAACCGAAACTCAGGGTCGCATTCATACCTCCGCTTGCACAGTTGCAGTAATGCCGGAAGCGGACGAACTGGAAGCAGTCAAAATTAATCCCGCTGAATTACGTATCGATACCTTCCGCGCTTCTGGTGCTGGCGGTCAGCACATTAATAAAACGGACTCTGCCGTTCGTATTACGCATCTACCAACAGGTACCGTGGTGGAATGCCAGGACGATCGCAGTCAACATCGCAATCGCGAGCAGGCAATGAAAGTTTTAGTTTCACGAATCATGGATGCGCGCGAACGCGAGAAGCATCAACTCGAAGCACAAACTAGAAAGTCGCTGATTGGGTCAGGTGATCGCAGCGATCGCATTCGCACTTATAACTTCCCACAAGGCCGCATCACTGATCACCGCATTAATCTCACGCTCTATAAAATCGATGCCATGATGGATGGTGACATTGACGATCTTTGTAATGCACTTGCATCAGAACATCAAGCTGAGTTGCTGGCTGCGCTTGGTGATAATTAAGCAATAACCAAAACATTTAATGAGTAAAGATTTGAGTCTGCGCTCTTTATTGGGTAGCACTTTACTTCCTCCAAGTGAAGCCCGGATCTTGATGGCTCACGTGCTCGATAAACACTATCAACTGCCACGCTCTGCCCTGCTATCCCGTGATGATATGCAGCTTAATGACGGAGCACTAGAAAACTGGAGATCCCTTGTATCCAAACGCCTTCAAGGCCATCCGATTGCCTATCTGATTGGCAAACGAGGCTTTCACAATATTGAGTTGCAAGTTGCACCAGGGGTATTAATTCCGCGCCCAGAAACAGAGCTATTGGTTGAAATTGGTTTGCGTGAAATTAAACGAATTCAAAAGGAAGTCACCGCCCCAAATGTGCTGGATCTCGGAACTGGCTCTGGTGCTATTGCATTGGCGGTTGCTCACGAAGCCCCGACTGCACTGCTGACTGCAACCGACCAATCTTTCGAAGCTCTCGCAATTGCCCAAGCTAATGCACAACATTTAGGTCTAAATTCTCGCATACAGCTTTTGCAAGGGAGCTGGTATGAAGCTTTAGCTGATAAGGCCTTGTTTGATGTCATCTTAAGCAACCCACCGTATATTGCAATTCAAGACCCCCATCTGAGTCAAGGTGACCTACGCTTTGAACCGATTTCGGCGCTGACCGATCATGCCAGTGGATTTACCTGTCTTGAGGTAATTATTAAAGGAGCACTAAATCATCTAAAGCCAATGGGCCTGATTGCAGTAGAGCATGGATTTGATCAGTCAGAAGCGGTTGGAGAGCTCATGAAGTCCGCGGGTCTCCAAAATATTCGAGTCCATCAAGACTTATCAGGTCATTTTCGAGTAACTTCAGCTATGTCAGTCTGATATCAAATATCATTCATTGAATCCTGAAATAAGGCGCACAATTTTGGATAATTTTGAATTAGCAAAAGATCACTTTTTAAAGGGGATGGCCTATTTAGAAAATCAAGATTTTCAGAATGCTGAATTTCATTTTCTTGAGTCTTTAAAATTTTTACCCAATCGAATTTCTACACTAACGAATTTATCAGCAGCTCAATTTAAACTAAAAAAATATTTCGAAGCAAAAACCTCAGCAAAAAAAGCAATTGCGTTGGACCCAGCCAACAGCGAGGCTTATTTAAATTTGGCTTTGATTGAGAAAGATCTCAAAAACTATATTACAGCCCTTGATTTACTCAATAAAGCACTTCAACTAAACCCTTATTCTATAGAGGCGTTAATCAACAAAGGAGCAGTGTTAAACGAGCTAAGGCAATACGATGAGGCTCTATTGACCCACAAGAATGCAATTGCATTGGATCCGAATTCTTCTAAAGCCTGGTCGAATCAAGGCGTTACCCTGAATGAACTGAGACGTTATGAAGAAGCTTTAGCCGCCCACAAGAAAGCTCTTGAACTTGATCCACAATCCTGTAAGGCTTGGTCGAATCAAGGCGTTACCCTGAATGAACTGAGACGTTATGAAGAAGCTTTGAAGTCTTATAAACAGGCGTTAAAAATTAATCCCAATGACAGTGAGGCAGCCTGGAATTTATCACTCATACAATTACTTTTAGGGGACTTTAAAAATGGTTGGGTCAATTATGAGCAACGCTGGCAAATAGAGCATGCAGAACCATATCGACATATTGGAATTCACCCTTTACGTAATTTAGATGATCTTTTAGGGAAAAAAATATTGGTATGGTCTGAACAAGGCTTCGGTGACACCATTCAATTTAGTAGGTATATCAATAATCTCATTAATCTAGGTGCAGATATTATTTTTGAGGTTCAGGCACCTCTGAAAAGTTTACTAAAAAATACATTAAAAACCTGTCGTGTAATAGCTCAAGGTGAGCCAATTAAAGATTCGATTGATTTTCAAATTCCCTTATTGTCTCTTCCATACCTTTTAGGGGCTTTAATTGAAACGACTCCTAATTACACCCCCTATTTAAGCAGTTCATCAGAAAAACTTGCTTTCTGGCACGAGCGGCTAAAACTAGATAAGAGACGCTTAAACATTGGCATCGCCTTCTCGGGTCGCCCAACTCATAGGAATGATGCTGCTAGATCCATGGATCCAAAATACCTTGAGCCCCTAACAAAAATGGGGCAATTATTTGTTACTCAGAAAGATATTCGTCCTATAGATGAGGAGTTCCTAAAATACCACCTTGATATCATTAATCTCGAACAAGAAATTCAATCCTTTGAGGACACAGCAGCCATCCTTAGTAATATGGATTTAATAGTGTCCGTTGACACCTCGATAGCCCACTTAGCCGGGGCTCTAGGTAAGCCTACTTATGCTCTCCTGCCCTGGAATCCAGAGTGGCGCTGGCAATTAGAAGATAAATCCAGTCGCTGGTATCCAACGATGAGACTAATTAGGCAACCGTCCCCAGGAGACTGGGAATCTTGCATCCAAACAACCATAACTGAGCTAAAAGAAAATTGCTGACACTAACACTTTGCTTCATAAAGTTTTAAAATTACGACAATTGCTTTTTACAGCTTCATTTCAATTTTACCGTTTTCTAGAAAGAATCTATGGATACTCAAGCTCAAATTAAAGAAATCGTTACCAGCCATCCAGTTGTATTGTTTATGAAGGGTACTGCCCAGTTCCCTCAGTGCGGATTCTCAGGTAATGCAGTCAATATTCTTCGCGCTAGTGGTGTTGAGAAACTACATACTGTGAACGTATTGGAAGATGCCGCGATTCGCCAAGGAATTAAGGAGTATGCGAATTGGCCAACTATTCCGCAGCTCTATATCAATGGTGAATTCATTGGCGGCTCAGATATCATGACTGAGATGTTCCAATCTGGCGAACTGCAGAAGTTAGTTAAAGCCTAATTTTTTAGCCTAGTGACATTTGATTTAAGCTCCCTTCTGCTATTTGGCCTGCCACTGGGATTGTGTGCAGGCCTTTTGGTTTATGCGCTAAATTTGCGCTCTAGCCTTGCGCGGGCTGAATTCCAAGTTGAAGCTGAAAGTGCTTTAACTGTGGGGCTTAGGGCTGAACGTGATCAAGCCTTACAAAATGCCATTCGCCTTGAAGCTGAGCTCGATTCAGAGCGTAAGCAAGGGCTCGGACGGATTCAGTCACTCAATGAAGCTAAAGAGGCTCTTACTAGTCAATTCAAAAACTTGGCCAATGAAATTCTGGAAGATAAATCCAAGCGCTTCACAGAGCAAAATGTAGCGAGCCTTGATGCCCTCTTAAGGCCATTACAAATCAAGCTCACAGAGTTTAAAGAGCAGGTCAATAACTCTTATGACAATGAAGCTCGAGAGCGATTCGCCCTCAAAAGCGAAATTGAACGTCTTGCTAATCTGAACTTACGTATGTCTGATGAGACACGCTCTTTAACGCAGGCATTAAAAGGCGACTCTAAGGTTCAAGGTAACTGGGGTGAGCTAGTACTGGAGTCTATTCTTGAGTCTTCAGGTCTACGTAAGGGCGAAGAATATTTAGTGCAGGATAGTCATACACAAGCTGATGGTTCACGCCTACAGCCCGACGTAGTCATTAAACTTCCTGAAGGCAGAAGTTTAATAGTTGATAGCAAGGTGTCCATCACTGCTTATGCCCGTCATGCCGAAACAACTGACTCGGATACCGCAGAGCGTGAGTTAGCGGCCCATATTCAATCATTACGTCAACATATACAAGGCCTATCAAGCAAGAACTATAGCTCTCTTTATGGTGTTGGCTCTGTGGACTTTGTACTTATGTTCGTTCCAATTGAGCCTGCATTCTTGCTGGCCCTTAAAACCGCTCCAAATCTTTATCAAGAAGCCTTAGCTAAAAATATCGTATTGGTATGCCCAAGCACCTTAATGGCCACGCTACGTACTGTTGCTCATTTATGGAGACAAGATCATCAAAATCGCAATGCTTTAGAAATTGCGAAACAATGCGGCAGTCTCTATGATAAGTTTGTAGGCTTTGTAGATGATCTTGAAAAACTGGGTCAGCGTTTGGATCAAGCTCAGACTAGCTATCACGATGCCTTTAACAAGCTGAAGACCGGTAAAGGTAATCTCATTCGCTCTGCCGAGAAGGTACGTGAGCTTGGTGTTAAACCAAGCAAGAATCTATCTGCATCCTTAATTGACTCTTCAGCTGACTCGGAATAAATTGAGCCGCCTAAAAAACGATGGATGACATCGGAAGCGCGAAGCATTACAGAAAAGTAGCCATTGCAGCTTGCTTTGGAACTTTTTTGGAGTGGTATGACTTTCTCACTTTTGCGACATTGGCAGTGGTTCTTGGTCCTTTATTTTTTCCTTCCAATGATCCAAATATGGGTCTTTTAGCGAGCCTAGCGACTTTTGGTGTTGGAATGGTAGTCAGACCTATTGGATCGGCCTTATTTGGATCTTTAGGGGATCGTATAGGTCGCAAACCCGTCTTCATGATCACCATTACATTAATGGGTCTGGCAACTGTCAGCGTAGGATTTTTACCGACCTATACACAAATTGGCATTTGGGCACCTATTCTTTTAGTTAGCTTACGCTTACTTCAGGGCCTTTCTGCTGGCGGTGAGATTGGCGGTAGCGCCATCTATCTCACAGAACATGCCGGTAACGAGCGTAGGGGATTTAAAACGAGCTTCTTGCAGTTAATGGGTCCGCTTGGAATTTTGGTATCAACACTACAAGTTGCCTTCCTACAACAATGGTTATCCTCCCAAGAATTTCAGTCATGGGGCTGGCGTATACCATTTTGGATTTCGCTATTGCTTTTAATGACTGCAGTCTATATGCGCAGATCACTAGAAGAAACGCCTGTATTTTTAGAGCTTTCTAAACAATATAAAAAAAATGAATCGCAGCTAATTAATAATTTTAGAGATGCAGAAATTCGCAAAAGAATGTTTATCTTATTTTTTTGCATCTCATCTAGCGGAGCAATTCTATTTTTCTGTGTACAGGTATACACAGCAATCTTTTTAAAAAGTTCTGTGAAGCTCAATCCGGCATTAGTTGATCAATTAAGCATCTTTGCAACGCTTACACTTTTTCCGTTTACGATTTTTGCGGGATGGTTATCAGATCGAATTGATCGAAAGCCTGTTGTATTGGGTGGAATTTTTCTTGGGGCAATATTTATATATCCAGCATTTCAAATGCTTCAAACACTTGGCGCTGAATATACCGAATCACATGCAATTAGCGCACTCCTGGGAATGGGCTTGATATTGACTATTCTTTCTCTATCTCTCGGACTCGTAATCGGGCCACAAACTGCCCTTCTTGCAGAACTTTTTCCTGCCAAAAATAGAAATAGCGCAGCCACACTTCCCCATAACTTGGCAGCAGGTTGGATCGGAGGCCTGCTGCCACTCATTGTTACTTGGTTAAATCAAATATGGGGAAATAGCCTCGCAGGACTTTGGTATCCAACACTTTTTCTTGGGGTAGCCGGGTTTATGGCTTTGTTATATTTACCAGAAACAAAAATAGTAAATCTATCTAAGTAGCTTTATAAAGCATCAATATGTTTAGTAATTTTTTGCTGCATATTCATTTTAAAGTTTGCCCACCAATCAATGCAGCGTTGCTGAAGTCCAAGTATTTCACTAGGATTATTTATAGCCTTTAACTTCATTTGATCTAAGAATTGAGGTAATTCAGACCAGGCCCCGAGAAGAGGAAATGGAACGGGTCCAATCATGGCTAGTGCATCTCGAGATAATAAAAAATCATGCGATAGTGAAATAGGAATACAGCCCATTTCTAATGCATCATATAAACGAATTGTTTCAGGATTGTTTCCTGAAGGGCATGGTGCGAAAATGCTATCTTCCATAATTGCAGAGTACAAACCAACGTTATAACCGCCAGCAAACCCATTAGATGGCATCACGTATAAATTCTCGCCACAAGCTGCTGCTGGACCAGCAAAGGTTGCACGCTCATTGTTATAGGAGGCCGAGTTACTGATCCATCCAAGAAACGCAGAAAGACATTGTCGCTGCGAAGCCTTCTTCAGCACAGTTTTATTTCGTGGGCCAACACCAGTTCTAAATCCATTTGGAGCCCATAAAATCTTTTTTCCAATTTCAGAAGAATTAATAACGCTCGGAAAATAATAGTTCCGGATGACAAGGTCACACTCAGCGTATGCTGAAATATCTTTATCAAGCCGTTCACCACCCATGTGATAAAGAACCACTTTATTGCCAAGTGATTTAATGTGGCGGATTAGGTCAACATTAATCTGGTTAAGCTCTAAATAAACAATAGCTGAGTCGCCCAATAAGGCAGGGTTTAGGCCAAGGCTATAGGGGGCGCCAGCAAAAAGATCATTCTGAATAAACCAAGTCTCTAGGGCCGAATTGAGAGTGTCAGGAGTGCTAATGATTTGTATATTTCTCATCGAAATAAATCTAACCTTGGTGGTATTGAATCACTGAATCCGCATTTTGGTAGTAAGTATTCAATTCATCAAAGAAAGCTGGAGGATCTGAATAGTCATGCCAAACCTTTATTGGACCAAAAAAACTTCGATGCCACTGTGGGCGAAAATTCCAGTTTAGCGGCAACACAAAAGGATTAAATTTTGTTGACTCTACTGCTAGAGCAAAAGACCCTTGATCATTAGCAGGCATTTTATATAAGCCCTGCTGATGAACCCCAACATGTGACGAGTCAATAGATGAAGCTAATTCTTTCCACTTATCAAACACAACTTTTGCTTTTTTTGAAAAAAAGATCACGCCAGTGTTGTATTCAACTTCATCACCATTAAATATTGCAGGGTACCTTTTACCCCAGGGTGACTCACAAATGGCTATTGCCAAGCCAAATTGCTTTGCTTTCTCAAAACCAAAGTCAAGATTTCCCAGCACCACGGTATCAAGATCTAAAAAGAGTGTTTCATCAAAAGGCGAGAGATCCAGCATTGCAGCTTTTTTGTTCAAGCTGCTAGCATCTCCACTAGGAGCATCTACTTTTATAATCTCATGCGGAAGATTTGGATGAAACTTTTTTAACGAGGTCTTTAAACGCTCGATTGGAAGCTTGGACTCATCGCCCCAGTAAATTGAGATTATTCCTCTGGACATATAAGTGTTAATTGCCTTTTAATCTTTACATTCCTGCATTGTGAAAAGCTTGGGTACAAAGCTTGTTAGATAATGAGGTATAGGCCAAGCATTTGCAGATTTATTAAAAACATCATTTAGGCCACAAGCTGGGGTGAATAAATAAGCACCGAATACGCGATTCTCATCGGAATGGGGAACTTGATTCTTATGTACGTGTAGATTTTTAATGTCCATGCAAGGATTAAAAACTTGAAAACCCACATTGAACATTAATTCAGAAAACCTAAGCTCACAACCAGGAACCCCAAGGGGAATGTCTGACTGGAACAATATACTTTTGGGTATCGGCTGTCCGACAAGGACCCACACATCCTGAGTACACCATGGCATATCCGCCAATCGATCACCTACCTCATATCGAGCCAACGCAATTAATGTCTTTTCACCAAGAATCCGCTCAAGCTCAAACATCTTTTTATCGAGTTTTATATCTGTGTTGATTAGCACCAGAAAATTACCATAATTTTTAGGGCTCTGCGCTAGCTCTATAAAATCTTTGTAGGTAAGCCTCTTATCAACTTCAATGTTACGAATATTTTTGCCGAAATACCTTGGAGGAACATTATCGTTAAATATGATAATCTCATCGAATCCAAGTTCTAAATTATGTCTAACACACTGATCAAACTCTAGTGCCCGAGCTTGATCCTTGCAATCAAAAACTTGAAACAAAAGAATTTTTTTCACTTGAGCATAATGTAAAGTTAATAACGTAAACTGATTTTACCATGCTAAAAATAGCCAAACTATATGCAAAATAATAATGGCAATAAATTACTTATTACTGGACTTGTCAGAAATTTAGCCAGCAGCCTTTCAGAAGAAATTCGGCAGGTAGGCACTGCTTTCGGGGAATTTGATGAGGTCAGTTGGCTGTTAATAGAGTCTGATAGTATCGATGACACCATTGGTACTTTAAATAGACTTCAAAATAAAATAAGAAATTTCAAATTCCTCTCTCTTGGCAATCTAGAAAATATCATTCCAAAGAGAACTGCTAGGCTAGCCTACTTACGTAATATTTATTTAGATGAACTAAGAAATAAGCCAGAATACTTAGGCATAAATTATGTTGCGGTAATAGATTTTGATAGGAATAACTCCCAACTCACTCCACAAGGCGTAAGAAGCTGTTTTGATAAAAGTAATTGGGCGGTATGTACTGCAAATCAGAGTGGTCCCTACTATGATATTTGGGCGTTAAGGCATTTTGAGTGGTGTCCTGCAGATTGCTGGAGGCAATTCTATTTTTTAGTTAATCATGGTCTTCATGAAAATCCAGCAAAATTCTCTGCAATTTATTCAAAAATGATCTTTATTGAGCCAAAATCAGATTGGCTGGAGGTTCAATCATCTTTCGGAGGACTTGCAGTATATTTGCGCTCTTATTTGAATCATGGACAGTATGTGGGATTAGACGGTAATGGCAATGAAATTTGTGAGCATGTGTCTCTTCATAAATCCATAACAGAAAATGGTGGCAAGATTTTTATAAACCCTGCATTGATTAATACAGATTTTACGGATCACTCGGAACCTCTCAAAGCTGCATTTTTAGCCTCAAAATCTTAAATTTATCGTAATTAAAAGATGTCAATAACAGTTTAAAAAAATATTATGGCGAAGGATTTAAAAATACATTTTTTTACTATTGTCCTCAATGGCATGCCCTTTATCGAGAAGCATATTGAAAGATTTTCAAAGATAAGCCCAGCATGGCATTGGCATATTATTGAGGGAGTTGCTGACCTCAAAAATGATACATCTTGGTCTATTGCTAATGGTGGAGAAATTGACAGTAGTTTTCACAAAGATGGGCTTTCCATTGACGGCACTTCGGAATATATTAACTCCCTTAAAGAAAAATACCCAACACAAATTTCCATCTACAGAAAATTGAAAGGGGAGTTTTGGAATGGAAAAAAAGAAATGGTTAACGCTCCGCTTCCTTTCATAATCGAAGAATCTTTGCTGTGGCAAATTGATGTTGATGAGTTCTGGTCCACAACCCAGATGAATAACGCGTACCAACTATTCATAAATAACCCTAATAAATTCTCGGCATTTTATTGGTGTGAGTATTTTGTCGGCCGAGATATAGTAATTAGCACCAGAGGCGGTTATGCAAACAATCCAGCATTTGAATGGGAAAGAACTTGGCGATTTTTACCGCACTTTCGATGGGCATCACATGAGCCACCCACACTTGTAGAGAAAACATTTAGTGGCGAAATTAAGGTCGTCCGAAATCGAGGTATATTTTCACACCAAGAAACGGAAGCTAATGGATTAGTTTTCAGGCACTTAGCTTATGTTGATGAGAATCAACTACGCTTTAAAGAAAAATACTATGGCTATAAAGATGCCATTTCAGATTGGGGTCGCCTGCAAGCAAACAAGGCTTTCCCAACCAAACTATCCAGCTACTTTAATTGGGTCAATGACGATACCCTAGCAGACAAAACCTCTAACCTTGGAATTATGTCAATGCATGATTTCTTTGATTAACCAAATGAAAATGGGCTTGTAGCAAAAGCTACAAGCCCATCAATTTTGGTGCCCCTTGTCCGACTCGAACAGACCACCTACTGATTACAAATCAGTTGCTCTACCAGATGAGCTAAAGGGGCAACGGTAGTATTTTAGCCTATTTTTTATGCCTAGGGTCAAACTACTTTTTCAAGGCAAAAAGATAGTCCCAGTGCGACAAACCTTCAACAAAAACATAGCCGTTACTCGTCAAGTATTCGTTCAATCTATCAAAACTTCTGCTCTCAATACACATAAATTTAAACTTATATTGATGATGATCTATACCTTTTAGCACCTCAATCTCCGCACCCTCAACATCTAGTGAAAGGAAATCGATCATCTTTGGCGCCTGTGCATCTAGCATTATTTGATTTAGGGTTTTTGCAACTGCGCCAAAACTTACATTTTCTTCAAATGATTGTAAAAATTGCTTGCCTTCCTTTGCGTGACCAGTTGGATCTACTATGTCAGTTTCCAAACCCAGCGGTATCGACATCAAATTAGAGTAAATTATTTCTACAAATTTTTCTTCATATTCAAAAGATGTGCAGGCATTACAAAAAAACTTATTTTTAGCTGACCGGTTCTGTCGACACAATAAATAATTATGCAAGGTTGGCTCTACGAGTATCCCACCCCATCCTCGATATTTTTCGTAATATAAAGTATTGGACTGATGCACACCATCGTTGGCACCTAACTCTATAAAATAACCATTATCGTAATTTAGATATTTTTCAAGCTTCTCATCGAGGTTATTCAACCCAAAATATCTTTTAACATCCTGGACATATAGGCCCATTAACTAGTCCTCAACTATTTCACAATCTTTAAAGATGGTCTCGGGGTTTTTGGCTGTTCTGATCCATATTCATTTACATCCACTGCATGCAAAGCTCTCGCTTGGACAGGATCAAAAGGGAATGACATCCCCTGGCCATTCTCCCGAGCATAAATTGCCAGAACATGGCTAACAGGAACCATAATTTTCCTAGGAATCCCCCCAAATCGCGCCTGAAAGCTTATCCAATCGTTATCCATCTGCAGCTGATGACAAGCCTCTAAGGATAGGTTTAAAACGATCTCGTCGTTTTTCACAAATTCCATTGGCACTTCAACCCTTCCATCGACGAATACCGCTATAAAGGGCGTAAAACCAAAATCCGTGCACCACTGATGTAGAGCACGGATTAGGTAGGGCTTGTTGCTTGGGACGTCAGACATGCCGACTCAAAATGAACCGCTAGAACTACTTAGCGGCGCATTACCTTTTCAGATGGAGTCAAGGCTTCAATGTAAGCTGGTCTGCTGAAAATACGCTCAGCATATTTCAATAGGGCTGCAGCATTACGCGAGAGATCGATGCCATAGTGCTCAAGACGCCATAACAGCGGGGCAATCGCCACATCGAGCATGGAAAACTCATCGCCGAGCATGTACTTATTTTTAACAAAAATTGGTGCCAACTGAGTTAAGCGGTCACGAATAGCTAAACGTGCTTTTTCATGAACCTTCTCTGCAGCTTTGCCTTTTTCGTTCTCTAAGGCAGCAACATGAACAAAGAGCTCTTTCTCAAAATTAAAGAGGAAAAGGCGTGCGCGTGCGCGTGCTACTGGATCAGGCGGCATTAATTGTGGATGAGGAAAGCGCTCATCAATATATTCGTTAATGATATTTGATTCATAGAGAATTAAATCGCGCTCAACCAAAATTGGCACTTGGCCATAAGGGTTCATTACTGAGATATCTTCTGGTTTATTAAACAAGTCAACATCGCGGATTTCAAAATCCATGCCTTTTTCAAAAAGCACCAAACGGCAGCGTTGCGAGAATGGGCAATTAGTACCCGAGTACAACACCATCATAAATTTATTTCCTTAAATTTCTACTTCAATACAACAAACGCACAACAACAAGCGGCTTTTACTATTACACGAGGCACTTTACCTCGTGTAATTTTTTAGTGAATATCTTTCCAGTAAGCCTTATTCAAGCGCCAAGCCAAGATCGTGAATATTGCCAAGAACAATAAAACTACAACACCAAGGCGTTTACGCTGCAACTGAACTGGCTCAGCCATCCATGACATGAAGGCAACTAAGTCGGCGATATTATCGTCGTACTCTTGGGGCTTCATTGTGCCCGGGGTAAGCTGTTCAAAGCCTACAAATACCTTTTCCATTCTGCCTTCGTCGTGAGGATCTTTATGCTCCTCAAACTTTGCAGCGCGCTCACCCTGCAACTGCCAGAGTACATGTGGCATACCAACGTTTGGGTATACCAAGTTATTCCAGCCGGTTTGAGTAGTGTCGTCTTTATAGAATGTGCGGAAATATGTGTAGAGCCAGTCTGTTCCACGAGCCCGGGCTTCAACCGATAAGTCCGGCGGAGTCTTACCAAACCATGCCTTTGCTTCTTTTGGCGTCATGGAGACTGTCATCAAGTCACCAACCTTCGCGTCATTCAGAATCAGGTTGTCTTTAATTTGTTGATCAGTCAAGCCAATATCGCGCAAACGGTTGTAACGCATGCTCGATGCTGCGTGGCAGTTTAAGCAATAGTTCACAAAAATCTTTGCACCGTTTTGCAAAGAAGCATTTTTACTTACCCGATCAGGGGCTTGATCCAATGGGAAGCCACCTTCATTGGCGTTGGCAGTCACGCCAAAACCGAGGACAACAACGACTAACGTTGCTTGGCAGACGCCCATCAAAGTTTGCAGAATTCGTTTCATACTAGTTCCTAATTTCTCTTTGCTGATATTTCAGGCTAAATTAATGGGACTTAAAAGTAACGCGGGTTGGAACAGGCTTGAAAGTACCAAGCTTGCTCCAGAACGGCATTGCCAAGAAAAAGCCCAGATAATAAATCGTGCAAACCTGAGAAATCTTTTCAAATACTGGTGATGGTGGTTGAATACCCAAGTAACCCAAAATCACAAAGCTCACTACAAACACACCATAAATATATTTATGGAACTGTGGACGATAGCGAATAGATTTCACGGGAGAATTATCTAACCAAGGCAGGAAGAACATGATAACGACTGAACCGCCCATGATCACAACGCCCCAGAACTTCGCATCAAACAGGAAGAAACCACCAGCCAATACCAAGGCAATAGCAGCACAAACGCCCTTGATCTTGATGTCTTTAGTGGTCTTAGCAAACATACCCAAAATCACTGCCAAGAAAATCCACAATGGCAATAAGAAGTTGGAAGTGGTTGCACGCAGCATTGAGTAAAACGGCGTGAAGTACCAAACTGGCGCAATATGCGGAGGGGTTTGGAATGGGTTTGCAGGGATAAAATTATTTGCTTCGAGGAAGTATCCGCCCATCTCTGGAGCAAAAAATACGATACTCGCGAAGATTAGCAAGAAGCCCCCAAGATACATCACATCGTGGACACTGTAGAAGGGATGAAATGGAATGCCATCAACTGGGTGGCCATTCGCATCGAGGTTCTCTTTAATTTCTACACCATCTGGATTGTTTGAACCCACTTCATGCAGAGCCAAAATATGTGCCGCAACCAAACCAACCAAAACCAATGGGATCGCAATCACGTGGAATGCAAAGAAGCGGTTGAGAGTTGCATCGCCCACTACATAGTCGCCACGTAGCCACAAAGACAAATCTGGGCCAATAAATGGAATTGCAGAGAACAAGTTCACAATCACTTGTGCGCCCCAATAGGACATTTGACCCCATGGAAGCAAGTAACCAAAGAAGGCTTCACCCATCAAGCACAAGAAAATTGCGCAACCAAAAATCCAAATCAATTCACGTGGCTTGCGATAAGAGCCGTAGATCAAACCACGGAACATATGCATATAAACCACTACAAAGAACATAGAAGCACCGGTAGAGTGCATATAGCGAATCATCCAACCCCATGGAACTTCGCGCATGATGTATTCGACTGACTCAAAAGCCTTTGCAGCATCAGGCTTGTAGTTCATGGTTAAGAAAATACCAGTCAGTATCTGGTTTACCAACACTACGATAGCCAATGCGCCAAAAATGTAGAAGAAATTTAAATTTTTCGGCGCGTAATACTCGCTCATATGCCGCTTAAATGCTTCTGTTACTGGTAGACGCGAGTCAACCCAGGCCATTAACTTTTGAGCTGCAGAAGCGTCTGCTGGGACTTGTTTTTCTTGAAATGCCATATTGATCTCTCTTTAGTATCTCTTTAAGCCTTCTTATCGTCGCCGATCAAAATCTTGGTTTCGCTCAAATACATATGTGGTGGTACTTCAAGGTTATCTGGAGCTGGCTTATTCTTAAATACTCGGCCAGCCATGTCAAAAGTGGAACCATGACATGGGCAAAGAAAACCGCCTGGCCAAGTATTTGGCAGAGAAGGCTGAGGTCCTGCCTCAAATTTAGCGTTTGGAGAGCAACCTAAATGGGTGCAAATACCCACTACTACTAAGTACTCAGGTTTAATTGAGCGCCATTGGTTTTGCGCATACGGAGGGGTCAGCGCAGTTGGATCACGCAATGAATTCGGATCAGCCAATTCATTATCGATCTTTGACAATTCAGCAACTTGTTCAGGAGTGCGACGCACCACCCAAACCGGCTTACCGCGCCACTCTACTGTTCTCATTTCATCTGGCTGCATCCCAGTGATATCGATTTCAACAGCAGCGCCAGCAGCTTTTGCGCGCTCAGATGGCTCAAAACTATCAACAAAAGGGTAAAGGGCTGCTGCCGCACCTACGCCACCTACTGCGGATGTGGCGATCAGCCAATTACGGCGATCCTTGTCCATACAGGGCTTGTCACTCATTTACAAAATTCCTAGAAAGGGTATTTATGGGTGGAAATTGCTTAAAGGTAGGATTTTAAAGTAAAAAGTAGGGTAAGCAAGAAAGTTATGGGGTTAATCTCGGGTTAATCAGGATTTGGTCAAAAAAGGGAGTATTTATGGGCGTTTTAAAGGAATTTCGGGACTTTGCGGTTAAGGGGAATGTGATCGATTTGGCAGTGGGCGTCATTATTGGCGGCGCCTTTGGGAAAATCGTGGACTCCCTGGTAAATGACGTCGTCATGCCAGTAATTTCCACCCTTTTAGGGGGGCATATTGATTTCACCAACCTTTTTATTGTTTTAGGGGACGCTCCTGAAGGAGTACCCAGAACTTACGATGCCCTGAAAAAGGCTGGAGTGCCGATCTTTGCTTATGGAAACTTCATTACCATCTCGATCAACTTTATCCTGCTAGCTTTTGTCATTTTTCAAATGGTAAAAGTAGTTAATAAAGTCCGCTTGTTAGACTCTCCGCCGCCGCCTCCAGAGCCAGAGAATATTGTGCTGTTACGCGAAATTCGCGACAGTCTTAAAAAATAAAAAGTCGGGGTTATTCTTGGCGATTCTGCATTTGCAGATATAAGATTTCAAGATTTTTTACATAGGCAGCGATATTAAACAAAGGGCTACTCATTCTGAGGATCTGCAACTTTTCCTTGATCTGATTTAACCTAGTCTGATCAGTGGCGAAATCCAAAGCTTTATTCAAATACTCTTCTTCAGACTTTGCAATAAGCTCGGGCACTCCAAGAGTGAGTAGCTGACTTTCAGCAACTCGCCCAGCAAATGTATTTCCCGATAGCGTTAATACCGGAACTCCTACCGATAAGAACTCTGCTGCTGTTGTATGCGCATTGTAATTAGGGGTATCTAAAAATAGATCTACATTTCGAATACGGCGAAGGTGGTCTGCCTTACTTGGAACGCGATCCGCAAAAATGAGTCTTTCTGGCGCCACTCCCTGTACCTGCGCATACGTTCTGAAGTTTTGAACTGTCTCTGGACGAGCGCTAGAAATCCAAAGCACGCTATCAGGCACTGCTTTTAATAGCTTCATCCAGATAGTAAAGATAGCAGGAGAGATCTTAAAAATGTTATTGAAACAAGCAAAAACTACTCCATCTGCCGGAAGACCCTGACTTACTCTACTTGGAATATCGTCGGAATCTTCACCTAATACATCAAAAGTAGCAGGGAAAAAACAGTCCGGCATGTACGCCACAACTTCAGAAAACTGAGCTTGTTTATCCTCAGGAATCGCGTTCTTATCGGCAATTATGTAATCAAAAAAGTTACAACCCATAGTGGCAGCATAGCCCAAGTAATTTACCTGTATTGGGGCTACTCTTTTTGCGAAGAGCTGTGTCTTATTACCATCGGTATAACCATTTAAATCAATTGCAATATCAATGTTGTGGCTATCTATTAATTTCTCTGCCTCCACATCAGAAAGTTCCGAAATATTGATTGACTCGTCGAATAGACTTTCTAAATTTCTTTCAACTCCATCTCCCGATTTTTGATTTAGGAAAAAACCAAGCACATGAAACTTTGAGCGGTCATGAAGTTCGATAATTTTTTGCATCAACTCACCAACAGGATGCTCTCGAAAGTCGGAAGAAAAATAGGCAAGTCGAATTTTTTCGTTGGTACCTTTTTTTCTAGCAATACTTCTCTGAGTTACCAGTCCCAATTTATCCTGCACCCAGATTTGGGCTGCCAAGCTTTGAAGCTCTGCGGAGTCATCAAAAACCAGCGTACTACCAGGCGGACAAACTTTCTTACCAAACTTAATATCATTGATCAATTGCCTTGTCAGAGATTCTAGATTCTCCCAAGAGGCGATTTGCCGCTTCATATTAACAATTCGCCCCAGCAAATAGTCTTCATTTGGATTAATGGAAAGAGCCCTTTCAAAAAGGGTTAATGCAATTGGGATCTGATGTAACTCTGCATTTGCCATGCCTCCTACTATGTATGCCTCACAGCTTGTAGGATCAAGCTCAATCGCCCGCTCGCTAGCAATGACTGCTTCACCATACCTATAAAGGCTCAATAAAACTCCAGCAAATTTAACCCAGGCCTCATAAGAAGCAGGCTGTAGTTTGATAGCATGCTGGCAATACTCAAAAGCTTTTAAAAACTCACCTTGAGCTATAAATACCATCCCCAAATTAATGCATGCTTCAAAGTAATTTGGGTTTAATCGTAAAGACTCCTCATAATTGCTAATAGCTTCGGAATATCTTTTTAAAAAAGAAAGTGATTTACCGTAATTTAGCCAACCTTCTGGATTCTGTGGTGCTAACTTTGTTGCCTGAACATGATGGGGAAGCGACTCTCGATGACGATCAAGGGCGCTATAAGCTTTCGCCAAATTGTACTGAAGACCCGCATCTGATGAATTAATTTTTACTGCCTTTTGAAAGTATTGGAGTGCCCCTAGATGATCTTCTGCTCTTGCCCTACTGAGACCCATCACATGCAAGGCAGGAAAATATTTAGGGCTCGACTTCAAAAGACCAAGCAAAATGGACTCACCATATTTGACATTACCATTTTGTAGCGCCTGTAATGCTTGCTGAAACATAAACTCAGTTTGTTGGTTCATCGAGTGCTTAGTTAATCAATCGTAATTTAATGTCTATCTTTGAATATGAAATATTCAAAGCAAGTTTTTGGAGCGCCACTCTAGGAGAAACTGCTCTAATTTTTGAATAACCGATTTATCTTTAAATAGGATATGTTTACGCTCCTCAATCTGGCTCTTGATCTGCTGCAAATATTTTTTGTCTATTGCTAGTTTAATAACTTGATTGACGTACTCCTGTTCATTATTGACCACCAAGTCGAAAATCTTCATCAAACTCAAAGGCGCGGTCGCCAAGTTTCCACGTAAATAAGGTGTTTTCATTGTGACGATTGGCAAATTACATTCAATTGCTTGCATCGCCGTATTAAAACCAGAAAATCCAATGGTATCTAAATACATAGTCGCTTTGCTCATCAATCCAAAAAACTCACCTCTACTAAGCCATGGAATAAATTTGATATGATCCTCGAAGCTTATATTTTCGGCCTCAAATTTTTTCCGCAATCTAGCCTCTAAGCCAAACGAGGCCCAATGTGCTGCCGTAAAAAATACCAGCTGACAGTTCTTAAGACTTTTGGCAATTTCAACATAGACATCATCATACTTTTCAATATATTTATATGGTGTTCCAGGGCATAATAAAATCAACTTCTTCACATCCAAGCCCAATGCACTTAAGTCAATATCGACTGGCTTAATATCGAGTGGAAAATAGTAGCAACCTAGATTGGGTAGGCGCACTACTTTTTCTACATAATGATTTTGTGCATTTTCAGTTTCCATTAATTCGGCCGATAGATAGCAATCAATCGTTTTTAAGCCGGTTGTCTCTGGGTGTCCCCAGCTTGCTATCTGGAGTGGGGCTAGCCTCATACTTGCTAACTGCAAGGTTTCTGTATGCATCCCGATTTCAGGATAAATTAAAGCATCGATATTGCTATCTAATATAGTCTTCATCCAAGCTAAGAGTGGTTGCTTGGTATTGATAAATCCCTTCACTTTTGAGCGAGCAAATGCGGTTTCCTCATCAAATACATTACCTAGATAAAAAATACTTACCTCAAATTGGTCCATGTTAAGTTCGCTCACCCAGCCTTTAACAATAGCATTCCATACAGAGTGATCATGAATATGGTTAGTGACGATGCCAATATGCATTTTTTCATTTGGCACTCGATCAACAATCTTTTGGGTATTCTTTTTCTGCCAAACGCTCATCAAGCGAATGCAGATATCTCCGTATTGCTCTAAAAGTTGTTTATTATTCTGATCCTGATAGGCTAGATAAAAAGGCTGTCTTGAGCCAACCACCTTATGCCCTTCGCCTTCTCTGGCTATGTTGAACCAAGCATCTAGAGCAGTCAATGATTCTCGGAAATTCTTACGGGAATCATTCTGCTCTCCGATAGAGTGGATTACGGGAGGTATTGCCGAGATCGTAAGCGCCCATTTTGCTCTAGCATCTTCTGGATCAAGCTCAAGAGCTCTTTTATAGTCTGCGATTGACAGCGAGTAATTTCCCACTCTGTGATGAGTATTACCTCGATTGAAAATAGCATCTGTATAGTCTGGCTTTAACTCAATTGCCCTGTTGTAAGCAGCTAGAGCAGCTTCGTATTTTTGTAGCTTATGAAGAAGATATGCGTAGTTAAAATAGACTTGAGGAGAATGATTAAAAAGACTGATCGATTTTTCGAAAGAACTCAATGCCTGCACATCTTGATCCAACAACATTTGCATATAACCAATAACATTCAAGATTTCGGGATCAAGTGGCTGAAGTGCAAGCGCCTTCTGACAGCACTCTAGAGCCTCAGCAACGCGATCCACCTTCCCCAAGGTAAGGCCCAGGTTATATAAACACTCGGCATACCCTGGTCTTAACTGGAGCGCGCGACGATAGCTCTTAATTGCCTCCTCGTACAGATGAATTTCATCTTGGGCATTACCGCGATTGTTCAATGCCTCGACATGATCCGGCCTCAATAGAAGCGCATCGTCAAAACCTTCGATCGCAGCCTGTAATTGACCCATGTTTTGTAACAAACATGCTCGGTTATAGTGAGCCTCAACCCCCGAACCGTTAATGGCTATGGCTTGATCATAGGCAGCTAAAGCTTCGAGCTCATTATTTAGCCCCTGCAAGACTAAGCCTAAATTGTTGTAAGCTTTTTCATCTTGTCCATTAACTAAAATCGCTTTTCTTAATAGCAATTCCCCCTTAGCTAATTGACCCTGCTGCGCTAACAAAATTCCTAAATAATGCAATGCATCGTAATGACGATCATTTGTGCTTAAGATTTGCTCATATATCAATTTTGCCTGCTCAAACTGACCGCAGCGCTGAAAAGTGAGGCCTTGTGCTATCAAATTATCTATTTTCGACGGTGGATTTGGTTTGTTCATAGGGCTTATTTGTTATATTAACCAATACTGAAACACAGCAATTTTTGCCCATAAAGATAAAATGAATCCGTTGTTGCGCCAGGCCGTTTTAGAACAACAACGCACTAATTTTACTCAAGCGTTTAATCTTTACGCACAATTTCTTGAGCAGAACCCCAATGATCCAAAAGGGCTTTTTTTATTTGGGTTATTTGAGGCACAAAGAGGTAATTTGTTAAAAGGCCTCGAATTACTAACAAAATCGATCCATGAAAATCCACACAATACTGATGCGCATTACAATCAAGCAGTAATTTACTTAAGATTATCGCAATTTACCGAGGCGAAGAAGAGTCTAGAAAAGGCTATTCAATTAAATCCCCTACTCGCCGAGGCACACTTTAATCTTGGCGTTGTTTTCATGCTGGAAAAGAATTCTAAGCTGGCGCTTGATCATCTCAGCCGTACGATAAAAATAAAACCTCATTTTTTAGATGCTCTTATTAGAAGGGGCTTAATTCATCTAGAAAATCAACAATTTGATCTGGCACTCCAGGATTTCAAGGCAGTTCTTGCAATAAATCCTCAACATCTAGATGCCTTGCTAAACTCTGGGGTCGCATTTCAAAAAAGTGGGCGGCTCAATGAAGCTCTTGAGCGATACCAACTAACACTCCAGCTAAAGCCTGACTGGGCTGATGCTCTATTGAATACAGGCGTCACACTTTCAAAACTTAAGCGCTTTGAGGAAGCTCTAGTTTGCTATGAAAAAGCCTTTTCACTGATTCCTGATGCCCCTGATTTATGGTCCAATAAGGGAATTACACTAAGCAAGCTCAGAAAATTTGATCAAGCTACCGCATGCTTTGATAAGGCTATTGAGATCAATCCAAACTATGCTGAAGCGTGGTTGAATAAGGGTAATAATTTCCATTCTGCATCCCAATTTCCTGAGGCAATTCAATGTTTTGATAAAGCTATTGAGATCAATCCAAACTATGCTGAAGCGTGGTCGAATAAAGGCGTATCTTTAAGCTTTCTAAAGCAATTTGATGAAGCGATCGATTGCTATAACAAGGCTATAAATCTTGATAAAACCTATGTTGATTCTCGCTGGAATCTGGCAATTAGCCAGTTGACTACTGGTAAATTTTCAGAGGGTTGGAATAATTATGAATATCGATGGGATATCAGCAACCCCATACCCAAGCAATTTACTCACATTCCCAGACTAAATTCTCTTGAGCAGCTTGGAGGGGGAAACATCCTCGTTTGGTTTGAACAAGGCCTAGGAGATACTATTCAATTCTGTCGGTATGTAACTCTTTTAAAAAAATATGCCGCAAGTATTAGCCTTGTTGTCCAACCCTCGCTAGTAGAGGTTTTAGGGGATCTGAGAAACTATTGCCAAATTTACTCTCATGAAGACCTACCATCAGAAAAATTTGATTTCCAATGCCCTCTTTTGAGTCTGCCAAGACTCTTTGTAAACACTGCAGTTGCAACCCCCTATTTGAAGGCTGATCCGATTAAGTCAGCGATTTGGAAATCTCGCCTTGCCAATGGGGATAACAGATTGAAAGTCGGCCTCGTCTGGAATGGGGGCTTTCGAGCAGATCAGCCAGAGGTATGGTCTATAAATGAAAGAAGGAATATTCCATTTGAAATCTTTGCAAACTTAAGACTTGTGCCTGGCGTAGATTTCTTTAGCCTTCAAAAAGGTGAGCCAGCAGAATCAGAGCTCCTGTCTCAAAAAAATCAATTCTGGCCCAATGCTAATTTCTGCAATTACGTATCAGAACTACACAATTTTTCAGATACAGCAGCCTTAATTGATAACCTAGATTTAGTGATATCGGTTGACACCTCAACCGCTCATTTAGCTGGAGCGATGGGTAAACCAGTTTGGATTCTTAATCGCTTTGATGCCTGCTGGCGATGGCAAGTTAACCGCAAAGATTCCCCATGGTACCCAACAGCAAAGCTATTTCACCAGAAGCAACATGGCGACTGGGCACAAGTTATTGATGAAGTTCGCCTTGAATTAACATCTACCATCAATAACACTACTTTTACGAAGATCGTTTAATTACTGCAATACCAAGATCAAATAGACAACTCTTTCCTACTTGACGTCTTTACCCAAGAAAAAACCCACTGTGTTTCCACAGTGGGTTGATTTAATACCAAACTAATCAAAGCTAGCTTACGCTAGCGTTAAATTAGAAAGTGTGACGCAAGCCAATTGCGTAGTTGCTGCCACCGTAGCTGTATTGTGTACCAGCAACAGAAGTTACGTTTGAGGCTTGTGACTGACCGTAGATAGCGTACAAGTTAGTACGCTTGCTCAACCAGTAGTTAGAACCAAGCTGCCAAGCTGTGAAGCTTGTATTAGGCTCGCCTTGACCGTAGGCATTCACTTTACCCATACCACCTGAAGCCCAAGCTTCGATTGTTGGAGTAATGAATGAACGAACACCAATCTGCTCAGCAGTACGCTTAGCGTAGTAGCCAGAGTTTAGTGCGGCTGTTGCTTTACGGCTTACATACTGTGCGTATGCCTTCAAAATACCGAAGTCATAAGTAGCAGCAAAGTAAGACTGTTGGTCGTTTACGTTTGTACCGCCAGTTATGCCGTAGAGAGTAACAGTAGTTGCACTAGAAGTAGGTGACAAGCTCTTGAATGCTTGGTAGTTAGCTGTAACCAATAACTTATTCCAAGTGTAGTTCAAACCAAGACCCCAACCAGAGTTGTTAGTAGTACCACCAGCAGAGGTAGCAGTAACTGTTTGGTTTTGGTTATTCAAAGTATACAAAGCTGTACCTTGGAAGCCGGCAAATGTATCTGTTGTAGCTGTCAAAGTGTTTGATGTACGAACCGTGTAAGCGTCAGTTTGACCAGAACCAATTGATGGGTTAGTAGCAAACGGAGAAGTGTTGCCGTTAGCTTGTGGTGTTGTAGCGAAAATTACGTTACCGATCATGTTGTTCAATTGACCTGGGTCAGTTAAACCAGCGGCGTTGTGGATTGGTGTGTACTGTGTACCGAAAGCTACGTTACCAATACCATTCTTTTTGTAGCCAGCAAATGCTTGACGTGTATTAAATGCAGAGAGAGTGGAGTTGTCAGCGTTAAGGCCAGTTTCCAAAGTGAAGAATGCGCTTGAACCGCCGCCCAAATCTTCAGTACCTTTGAAGCCTAAACGGCTTGATTGCTCAGCACTGCTACCAAAGGTATTTACTGTACCCTTAGTTGTAGTAGCACCAGCTGTAGCGCGCTCATTAATACCGATAAAACCAACGTCAACGATACCGTATACGGTTACGCTGGACTGAGCTTGAGCTGCGCCAGCAATAGCTGACAAAGCTGCAACTGCAAATAGCGATTTTTTCATTCTGTAAATCTCCATAAATTGAAAGTAATGCCCAATAAGTCTGGGACCTATGAATTTTCCGTCTTTTGCCTAGCGAGACTTAGGGTAAGGGTATTTATGAGCGCTTTTTGCTTGTCAAAAGGCAGTTTTTTGGCTTTCTTCGTTGTATCAGGGCAACAAGGGCTTTGATTTCTGCCCGTTTAGGTAGCTGGAATGTCAAAATTGTCATATGGCAAGTCGCGAATTCTTAAAAATACTTGGCTCAGCCCGTATGGGTGATGTATTGGCGCAACAAAAATTAGCCCTTACATATCTTACGGGCGCCTTCAAAACCCCCATTCAACCATCTAATGCCCTGATTTGGCTTGAAAAATCGTACTTATCCATAAAAAATCATGAGGACCAAGATGAGGTCTTAAAAAATATTGGGGTTACGGAGGTCTTAGAGCTAACGGCAAATATTCCGCTTGTTCAGACCTTTAACTCTCCTGCATTTCAATTTGGCTGGGAATCTTTTTGGCAACTCGCAGAATTAAATACAACTTCAACTGCAACAGCTGCAGCGAAATGGCAACTTGTAGAGTTGCTTATCAGCCCTTGTAATCAAGAAGTTCAATCTCTACTTGTGGAATGGCTTCAAAAACAAAAGTCTAAATCTTTAAATGAAAAACTATCTGGGCTAAGTTTTAATGAACTCCAGAAAATTGCTCGACAGTATTTGCAGGAGCTTGCTGATGGAAGCTCTCAATTTGCCAGCCAAGCAAAAGAATTGCAAATCAAGTTACAGCCAAAAAATGAAGCACTCTCTTCGCTTTGGAATGTTTGGCTTAACGAGCAGAATGAAAATGCATTGATTCAAGCTGCTGAATTGGGGCTTACTGTTGCAAAGCTCACTTTAGGCTTACGTTTGGCGCAGTTAGACGGCAATGCAGCAAGCAAATCTAATGCATCACTCAAAAAGGCGGCCTATTGGCTTGAGCTTGCTGCCAAAGATGGTGACAGTGATGCATGGTATTCCTTGGGAGAAATATATCGTCGCCCTCAATTTTCTGGATACAGTGCCGCAGAAAGCGATCGCTGCTTTGATCGCGCTGCTGACCTGGGTCATGCGCAAGCGCAATTTCGAAAGGGTGCGAATCTCTGGCGCAAACGCGAAAAGATTGAAGAAAAAGTTCGTGGATTACAGGCGTCTTATTGGGTTTGGCAGGCTCACCAGCAAGGTTTATATGAAGCAACTCAACTGCTAAGCAAAATATTGGTCAGCTGCCCCGAACCTAGAAAGAATGACTGGTATGAGCTTGCTAAGCATGCAGACCAAGCAATTAACCACCATGCAGAACATAAACTAGATGAAGACTGGTTGCTACTTTGTCACCGCATCATCATTGCGAATCAATTTAACTTTAGCAAGGCAGAGTTATTGCTCTCCGAAGTTGGTCAGCTGCAACATGAGCATTGTGTTGTAGTAGACATTCGCTGGGAGCTTCCAAAGATATTGCCCAGACTCATTCAGATTGAGACGATTCAACAGCGCCGCGCTCTCTTAGCTGCAGGCAAAGCCTTTGCAAGTGCCGATGCAGAGATTGAGGGAAATTTACGTCAAAGACGATATCGCTTTGACCAACTCACTGACTGGTTAAACGCCACTTTTTCTAAGAATCTAAAAAACCAAGACACAGAAATGGTCTAGTCGGCTTAGTTGCTCTGGTCATCCACGGACGGCTTTGGTACATAAAGACGCGCTACTAATAACCCCAATTCATAAAGCAGAGTCATTGGGATTGCGAGTAACAACTGAGAGAGCACATCAGGCGGTGTCACCACCGCAGAGATCACAAATGCCCCAACGATGACGTAGGGACGAATCTCTTTGAGTTTTGCCAAAGTGACCATACCCATTCGTACCAGCACAACTACTACCACCGGCACTTCAAATGTAATACCAAATGCCAGAAAGGTAGTCATTGCGAAACTTAAATAATTATCAATGTCAGTAGACATTTCTGCACCTAATGGTGCGTTGTAACTTGCCATAAACTTGAATACGGTTGGAAATACCAAGAAGTAAGCAAAGGCCATCCCAATGATAAAAAGGCTGTAACTACTAACTACAAGAGGCAAGATAAGTTTGCGCTCATGCAAATACAACCCAGGCGCAATAAAAGCCCATAATTGATACATCACCACTGGCAATGCGATCAAGAATGCCACCAACATCGTGACTTTCATCGGCACAAAGAAGGAGCCCGTAACATCAGTCACGATCATTTTTCCACCCGCAGGCAAAGCCTCCAACAATGGCTGTGCAAATAGATGAAAAATATCTGGCGCCCAATATACCAAGCAAATAAACACGGCGATGATCGCTAATGCAGACTTGACTACACGATCACGTAGTTCAAATAAATGCGATAGAAAAGATTCTTGCAGCCCTGAATCTTCAGTGGAATTATTTTCTGTCATGCTAATCTAATTTTATTTGCCAGAACTATGATGAAAGCGCTTCATTCTGGCAGCACCAGATTGCACGCGAGTGCGCACTCCTGCAGAACGTTTAAACCAAATCGGTCTTGCTGCGCGCCGAACGCCCCAACTATTCCGACCTTGACGCTTGGTCTTGCGTAAAACTTCTTTTTCATCAAGAGGGGGTTTCTCAAAACTAGTTTCGAAAATATCCGCTTGGTCTGTAAGATTCGCATTTGCCTCACTCGCAACTGAGTGAATACTGTTTTCGACTTCTTTTAAAGCCGAGGCGCTTTCTTCGCGGAACTTTTTAAATTCCTCAATTTCCATCTGCCGATTTACTTCTGATTTAACGTCAGCCATGTAGCGCTGCGCGCGACCAAATAAGTTGCCGGCCATACGAGCCACTTTAGGTAAGCGCTCAGGACCAACCACCACTAGAGCGACTACAGCTATCAGCGCAAGCTTTGAAACCCCTAAATCAATCATCTCAAGGAGCTAAAAGAGAACCGCACGAGTTTCAATTTGCGCTTTGTAAAAATTATTTATTGAGATCTTTGGCTTGAACATCAACAGTTTTATCTGTTGCAGCAGCGCCTTGAGAAATTTGCTCTTTTGGCTCTTCAGATGCTTTCATGCCATCTTTAAAACCTTTAACAGCACCACCTAAGTCTTGGCCAATATTGCGCAATTTTTTGGTTCCAAATACCAACATCACGATAACCAAAACAATTAACCAATGCCAAATGCTAAATGAACCCATGTCTAATCTCCTTGGAATGCTTAAATTACTTTTTCCAGGGGCGGGGACCGCCCATCACATGTAAATGTAAGTGATAAACCTCCTGCCCACCATCTGCCCCATTGTTTACCATCAATCTAAAGCCGCCATCCCTTCCAGGTCGGCAGCCCTGCTCTTTGGCAAGACGTGGCGCTAATTCCATCATTCTACCCAGCAAAGGCGCATCTGCGCTTTCTGCTGACTCAAGCATGGGAATATGCTTCTTTGGAATCATCAAAAAATGTACTGGCGCAGCTGGATTGATATCTTTAAATGCGTAGATCTCATCATCCTCATACACCTTTTGGGAAGGAATCAAGCCCTGAGAAATCTTGCAAAACAGGCAATTGGGATCGTGACTCATTTGAATTTAATCCTTATTGGCTGCTTTTCTGGCTGCTTTTTCTTCGATTCCTGAAGTGCCCAAGCGACGGTCAAGCTCCGCAATCACATCCTCAGGACGTAAATTGAATTGAGAGAGTGCAATCAGGCAGTGAAACCAGAGGTCTGCCATCTCACCAACCAAAAGCTTTTGCTGCTCTGGGGCGAGCTTTGAAGTACGAGCATCCTTGGCCGCCATCACAGCCTCAGTTGCCTCTTCGCCTATCTTTTTGAGAATGCCATCATCGCCTTTAGAAAAAAGCAACGCAGTATAGGAAGTTTTTGGATCGGCATTTCCAGCTTTAAATGCATCCCGACGTTGATCGACCACATCAGCCAAATGGGCTAATGCAGAATCTAAATTAGAGGGCTTATTTGCTGAACTACTCATGGGTTCATTTTATGTCTTTTATTTAAAGACCTTCACTATCCATTATTTCTAGGATTTTGACTCATCGACCCAAGCGAATTGACTTGAATCCCATTGCTGGAAAAAACAGCTGTGCTCCCCAGTATGGCAAGCAATGCCATCTTTTTGTTCAACGATGAGCAAAATCGTATCGCCATCGCAATCTAAGCGAATTTCTTTGACCCTCTGGGTATGCCCTGACTCTTCACCCTTATGCCAAAGCTTTTGGCGTGAGCGGGTCCAATACACAGCCTCACCCAATCGCAAGGTTGCCAATAGCGCGTCGCGATTCATCCAAGCCATCATCAAGATGTCATTACTGCCGAACTCTTGTGCAATCACTGGAACCAAGCCTTGTTCATTCCAAGCTACAGTGTCTAGCCAAGGGCCTGGCTGAATGGATTCGATCGGGGTAAATGTACTCATACCTAAACTTTACCCTGAATAGGGTTCAAATACGAACTGAAATTCCCTGAGCAGCCATATATTCTTTTGCCTGCTGAACTGTGTATTCACCATAGTGAAAAATGCTTGCAGCCAAAACAGCATCAGCATGACCCTTGGTAATACCATCAACCAAGTGCTGCAGATTACCTACGCCACCAGAGGCAATTACTGGAACAGTGACCGCATCACTAACGGCAGCCGTGAGCGCCAAATCAAAACCATCTTTGCTGCCATCGCGATTCATGCTGGTTAATAAAATCTCACCCGCCCCGCGTTTAGCAACTTCAGTAGCCCAAGCAACTACATCAATACCAGTTGCTGTTCTACCGCCATGTGTAAATACTTCCCAATTACCGGCTTCAGTTTGCTTAGCATCGATTGCAACCACAATACATTGAGAGCCGTAATAGGCAGCCGCATCTGAAACTAAATCTGGATTAGCTACTGCAGATGAGTTCATGCTCACTTTATCTGCGCCTGCATTTAGTAAGCGACGAACATCAGCGACTGCACGCACACCACCGCCAACTGTCAAGGGAATAAAAACTTGTGATGCAACATCCTCGATGATATGCAAAATGAGATCGCGCCCATCTGAGCTTGCGGTAATGTCCAGGAAGGTAAGCTCGTCAGCGCCTTGAATGTCGTAACGCTTAGCGATTTCAACGGGATCTCCCGCATCGCGCAAACCAACAAAGTTCACCCCTTTAACAACACGCCCTGCTGTGACATCCAAACAAGGAATAATTCTTTTGGTTAACACTAGATAATTTTCTTTTTATATTTGAGCGTTAACTCATCAGCATATTTTTGAGCGGCAGCAAGATCAAGATCGCCTGCATAGATGGAGCGCCCAGCTATCACGCCCATGACGCCCTCTTCTTCAGCCTTGCAGAGCGCGTCAATATCTTGGTTATTAGAGAGTCCGCCACTAGCAATCACCGGAATTCGAATGGCTTGAGCCAGCTTAATCGTGGCGTCAATATTGACACCTTTGAGCATGCCATCACGACCAATATCGGTATAGATAATGGCCTCTACACCCCAATCCTCAAACTTCTTAGCAAGATCGATTACTTCGTGACCCGTGATCTTGCTCCAACCATCAGTAGCCACTTTGCCATCACGAGCATCAAGACCGACCATGACATGGCCGGGGAATGCGGTGCAAGCATCTTGTACAAAACCAGGATTTTTAACTGCAGCAGTACCAATAATGACAGTACTAATACCATCATCCAACAAACGCTCGATGGTTTCTAAATCACGAATACCGCCACCGAGCTGGACAGGAATTTCATCTCCAACCGCTTTCAAAATCGATTTAATAGCAGACTCATTCTTGAGCTTGCCGGCAAATGCGCCATTGAGATCAACTAAATGCAAACGTCGCGCGCCTTTGCTAATCCAATGCGCAGCCATCGCTCCTGGGTCCTCGGAAAATACCGTGGCTTTGTCCATATCACCTTGTTCCAATCGAACGCAGTGGCCGTCTTTAAGATCAATTGCAGGGATGAGCAGCATAGTGAGACGTTAGAAATTAATTAAGGTTGCCAAGAAACAAAATTTTGGTAAAGCTTTAAACCGTATTCTGCACTTTTTTCTGGATGAAATTGGGTTGCGAAAATATTATCTCGTGCCACCGCAGAAGTAAACCAATCACCATATTCTGTTGATCCGGCAACATCTTCTTTACGTTGCGGCACAACATAGTAACTGTGAACAAAGTAAAAGCTCGTTAAATCCGGAATTCCATTCCAAATAGGATGTGTACGATCTTGACGCACTTGGTTCCAACCCATATGAGGTACTTTATATGCGGATCCATCAGCCTGCTTTTTACCCGTCAACTCAAAACGACGGACCTCACCAGGAATCAATCCTAAACATGATGTCCATTGTTCATTGGTACGAACTTCTGCACTTCTATCAAAGAGCATTTGCTCACCAACGCAAACACCTAATAAGGGCTTGTTTTTAGAGGCTTCTAGTAATGCTTCGAGTAGTCCGGATTCTTTAAGATGCTTCATGCAATCAGGCATAGCACCTTGACCTGGTAAGACTACGCGATCCGCCGAACGAATTTCTTCTGGCTGATGCGCAATCAGCACATTATCATCAGGCGCAACATGATGAAATGCCTGATACACGGAACGAAGGTTGCCCATTCCGTAATCCACGATCGCAATAGTTTGCGCCAAAATTTAGCCTATCTTTGCAGTTATCTAACGGGCAACTAGAAGATCTAGATTAGAGGCTGCCTTTGGTTGAAGGAACGGTACCAGATGCACGGGGATCAATTGCTAAAGCCATACGTAACGCACGTCCAAAGGCCTTGAAGACCGTTTCAATCTGGTGGTGCGCGTTGATACCGCGCAAATTATCTATATGTAAAGTCACCCCCGCATGGTTTACAAAACCACGGAAGAACTCAATGCTTAGATCAACATCAAAGTCACCCACTCGAGCACGAGTAAATGGGACATTAAATTCTAGGCCTGGACGCCCAGAAAAGTCGATCACTACACGTGAGAGGGTTTCATCCAAAGGAACGTAAGAATGGCCATAACGGGTGATGCCCGCCTTGTCACCAACTGCCTTAGCAAAAGCTTGACCCAATGTAATGCCCACATCCTCAACGGTGTGATGATCATCAATGTGGGTATCGCCTTGGGCAATTACCTTGAGATCAATCATGCCGTGGCGGGCAATCTGATCGAGCATATGGTCCAAGAAAGGCACGCCTGAGGCTAGCTCAGCCTTACCATTACCATCTAAATTGATGGAAATTTGAATTTTGGTTTCCGAAGTGTTTCGGGTAACGTCGGCTTGCCGCATGCTTCGTTGCGCCGCGAGGCGAAGTGTTAATTGAAGCCTCATAATATCATTCCTAGAAGATATATAAATGCTGTAGTTGCCTCACTTTCTTTCTGTTTTTTGACCCGAGTACCCTCATGAACCGTTTTTGGAGCCCTGTTGTTCAGACTTTGACCCCCTATATTCCTGGGGAGCAACCGCAAATGCAGCGGCTGGTAAAGCTCAACACCAACGAGAGTCCTTATGGCCCATCCCCCAAAGCACTGTTAGCAATCAACAGCCAAACCAATGATGACTTGCGCCTATATCCAGACCCAGAGGGTGCAGCTCTAAAACAAGCCATTGCCAAATTGCATGGCCTTAATCCAAATCAAGTGTTTTTAGGAAATGGTTCTGATGAGGTTTTGGCTCACATTTTTGCTGGCTTGCTCAAACAAAGCAAGCCTGTTTATTTTCCAGACATCACCTACAGCTTCTATCCGGTCTACTGCAAACTCTTTGGCATCGACTACAAAACAGTTCCGCTGGGATCAGAATTTGAAATCAATCTAGGCGACTACAGCGCGCCAAACGGTGGAGTTATTTTTCCCAATCCCAATGCTCCAACTGGAAGATCAATTGCTCGCTCAGAGATTGAAAAACTACTTGCGAAGAATAAAGACTCAGTAGTAGTCATTGATGAAGCCTACGTAGACTACGGAACTGAATCATGCATTCCACTATTGTGTGGCGGCAGCTGTCCTGAAAATCTTTTGGTAGTTCACACACTCTCAAAATCTAGAGCATTGGCTGGCCTGCGAGTAGGCTTTGCCATTGGCCATCCTGCCCTGATTGAAGGCTTAGAGCGCGTTAAGAATAGCTTTAACTCCTACCCTTTAGGGCGACTGGCTCAGGTAGGCGCAATTGCTGCAATTGAAGATCAAGCGCATTTAGAGGCAACTAGCGCCAAAGTCATTCAGACGCGCACAAAATTAGTTGAGCAATTAAATGCCTTGGGCTTTGATACCTTGCCATCAACAGCAAACTTTATTTTTACTCGCCACCCAAAACATAGCGGGGCTAAGTTATATCAAGCCTTGAGAGATCGTGGAATCATCGTTCGCCATTTCAAATCGGCACGCATTGAACAATTTTTGCGCATTACGATTGGCACGGATGAACAAAGCGGCGAACTTGTCGCCGCCTTAAAAGAAATCCTCGCCTAACTTTTTACTTAATTACTTTCGATTTTATTTCTTCAAACGCATTTCAGCGGCACGTGCGTGTGCCTGTAAGCCTTCACCATGGGCTAACGTACTAGCCACAGCACCTAAGGTTTGAGCGCCGGCCTCACTCACCTCAATCATGCTTGAGCGCTTGATAAAGTCATAAACACCTAGTGGTGATGAGAAACGAGCTGTCCTAGCCGTCGGCAATACATGGTTAGGGCCAGCACAGTAGTCACCAAGAGATTCACTGGTGTAATTACCCATAAAAATAGCACCCGCATGACGAATTTTTTCAGCCCACTTCCGTGGCTCTGCGGCACAAATCTCTAAGTGTTCGGCAGCGATAGCATTGGCAATTTCGCAAGCCTCCGCCATATCCCCAACCTCAATCAGCAGGGCACGATTGGCTAGAGAACTTTCGATGACTTTTGCTCTAGGCATTTCAGGAAGTAACTTGTTGATGCTTGCCTGCACTTTTTCAATATAGGCTGGATCTGGACATAACAAGATTGATTGCGCCTGCTCATCATGCTCTGCCTGTGAGAACAAGTCCATTGCAACCCAATCAGGATTACTAAAGCCATCGCATAAAACCAAAATCTCAGAAGGCCCTGCAATCATGTCAATGCCCACCGCACCAAAGACTCTGCGCTTAGCGGCAGCGACATAAGCATTGCCTGGACCAACAATCTTATCTACCGATGGAATCGTTTTTGTACCGTAAGCTAAGGCACCCACAGCTTGGGCGCCACCAATAGTAAAAACACGATCTACGCCAGCTAAATACGCTGCAGCCAATACCAAAGGATTGCGGGCGCCATCTGGTGTAGGCACAACCATGATGACCTCTGCTACACCTGCAACCTTTGCAGGAATCGCATTCATCAGCACGGACGAGGGATAAGCTGCTTTACCGCCAGGCACATAGATTCCAACACGATCCAACGGTGTTACTTTTTGACCAAGACGAGTACCATCCGCCTCTTCATATTCCCAAGAGTGACAGCCTGCTTCGATCTTTTGTTTCTCGTGATACGCACGCACTCGTTTAGCGGCGATATCAAGGGCATTTTTCTGTTCAGTCGACAAAGATTTGTAGGCTTGCTCTAAATCTTTACGAGGGATTTCTAACTCAGATATGCTGGAAACATTTAAGCGATCAAATTGCTTTGTAAAATCAAGCACAGCTGCATCGCCCTGCTCCTTCACTGCCGCCAAAATTTTGACTACAACAGTATCAATCGCCTCATCATCAACCATTGGTAAAGAAAGGCTAGAGAGCAGTGTTTCTTTGAAACCCGCATCTTTGCTGTTGAGACGCTTGACCTTAACTTGTGAAGACATTGAATGTGTTTTTTGGCTTACTTCAACAAATCAAAAATAGGTTGTAGCTGAGCACGCTTACGTTTATACGAAGCTTGATTCACCACTAAACGTGCGCTGATATCCGCAATAGGCTCAACCTCAATCAAGCCATTTGCTTTGAGCGTATTACCAGTAGAAACTAAATCTACGATTGCATCAGCTAAGCCCACCAAGGGAGCAAGCTCCATTGAGCCGTAGAGCTGAATCGTATCGATATGCACACCTTTGTTGGCAAAGTGGTCACGCGCGCAATTGACATACTTTGTCGCAACTTTTAAGCGTGAGCCTTGTTTGACTGCTGCAGCGTAATCAAAGCCTTCACGCACTGCGACTGACATACGACACTTGGCAATATTCAGATCAAAAGGGACATACAAACCGTCAGTACCTTTTTCCATTAATATATCTAAACCTGCCACACCAAAATCAGCTCCACCAAATTGAACATAGGTTGGCACATCTGAAGCGCGCACAATAATCAAGCGCACATCCGGATTGGATGTCTCAATAATGAGTTTGCGAGACTTCTCAGGATCCTCTTTCGGCACAATACCGACCTTAGACAGAATCTCTGCAGTCTCTTCGAAGATGCGGCCCTTAGAGAGGGCTAAAGTCAATTTCATGACTTAATTATCCCTCAGCCTTACTTGACGCGCTCAATGTTGGCGCCTAATAGCGTCAACTTCTGCTCCATACGGTCATATCCCCGATCCAAATGGTAAATCCGATCCACTTGGGTTTCGCCCTGGGCAGCAAGACCAGCGATTACCAAGCTAGCTGAAGCACGAAGATCGGTTGCCATCACAATCGCGCCAGAGAGCTTGTCTACGCCCTGGGCAATGGCAGTATTGCCTTCAATTGCGATATCAGCTCCCAAACGATTGAGTTCTTGAACGTGCATAAAACGATTTTCAAAGATCGTCTCGGTAATAGTCGAGCTTCCGGTTGCCACAGCATTGACTGCCATCAGCTGGGCCTGCATATCGGTTGGAAATGCTGGGTACTCTGATGTGCGGAAACTCACTGCCTTAGGACGAGAATGCATGGAAGCTTTAATCCAATCAGGGCCCATCTCCATCTGAAGACCAGTCTCCTTAAGTTTTACTATTACAGCATCAAGCGTATCGGGACGGCAGTGCGTTACCAAAATCTCGCCACCAGCAGCAGCAACCGCACACAGGAAAGTGCCTGCTTCAATACGATCCGGAATCACGGAATGCTCAGCACCATGCAATTTCTCGACACCTTCAATCACCAAACGATCGCTACCGATCCCGGAAATCTTGGCACCCATCTTGACGAGCAACTCAGCCAAGTCACCAACCTCTGGCTCACGCGCAGCATTTTCTAAAATCGTAGTGCCAGAGGCCAATGTAGCAGCCATTAATAAATTTTCTGTGCCAGTGACCGTAATCATGTCAGTCAAAATCGAAGCGCCCTTAAGACGATCTTTTTGTGGCTTGGTTTCTGCTTGAATATAGCCACTCTTAATCTTGATGCTTGCACCCATAGCCTTTAGACCTTTGATGTGCTGATCAACTGGACGGGCGCCAATTGCACAGCCACCGGGCAATGACACCTTAGCGCTATGCATTCTGGCGAGAAGCGGGCCGAGCACCAAGATAGAGGCGCGCATGGTTTTCACCATCTCATAGGTTGCCTCTGAGCTCTTAATTACTGCGGCATTGAGCACAACATGATTACGATCTCCAGTATTTGGATAGCTTACCTCCACACCAATCTCCTGTAAAAGCTTAAGCATGGTGCGCACATCTTGCAGATCTGGAAGATTACGTAAGACTACTGTCTCATTGGTCAACAGACAAGCACACAGAATTGGTAAAGCGGCATTTTTGGCTCCAGCAATCTTGACCTCACCCTTGAGTGAGGTCCCGCCTACCATTCTTAATTTATCCATGAAACGATTCCAATAAAATCTTTTTAATGTGATTTAAATCTGATTGCTGTTTTCTTAGGCAGCTGGGTTTTGTGCAAACTCTTCAGGCGTAAAAGCCTTGATTGAAAGTGCGTGCACTTCAGCCTTCATGCGATCGCCCATTGCACCATAAACCAATTGATGACGCTGCACTAAACGTTTGCCCTCAAACTCTGGGCTAACAATCGTTGCGAAAAAATGTTGTCCATCACCCTCAACTTGAATGTGAGTACAGTTAATACCGTTTTTGATATAGCCCTCAATTTGCTCGGGGGTTGGCAACATACTTCTCTCCTAATAAATCTAGTCAGTATCAATAATTAATGTCGGAGCTTATAGCCCTTTTGTAATAAGCGCAAAGCAATCGCTGAAACCACTACAAAGAAACACAAGACGATTGCGAGGCTGCTCCATGGGGATACATCAGAGACTCCAAAGAACCCATAGCGAAATCCGTCAATCATGTAAAAGAATGGGTTGAAATGGGATACCACCTGCCAAGCTGGCGGCAAGGAATGGATGGAATAAAAAACTCCTGACAGCATCGTGGCAGGCATGATGATGAAGTTCTGAAAAGCAGCCAGCTGATCGTATTTATCAGCCCAAATGCCCGCAATCAAGCCCAGACTACCCAAAATGGCAGCACCCAAAAAAGCAAATGCCAAAATCCATAAAGGATATTCCAACGAAGGCAGCCCAAAGAAGATAGTAATGAAAAATACGCCTAGGCCAACAACAATTCCACGAAATACCGCAGCCAAAATATACGCCGCATAAAACTCAAAATGACTCAAAGGCGCAAGTAATACAAATACCAAGTTACCAGTCACTTTGGACTGAATGAGTGATGACGAAGTGTTAGCAAACGCATTTTGCAATACGCTCATCATGACCAAACCTGGAATTAAAAAGGCGGTATAACTTAAACGCCCGTAGACTTCTCTACCCTCTAATACATGCCCGAAGATCATGAGGTAAAGCACTGCGGTTAATACTGGTGCAGCTACGGTCTGAAACGCCACCTTATAAAAACGCTTTACTTCCTTTAGTAATAGAGTTGGAAAGCCGCTGCCATATTCAAGAGTAGGCTTGCTTAAAGCCTTATTTGAAGCATTCTTCACAATGCACCCCCTGACATGATGTTGACAAAAACCTCTTCGAGATCGGTTTTGCCTTCGCCATCTTTTTTCACGGAGCCATAACGCGCTAGTAAGTTAGCGGTAGTGTCCAAAGCAACAATCTTGCCTTGCTTGAGCATTGCAATGCGCTGGCACAAAGCCTCTGCTTCTTCTAGGTAATGCGTCGTCAACACAATGGTGTGGCCATCTTGATTCAAACGGCTAATAAATTGCCACAAGGACTGACGTAACTCAACATCAACACCCGCTGTAGGCTCATCTAAAATAATGACGGGTGGTCTATGGACCAAGGCTTGAGCAACCAATACACGGCGCTTCATACCGCCCGATAATGCACGCATATTGCTATCGGCTTTACCAGTGAGATCTAAATTGGCCATGATCTCGTCGATCCATGCATCATTGTTGCGGATGCCAAAGTAACCCGACTGGAAGCGCAAGGTCTCGCGAACAGTAAAAAATGGATCAAACACTAATTCTTGGGGAACAACGCCAAGCATACGACGGGCTTCACGAAATGAAGTCTGAACATCGGCACCCAAAATCGCTGCATGGCCTTTGTCTGCTCGCACTAAGCCAGCCAAAATGGAAATTAGCGTAGTTTTTCCAGCGCCATTGGGCCCCAGGAGGCCAAAAAACTCCCCAGGCTCGATTGCCAATGAAACATCATCGAGCGCTTGAAGAGCTCCGTATTGCTTTGATATGTTCTTAATAGAAATTGCTGAATGCATGCTCTTACAAACCTAGCAATGCAGAGATGCCATATACATTGGCCAACACTTTAAGTTTTTCAGGAGAGTTCTGAACCGATAAAGATTGTCCATCAGCCTGTAACTTTTTTTGCCAAGCCAGCAATACAGTCAGAACAGTCGAATCAAAATCTTTAAGCGCAGAGCAGTCGATTATTTTTAATGCGGCGGCGTTTAGTAAGCCCTCTTTCTGCAACTGCAGAGCATTTTCTTGTGTAACTGTTTGTGGCAAAAGAAATGGCATGTCCAAGTACTTATATTAATTTGCTGGCTTAGCAGTGGCTAATTGTTTGTTGCGATCTTGCAAAAACTTCACAAGACCTTCAATACCGTTTTGACTAATTTGATTTGAAAATTGATTTCGATAGGCTTCGACCAACCAAACACCCATGATGTTCATGTCGTATACCTTCCAACCTTTATCCGTTTTCTCCAGGCGGTAATCCAAAGGTACCGGATCACCGCGGCCAAGAACAACAGTTTTAACAACGACATCTTTGTCGTCTGGGGCTGCACGTAGCGCTTTAAATTGCACGGTCTGATCACGTAATTGACTGAGAGCGCCAGAGTAAGTACGAATTAGCAGGCCCTTAAATTCAGAAGTGAGTTGAGCCTGTTGCTCAGGAGTTGCTTTTTTCCAATTCGGACCCATCGCCATTTCAGTAGTACGACGCATATCGGCATACGGAACAATTTTCTTTTCAACCAAATCGACGATTTTTGGAATATTGCCTTTTTGAATTTCTGGATCCGCCTTTACAGAAGCCATCACGTCTGTAACGACCATCTTAATTAGGGCGTCTGGAGGAGTTGCCTGGTCAGGCACTTGCGCAAATAGCGCACCAGAAACCAAAAGCAAAGTCATGCCCAGGTATTTAGATATCCGTTTGAAGCTCTTCATTTTTCTGTCTCGCTCTAGTTATCTCGTCAGGGCTGATTTTAGCCCCTCATACAATACGCTTACTCGTAAGGATTCTCGTAAACAGGCATCTGAGGTTCTTCGTCATCTCGACCCTCATTAATTTGATACGCACGTCTTTGAATATAAGCATCACGCATAAAACTGTACTTATCAATTGCGGCGCCATCTAGCAAGTCGCCAGCCTCGTAGTAGGTATTGCGGGCATTCACTACACGCAAGCCAGTAATGCTATTACGCAAGCCTACATCCTTAACGTACTTAAAGAGGTAGTCGGACTCTAAATCGGCAACCGTACCAAAGGTATCGCGTACGTTGCTTGGCCCAAAGAATGGCAGAACGACATATGGGCCGGAAGGAACACCCCATACGCCAAGAGTTTGACCCCAATCTTCTTTATGCTTTTCAAGACCGCCTGGTGTCGCCAAATCGATGAAGCCTCCCAAACCCATCGTCGTATTCACAACCACGCGCATTAAATCATTGAAGGCATAGCCTGGTTTACCCTGAAGCAAGTTATATGCAACGTTATAGATATCGTTGTAATTGCTAAAGAAGTTATAGATACCATCGCGAACAAGCTCAGGCAATACAAATCGATATCCCGCCACCACAGGTTTTAACAAATAGGCATCTAAGCCTTCGTTAAATTCAAATACGGAACGGTTAAATGGCTCCCATGGATCATTTGGAGAGGGCTCTACCCCAGCAGGAATGGAAGCACAGCCTACTAACGCAGCGGCCATACTAAGCAAGATAAATTGCCGAATCTTGCTAATAATTTTGGCCGCGCAGAACATTATTTTGCTGCACTCTTCTCTTGACCACTATCAGCCGCTTTGTTGTACAAGAACTGACTGATTAAATTCTCAAGAACAATTGCTGATTGGGTTTGCGAAATCTTTTCGCCGTTGACCAACATATCATCTGACCCGCCAGCCTCAAGGCCAATGTACTGTTCGCCCAATAGACCTGAAGTCAAAATCTTTGCAGATGAATCCTTAGGGAACTTATAAGAATCTTCGATGGTCATCATGACGGTTGCTTGATAGGTTTTGTCATCAAACGAGATGTTGGCAATACGCCCCACCACCACACCGGCACTCTTTACAGGCGCACGTGGTTTTAATCCACCGATGTTGTCAAAGCGCGCTGAGATTTTGTATGTCGGTGCAAATGACACTGCATTCATGTTGCCAACTTTCAATGCCAGAAATAATGCGGCCAATAAACCGATGGCAACAAAAATTCCTACCCAGATATCAATTGCACTTTTTCTCATAAGAGCCTCAGTTTATTCTTTCTAATTCGAAAACATCATCGCGGTTAGCAAGAAATCCAATGCCAAAACCGACAAAGAAGAAATCACCACGGTACGTGTAGTTGCTTGCGAAACACCCTCAGGCGTTGGTTTTGCTTCATAACCTTGGTACAAGGCAATAAATGTCACTGCCACACCAAATACCAAACTTTTAATCAGGCCATTTCCAATATCGGAAAAAAGATCAACGCCACCCTGCATTTGCGACCAGAATGCCCCAGAATCGACACCAATCAATGGCACGCCAACAAAATAGCCCCCAATAACGCCTACAGCAGTAAAGATGGTGGCCAAAATAGGCATGGAAATAATGCCCGCCCATAACCGCGGGGCAATTACTCGACCCAAAGGATCTACGGCCATCATTTCCATAGCGCTGAGCTGCTCACCAGCCTTCATCAAGCCAATTTCTGCAGTTAGTGAAGTACCAGCCCGCCCTGCAAACAATAAAGCAGTAATGACGGGGCCTAGTTCACGCGTCAGAGACAAAGCAACCAATAAACCCAAGGCTTGCTCTGAGCCATAACGATTTAAGGTGTAGTAACCCTGAAGCCCCAAAACAAATCCAACAAATAAACCAGAAACAGCAATGATTACAAAAGAGTGATTGCCAACAAATAAAATTTGATCAAGTACTAAACGTGGTCTTTTTAATAAAAAACCTGAGCGCCAAATGACAGCAGCAAACATACGTGTTGCAAGACCAAGGCTCGCTAAATTACGACGAATAAAAAAACCGAGATCGCCTAAAAGATCTAAAAGTTTGTGAAGCGCAGTCATTAAACTCTCACTCCAAAATCTTCAGCCAAGCTTTGTCCTAGGTAATGAAATGGCACAGGACCATCAGGTGCGGCATCCAAAAACTGCCTTACAAAAGGATCTGTAGAGCGACTTAAATCCTCTGGCGTACCTTGCGCTCCAATTTTTCCATCGGCAATGAAGTAGACGTAATCAGCGATTTCAAAAGTTTCTTCAACATCATGAGTAACTAATAAACTCGTGGCTCCCAGGGCATTATTGAGATCACGAATTAAGCGTGCAGTGATGCCAAGAGAAATCGGATCCAAACCAGCGAATGGCTCGTCATACATGATGAGCGGAGGATCTAACGCAATCGCTCTAGCAAGAGCAACCCGCCTAGCCATGCCACCCGAAATTTGCGATGGCATTAAATCACGCGCACCACGCAAACCCACTGCATTGAGTTTCATCAAAACTAATGAGCGCAAAAGCTCTTCACTTAAATCAGTATGTTCGCGTAATGGAAAGGCCACGTTTTCAAAAACACTGAGATCGGTGAACAAGGCGCCAAACTGAAAAAGCATACCCATGCGCCGACGAGCAGCCATGAGTGCATCACCACTCATCTTGCCAATGTCTTGACCCTCAAATAAAACCTGTCCTGCTTGAGCTGTGAATTGACCACCGATCAAACGCAGAATGGTCGTTTTACCGCAACCAGAACCACCCATGACAGCAACCACTTGACCTCGACGAAACTCCATATTGAGTCCCGACAATATTTGTCGCTCACCAGGCGCATAGGAAAAGTTGACGTCCTTAATCGAAACGACAACTTCACCTAGTGGCTTTTTGACATCCAATGCGCTTGGCTGAAAAATGTTCATATCCCCGATATTATCGGGGTAAAACAGATGACCCCATCAGATACTGGTCTACTGCTTGAGCGCATTGGCGGCCTTCACGAATTGCCCAAACCACCAAAGATTGACCACGGCGCATATCCCCAGCAGCAAATACCTTAGGAACATTGGTTTGGTAAGCGTTTTGCCCATCTACTGTTGCTTTTGCATTCCCGCGAGGATCTTTCTCAACGCCGAATGCATTAAGGACTTGCTGAACTGGAGATACAAAGCCCATTGCCAAAAGTACTAAATCTGCCTTGATCTCAAATTCAGAGTTAGGAACTTCGGACATCTTGCCGTCTTTCCACTCCAAACGAACGCCAATCAATTTCTCAACTTTGCCGTTTTTGCCTTCAAAACGCTTAGTGCCAACTGACCAATCACGATCGCAACCTTCTTCATGAGAAGAAGAGGTGCGCAACTTCGTTGGCCAATATGGCCATACCAAAGGCTTGTTTTCAACTTCTGGTGGCTGAGGGAGTAATTCGAACTGAGTAATCTTGGTTGCGCCATGACGGTTGGAAGTACCAACGCAATCAGATCCAGTATCGCCACCGCCAATCACAACAACATGTTTATCAGTTGCACGAATTTCGTTTTTAAAGTCACCAGCATTTTCTTTATTCTGAGGAATCAAAAATTCCAATGCATAGTGAACACCAGCCAATTCACGGCCAGGCACAGGTAAATCCCGTGGTTGCTCTGCGCCACCAGTAATTACTACTGCATCAAAATCTTTCATCAATTGTTCAGGTGAGACAGTTTTCGTTGA
Source organism: Polynucleobacter wuianus (assembly GCF_001659725.1). Lineage (NCBI taxonomy): Bacteria > Pseudomonadati > Pseudomonadota > Betaproteobacteria > Burkholderiales > Burkholderiaceae > Polynucleobacter > Polynucleobacter wuianus. The sequence continues at coordinate 90,657 of NZ_CP015922.1, read as the reverse complement.
GTAGTTTTTGACTTCAGCGCCTATTACTTCTTTGCCGACGAAAACACTGGTTTCAAATTTCACACCCTCAGCTTGCATTTGCTCTACGCGGCGATCAATTAACCATTTTTCCATCTTGAAGTCAGGAATACCATAGCGAAGTAAACCGCCAACGCGATCATTCTTTTCAAATACAGTTACATCATGACCGACACGTGCCAATTGCTGAGCAGCCGCCATACCAGCAGGGCCACCACCAACAATCGCTACCTTTTTACCAGTCTTGGTTTTAGATGGCTGAGGTTTTACCCAACCGCTTTCCCAACCTTTATCAATAATCGCATGCTCAATTGACTTAATGCCAACTGGTGCACGATTGATGCCTAATGTGCAAGCAGCTTCGCAAGGTGCTGGACAGATACGGCCAGTGAACTCTGGGAAGTTATTGGTAGATTGCAAAACATCTAAGGCATTCTTCCAATCGTTATGAAACACCAAATCATTAAAGTCGGGAATGATGTTGTTAACAGGACAGCCGTTATTACAGAACGGGATACCGCAATCCATACAGCGTGCGCCCTGTACTTTTGCTTCTTCGTCAGTTAATGCGGCAACGAACTCTTTGTAATGGTGGAGGCGTTTAACTGGCGCTTCGTATGTTTCATCGACACGCTCAAACTCCATAAATCCAGTGACCTTACCCATATCTAATCCTTAGTATCTTTTCTTAATATCCATCTGTCTATTTGAGCTACTTAAGCAGCAACTGTTTTTTTCTGAGCCTTTTCCCACAACTCACCTAAAGCACGCTTGTACTCAGTTGGGAGAACCTTCACAAAACGACCACGAGCATTTTCCCAATCAGCCAAGAGTGCTTTAGCGCGCTCTGAGCCGGTGTAACGGAAATGACGCTCAATCAAGGTCTTCAAGATTTGCTCATCTGTTAAGCGCTCACCACCATCTTTTACGTCAACGGGGGCATGCCATTCAGACTTCGGCATCTTGGCGTTTTGCTCTGCAGAAGGCAGAACTTTTTCCAAAGTTGCCATGCTGGTATTGCAACGCTTATCGAACAAACCATCTTCGTCGTAAACATAAGCAATACCACCACTCATACCTGCGGCAAAGTTACGGCCGGTTGTACCAAGAACTACCACGGTACCGCCAGTCATGTACTCACATCCGTGGTCGCCAGTACCTTCAACAACAGTAGTTGCGCCAGAGTTACGAACTGCAAAACGCTCGCCCGCAACGCCATTAAAGAATGCTTCGCCAGCAATTGCACCGTATAGAACGGTATTACCAACAATGATGTTCTTTGCAGTATCGCCACGGAATTCATGTGGAGCACGAACGATTACGCGACCGCCTGACAAACCTTTACCTACATAGTCATTACCGTCACCGACTAGATCCAAGGTGATGCCGTGAGCCAAGAATGCTGCAAAGCTTTGGCCTGCAGTGCCATTTAATTGAATATGAATCGTGTCATCTGGCAAGCCTGCATGACCATAGCGCTGGGCTACTTCGCCTGAGAGCATTGCGCCAACTGTACGGTTCACATTCTTCACCGGAACGATGAAAGAGACTTTCTCGCCACGCTCTAAGGCAGGCTCACTCTTCTCAATCAAGATGTTATCTAGGGCACTTGCCAAGCCATGATCTTGTGTCAACACTTGGTAACGAGGAACATCGCTTGCTACCTGTGGTGCAGCAAAAATCTTGCTGAAATCTAAGCCATGCACTTTCCAGTTTTCAATGCCCTTACGTGTATCGAGCAAATCAACGCGGCCGATCAAGTCATCAAACTTACGAATACCCAATTGCGCCATGATCTCGCGCGCCTCTTCTGCAATAAAGAAGAAGAAATTCACGACGTGCTCTGGTTTGCCAGAGAACTTCTTGCGCAATTCTGGGTCTTGAGTAGCAACGCCGACTGGGCAAGTATTCAAATGGCACTTACGCATCATGATGCAACCCTCAACAACCAATGGAGCAGTTGCAAAACCGAACTCATCCGCACCCAATAAAGCGCCGATCACCACATCGCGACCAGTCTTCATTTGACCATCCGCTTGAACACGGATACGGCTACGCAAGCCATTGAGAACCAAGGTTTGCTGTGTTTCAGCCAAGCCTAATTCCCATGGTGAACCAGCATGCTTAATGGAAGAAAGTGGTGATGCACCGGTACCGCCATCATGACCAGCGATCACGACGTGATCTGCTTTAGCCTTAGCAACACCAGCAGCAACTGTACCAACACCGACTTCAGAAACCAACTTCACTGAAACGTCAGCTTTTGGATTGACATTCTTTAAGTCATGAATCAACTGAGCAATATCTTCAATTGAGTAAATATCATGGTGCGGAGGGGGAGAAATCAAACCAACGCCTGGCACTGAGAAGCGCAACTTACCAATGTAGTCAGACACCTTTCCACCTGGCAACTGACCGCCTTCACCTGGCTTAGCGCCTTGGGCCATCTTGATCTGCAATTGATCAGCAGAGCGCAGATACTCAGTAGTTACGCCGAAACGGCCAGATGCTACTTGTTTAATTTTGGAGCGCAATGAGTCGCCATCCAATAATGGAATATTGGCCTCTACAACATCACTACCCAAAATGCTAGAAAGGGTTTCGCCTTTCTTGATTGGAATCCCTTTGAGTTCGTTGACATAACGATTTGGATCCTCGCCGCCCTCGCCAGTGTTGGACTTGCCGCCAATACGGTTCATGGCAATCGCCAAGGTAGCATGCGCCTCAGTAGAGATTGAACCCAAAGACATCGCACCCGTCGCAAAACGCTTGACGATCTCTTTTGCTGGCTCAACTTCATCTAATGGAATCGCTTTGCTTGGATCAATCTTGAATTCAAACAAGCCACGCAAAGTCATTTGACGCTTGGTTTGATCGTTGATGATGTTGGCGTACTCTTTATAAGTCTGATAGCCCTTATCTGCACCAATACGTGTTGAATGTTGCAACTTCGCAATCGTGTCAGGAGTCCACATGTGATTCTCGCCACGAATACGGAATGCATATTCGCCACCAGCATCGAGCATATTGGTCAGCACAGGATCATTGCCGAATGCGGCACTGTGCATGCGCAATGCTTCTTCAGCTACTTCAAATACACCGATGCCGCCAACGTTTGATGGGGTGCCCTTGAAGTACTGATCAATGATGTCGCGGTTTAAGCCAATTGCTTCAAAAATCTGTGATCCGGTATAAGACATGTAAGTAGAGATGCCCATTTTGGACATGACTTTTTGTAAGCCCTTACCAACAGCCTTTACAAAATTCTTCACTGCTTTTTCACCAGACAAGTCGCCTGATAAACCTTTAGCTAAGTCTGTCAACGTTTCCATCGCGAGGTACGGATGAACGGCTTCCGCACCATAACCCGCCAAGAGCGCAAAGTGATGGGTCTCACGTGCGCTGCCAGTTTCAACAACGAGACCAACGCTAGTACGCAAACCTTTTTCCACCAAGTGTTGGTGAATTGCTGAGGTAGCCAACAACGCAGGAATAGCAACGTGTTTCTCATCTACCTGACGATCGCTCACGATCAAAATGTTATAGCCAGAACGAACTGCATCAGCAGCTTCGGCGCACAAAGAAGCTAAACGCGCTTCAATACCAGCCTTACCCCATGCGGCTGGGTAGCAAATATCTAACTCATATGAGCGGAACTTACCATTGGTGTAGTGGCCAATGTGGCGAATCTTGGTGATGTCATCAAAATCCAAAATAGGCTGACTCACTTCTAAGCGCATTGGAGGATTAATATTGTTGGTATCTAACAAGTTCGGCTTAGGCCCAATGAAAGAAACCAAAGACATCACCATGTTCTCGCGAATTGGATCAATCGGAGGATTGGTCACTTGCGCAAACAATTGCTTAAAGTAGTTATATAAAGGCTTGTTCTTATTTGAAAGGACTGCCAATGGGCTGTCATTACCCATTGAACCAATCGCCTCTTCACCATTCATAGCCATTGGAGCCATGAGGTACTTGATATCTTCTTGGGTGTAACCAAATGCCTGTTGGCGATCTAATAATTTTGCCGCTGGACGAATAGTTGTTTTCTCATCAACCAAGTCTGCCTTACTGGCATCGACTTCATCCAACTTGACGCGAACCGCATCGATCCAGCTCTTATATGGCTTAGCCTTAGAAACAGCATTCTTGAGCTCAACGTCATCAATGATGCGACCTTGTTCCATGTCAATCATGAACATCTTGCCTGGTTGCAAGCGCCATTTTTGAACAATCTTGCTTTCAGGAATTGGTAATACACCTGCTTCAGAAGCCATGATGACTAAATCATCATCAGTTACGTAATAACGTGCTGGACGCAAACCATTGCGATCCAAGGTTGCGCCAATTTGACGGCCATCAGTAAATGCCATCGCAGCAGGGCCATCCCATGGCTCCATCATTGCTGCGTGATACTCATAGAATGCGCGGCGATTGTCATCCATTAATGTGTGCTGTTCCCATGCCTCAGGAATCATCATCATCATTGCTTGAGCCAATGGATAACCCGACATCACCAACAACTCCAAACAGTTATCAAAGCAAGCGGTGTCTGATTGGCCTGGATAAATCAATGGCCATAATTTTTGTAAATCATCGCCGAGCACTGGAGAGCTGATTGCGCCTTCGCGTGCGTTAACCCAATTTACGTTACCTTTAACGGTATTAATTTCACCGTTATGAGCAATCATGCGATATGGGTGAGCCAACTCCCAAGCAGGGAATGTATTGGTCGAGAAGCGTTGATGCACAAGGGCTAGCGCCGATATAGTGCGTGGATCTTGCAGATCTTGGTAGTAGGCCCCTACTTGATTTGCCAAGAGCAAACCTTTGTAAACAATGGTGCGCGCAGACATCGAAGCAACGAAATATTCTTTACCGTGCTTCAAATGCAAATCTTGAATTGCATGACTTGCAGTTTTGCGAATCACATACAACTTCCGCTCAAGCGCATCGGTTGTCATAATGTCGCGACCACGACCGATAAAAATTTGACGAATGAATGGCTCTGTCATTTGCACCGTTGGCGACATCGGCAATTTCACATCAACCGGGACATCTCTCCAACCCAAAACAACTTGTCCCTCTAAACGCACTGTGCGCTCTAATTCTTGTTCGCAAGCTAAACGGGATGCATGTTCCTTTGGCAAGAAAATCATGCCAACGCCATACTCACCAAATGGTGGCAATGTAATGCCTTGCTTGGCCATTTCTTCGCGATACAAGGTATCAGGAATCTGAATCAAGATACCGGCACCGTCACCCATCAATGGGTCTGCACCAACCGCACCCCTATGATCTAAGTTCTCTAGAATTTTTAAACCCTGAGAAACGATCTCGTGAGATTTCTTGCCTTTGATGTGCGCAACGAAACCTACGCCGCAAGCGTCATGCTCATTTCGTGGATCGTATAGACCCTGTGCAATTGGGCGAAGATCTGAATTTAATTGTGTAGTCATAGTATTTCCGAGGAACGACAAAGGCTCAATAACTTTTGGAAGATCAAATATAGGTGAATACCCATATCGATGCAATAGAAATAAAATGAGTCTGTCCCATTTATTTTGATGCCGCACCAAAATGAATTTTTAAAATGGGGACAGAGTTAAAATAATTCACAACCCTAAAAATGGCTAAAAATCCCTATCTTACTGAATTTAAAGAATTTATTTTCTTTGGGCGGCCACGATGGCGGATCTGAGTTAATTCAGGAGTGTCTTTAAATAGCTTTTTTGCATAAATATCGCTTACCCAGGGCTTGGAGCGGATTAAGGATTCCGTAATTTGGCGATCCTCCCAGTGGGGAGCGCCCTCTTTCACAAAATCTACCCATTTCATTTGACGCTCAAAAGGGGTGTTACCCAATTTCCAAAAATACTGATGATCAACCAGCCATGGTTCAGCATTACCGCCAATGTGTGTAGCAAAACTTGTCCAGTCTGAATCTTGGGGGCTAGATTGGTAACCGGCTCGTACTGGATTTAACTCAATGTAGCGCTGACAGCGTAAAAAATAGTCTGGGTCAATCAGCGAAGAGCGGTATCTTCCCTCCCAAATGGTTCCCGATCGTTGATGTTGTTGATTGAAATACTGTGCATAACGACGACCTAAAGATTGCATTGTCTTTGCCAACGAATCTTCATTTTGAGGGGTCAGCAGTAAATGTACATGATTGGGCATTAAAGCAAAGGCGTGGACAGCACATCTAAATTGTCTAGCTGCTTCGCGTAACCACTCTAAATAAATACGACGATCATCATCGTTAAAGAAAAGCGTTTCGCGGTTGTTGCCACGAACCATCACATGCATTACTTGGCCAGGTATAACAGTGCGCGCTTGCCGAGCCATGATGATGACGAACTACTGTAGTTCGCGAACCCCACCACTACGAGAGAACTCTGGGATAAACCAATCGCCATCAGCTTGAGTGACGCCCTCTGGAACAGCACGTGACTCTTGTGGAGCATCTTTTAAGGCAGTGGACATATACGAAATCCACATTGGTAAGGCGAGGCCACCACCGGTTTCACGATCACCCAAGCTTGCTGGCTTATCAAATCCAATCCAGGCAATCGCAACTACTTTCGGGTTATACCCAGCGAACCAAGCATCGTGGGATTCGTTGGTGGTGCCTGTCTTACCGGCGATATCACTGCGCCCTAGCTTGGCACGTGCTGACGCGGCAGTACCCGTCTTAGTGACTTCTTGCAACATGCTATCCATTACAAAAGCGGTACGTGCATCTAGGACGCGAGGCGCGCCATCACCCACTCGAATAGGTTTAGCTTCAAATAAAACGGCACCCTTAGCATCAACCATCTTATCGATTAAGAACGGATCAACACGATAACCACCATTAGCAAATACACTATATGCAGAAGCCATTTGTAAAGGGGTTACAGATCCCGCACCCAAAGCCATGGTGAGGTACGGTGGATGCTTCTCTGGCTCAAAGCCAAAGCGCTGAATATATTCTTGAGCATATGAAGGACCAATCGCACGAATAATACGAACGGAAACCAAGTTCTTAGATTTAGCCAATGCGTTACGTAAACGCATCATGCCGTCATATTTACCGTCATAGTTTTTTGGCTCCCAAGCCTGGCTACCCGTTTCTAAGCTACCGATTGAGAGGGGCGCATCATTGACCATCGTGCTGGGCGTAAAGCCTTTTTCAATTGCTGCAGCATAAATGAAGGGCTTGAAAGAGGAGCCTGGTTGGCGCAAAGCCTGAGTAACGTGATTAAATTGATTCCGACGGAAGTCAAAGCCACCAACCAAAGATAGAATCGCGCCCGTTTCGGCATTCATCGAAACAAAAGCGGCTTCTACTTGTGGTAACTGCGCTAGCTTCCAAATACCCCCTTCTGACAGCAACCTCACAATTGCACCTGGACGAAGTCTTTTCTTGGGCTGAGTGCTATCCGTCAGAGATGCAGCAGCCAACTTCATTCCCTCACCTTTAATCGTGATCGTATCCCCTGTAGAGATCATGACCTGCATCTCTTTTGGCTTCACATCCAAAACTACACCAGACTGCAAATCATCTAACTGAGGATAGGCTAGCAAAGCTTCATCGATAGCACGCTGACGTTTGACTGGATCTTCAGGTAGCTCGATAAAGCCTTCTGGCCCACGGTAAGCATGGCGCAAATCGTATTCAAAGATTCCACGACGAACCGCTTTATAGGCGGCATCTTGGTCAGCCTTCAAAATAGTGGTGTAAACATCGATGCCTTGAGAGTAAATCGCTTCTCCATATTGATTAAAGAGCAGTTGACGCACCATCTCTGCAGGAAAATCTGCGCGTACCGCAAACTCATTGCCTAGCCCGCGAATATGCAATTCTTCAGCCATTGCTTTTTGATATTCCTCAGTGCTGATATAGCCAAGATCGCGCATACGCTGCAAGATGTATTCCTGACGAATCTTGGCGCGCCTAAAGTTGGTTACCGGGTTATAGGCTGAAGGTGCTTTAGGCAAACCTGCCAACATCGCAGATTCTGCAATCGTGATGTCTTTTAATTCTTTACCAAAATAAATTTGTGCCGCACTAGAAAATCCAAAAGCACGCTGACCCAAGAAAATTTGATTCATATAGATTTCAAGAATCTTGTCTTTGGTTAACTGTGACTCGATTTCCCAAGCCAACAAGACTTCATAGATTTTGCGACTGAAGGTTTTCTCATTGCTGAGGAAGAAGTTGCGAGCGACCTGCATCGTGATAGTCGATGCGCCTTGAGAGAGATGGCCCCGCAGATTTGTTGCTGCAGCCCTAAGAATGCCCACATAGTCGACACCGCCATGGGAGTAGAAGCGATCATCCTCAATTGCTAGTACCGCATTACGCATGCTCATGGGAATCTCATTCAAAGGAATAACCTTGCGGCGCTCTTCACCAAACTCACCAATCAATACTTTGTCAGCCGTATAAATACGCAAAGGAGTTTTAGGGTTGTAATCCGTTAATGCGGAAATCTTTGGCAAATTAGGTTTGGCTACCAAAAAGGCGTAACCCAACAAAAGCGTTACCACCAATGCAGCAGCAACTCCAATAATGAGGAGTGCTTTAATAAGGGGACTGCCTGAAGATTTACGAGGCGAGCCTGGGTCTACTCGAGGTTGACGTGGACGTCTGTCGGGCTGACGAATAGGACGCTGATTAAACGTCTGCTTGTCTTTTGGGGGAAGCGCCATATGCTCAAATTATAGGGTGCTTAGGCAATTTCACCGAAAGCTCCAAAACCCTTGTTTTCTGACTACCAAGTCAATAAAGACTGATAGTTTTTTGTCACCCATATTCCCAAAATATGGGCATGCCATCACGCCATATCTCCCCGCAGTCTTTTGATGAAATTCTGAGCGAACTTGGGGATGATCCAGCAATCCCAGACCCCCATGGAATTCGTAAATCCAGCAGCCCCAAGGCCCCTCCAAAATCAGAGCCCCCAAGCCAAACTCTACCCCTGGCAGATCTGAAAAAGATTGGCTTATTCATCGCTTTAGGTATTGGACTCATTGGTCTCGGGCTTGCCCTATTTACTGCTTACGACTCTATGAATTCCCATCAAGACTTGCCACTTGAGAGCAATCAAAAGGAGATTATTGAGCTAAGAAAGGAGCTAGCATCTTTACACGAACAAGTCCTCGAAATTGAAGATGATTTATATGAATCAATTGACTTATTAGAAGTGAGCATTCACTCACTAAGAAAGAATACACCTTCTATAGTCTCAAAACCTAAGCCTATAGCAATCCCTTTCGAAGCGGAACTACGCAGTTGGCGCTACTTGGGGCTTAGCCAAATCAACTCGTCGCAGCGGGCATTTTTCCACAATGGAAAGGGAACGGTCATGCTTGAAAAAGGATCCTCAGCGCTGGGTGATTGGAGGTTGCACAACATTGAAAAAGAGCTTGCCACCTTCAGCCACTCCCAAGGCAAATCCCTCACACTCAAACCATCCAAAACTGAATGACCATTCAACTCAAAAACCTCATCCTAGGGTTAAGTCTATTTGTGATTTTTTTAGATCCATCTGCAAAGGGCTCGACTACACCTAAGCAGCAATTTGAGGCACCCATCAGCTTGCAATTTACCGACATTGATGTGGCCGAACTTTTACAAATTCTTGCCAAGCTAGGTAGTACCAATTTTTTATTAAGTGAGTCCATTAAAGGCAAGATCACAGTCGAACTTCACCATACTCCTTGGCAAACTGCTCTGCACTCCATTTTGGCTAGCAGAGGTTTGCGCTTAATCAGAAATGGAGATATTTATTGGATTGGTCCACACGCAGAAATTGCAGCATTTCAGAAATATCGACGCGAAGACGCAGCACTACCTTTTGGTGGAGACCACATCAATAGCCCCCAGCAAATCTTGATTGAAGCCCGTATCGTTGAGGCAGACGAACGGTTCGCCCGAGAACTTGGTGCAAAGCTAGGCTACCAGGCCCACTCTTTTGGTGGAGTTCCAGACAACAAGATAGATGGCAACTTTGATTTAGCTGGCGCAGGCTTAAATGGCTTTAACCCTGCTGCAGTCGCAGCAACCTTAGTTTCCAAAAACGCCAGTCGTCTTTTGCAACTGGAGCTTTCAGCACTCGAATCAGAGGGTCAGGGAAAGATTCTGTCCAACCCACGGATCATGACTGGAGATCAGGTGAAGGCAACGATTGAGCAAGGTACTGAACTACCCTATCAAACCACATCACAAAATGGCAGTAAATTGCAGTTCAGAAAAGCCAACCTGCGCTTAGAGGTTCTACCTAAAATTCATCCAGATGGAAAGATCTCGATGTTGGTTGGCATCAACAAAGACACTATTGGCATGAAAACAGAGCAAGGGTATGCAATCGATACCAAAAGCTTGAGTTCAGAAGTCACCGTTGAAAATGGTGGGACTGCAATTATTGGCGGAATCTTCCAAACCACCGAAAGAGAGGATGAGGTCAAGGTACCGTTATTGGGGGATATCCCCTTTATTGGCCACTTATTTCGCCATAAATCCAAATTAAAAGATAAAACTGAACTCCTGGTCTTCCTAACTCCTACCGTTCTAGATAAACACTAATAAAATCAGGAGGTGAACTCTGCGACAAACAATATCTTCCTAATCGGCCTGATGGGTGCCGGTAAGTCGACCGTTGGTAAAGTGCTCGCAAAAAAGTTAGGGCGTCGATTTTTAGATGCCGATCATGTCATTGAAGAGCGGTGTGGCGTAAAAATACCGGTCATCTTTGAGATGGAAGGCGAAGAAGGGTTTCGCAAGCGCGAAGCGCAAGCTATTCGTGAAGTCACCAATGAAAAAAATATCGTTCTCGCTACTGGCGGTGGTGCAGTACTGCTCCCTGACAATCGCAAGGCTTTGAGCGAACAAGGCACTGTCATTTACCTACACGCTAATCCAGTTGAGTTATGGCATCGCACCAAAGGTGGCGAAGGTCGTCCCTTACTTCGTAATGGGGATGCAAAAAAAATTCTAGAAAATTTATATGCAATTCGTGATCCTTTGTATCGCGAGATTGCTGATCATGTAATTGAAACTGGCAAGCCTAGTGTCAATCAACTGGTCAATACCTTAATCATGCAGCTTGAACTTTCCGCTTGAAAACTATGATGAAAACACTTGAAGTTGATCTTGGTAACCGCAGCTATCCCATCCATATTGGTACTGACTTAATTGATCAGCCTGCACTCTTTAACGCTTGTGAAAAATCAACCTCGATTTACATCGTGACCAATACAACTGTTGCCCCCTTGTACGCGCAACGCCTTACTAAAACTTTAGAGACCTTTGGCAAACCAGTACGAACGATTGTTCTGCCTGATGGTGAGTCTTATAAAGACTGGAAAAATCTCCAACTCATTTTTGATGACCTACTAAAGTTTGGCGCCGATCGCCAAACGATGTTGGTAGCTCTGGGTGGTGGCGTTATTGGCGATATGACTGGCTTTGCGGCTGCTAGCTTCATGCGTGGCATTCGTTTTATTCAAGTGCCCACAACACTTTTAGCCCAAGTAGATTCTTCTGTTGGTGGAAAAACTGGCATCAACCATCCTCTAGGCAAAAACATGATTGGCGCCTTTCATCAACCCGCTGCTGTGATTGCAGATCTCAACACCCTCAAGACATTACCCCCACGTGAGCTCTCCGCAGGTCTTGCAGAAGTAGTCAAGCATGGCGCCATTGCTGATGAGCAATTTTTGGATTGGATCGAAGCTAACTCAAAAACATTGCTGGCCTGCGATACCGATGCGATGGGACATGCCGTATTGCGTTCTTGCGAAATTAAATCCGCAGTCGTTTCTGCTGATGAGAGAGAAGGCGGTATCCGGGCTACCCTGAATTTTGGCCATACCTTTGGCCACGCGATTGAAGCTGGCATGGGTTATGGTGAATGGTTGCATGGTGAAGCTGTTGGCTGTGGCATGGTGCTTGGTGCAGATTTATCTTGCAGACTGAATTTCATTAGCAAGGCGGAAGTTGAGCGTCTTACGAAGATTATTCAGTCGATGAATCTTCCGATCACCCCACCAAAATTTGGTGCCGAGCGCTACATGGAGCTCATGCAAGTGGATAAAAAAACAGAGGGTGGTCAGATCCGCTACGTTGTTTTAGAAAAAATGGGTAAGGCCCAAATCAAGAGCGTGCCAAACGCTCAGGTGATTGAGACCTTAGCTGCAACTGGCGCCGCTTAAGCTTTGATCAGCTGAATCTTGACCGGTTGCCCTGCTTGGGCACTAGCGAATTCTGATAAATCACTTAACAGCTCCTTACCAGTCTTGGTATCGAGCCACAAAGGTTTGGCCATAGTCCCAGCCCAGCGATAGTGATATCCGCCGGATTTAGCCGCCACCCATATTTCATGTAAAGGTGGCTGGGTATTGACCACAATCACACTTTTATCCCGAAAGTGAATATTGATAACATTACCACCCTGACGCTCGACATCTAAATCCAGATCCAACTGGTCGTCAGCGGCTTCTAATGCAACCTCAATTGACTGCAGTAAATTGCTACCCAATTGGTAAAACTGCTTGTCATCAATGGTTTCAACACCTGAATTATTTGGATTCATATCCGAGCCCTGCATGCTATATTCAACCATTCGTTTTAGAGACATTCATGATAGCGATTCTTAATAGAGCCCTCGGTATTAGCCTCCTAATATCCCTTGTTGGATGTGGGGTTAGGGGGCCTCTATATATGCCAAATGTGCCACCCGCCCCTACGGCTCCTACAGAACCAGAGACTAAAGGTACGCTCTATCCGTCACCCACTAGCACCACCCCCTCTTCTTCGGTTAAGTAATGACAAGCAAAGCAATTCCTCTTCCAAAGTTATCTGGGTTTACTGAGCGTGACGGCAATTGGTTTGCCGAAGAAATTCCACTGGCAGATTTAGCAAAAGAATTTGGTACGCCACTCTACGTTTACAGCAAAAAAGCATTGACTGAGGCTTACCAAGCCTATGACAAAGCCTGCGTGGATACAAAAGGCGCTCGTCGCGCCCGCGTTCATTACGCCATGAAAGCTAACAGCAATTTAGCAGTGATTGATTACTTTAAACAACTCGGTGCAGGCTTTGATTTGGTAAGTGGTGGTGAACTGGCTCGTGCATTAGCAATTGGTTCAGACCCAAAGAGCCTAGTATTTGCAGGTGTTGGCAAGTCAGCCTCTGAAATTGCGACTGCGCTTAAAGCAGGCGTCAAATGCATCAATGTGGAATCCATTGCAGAGCTACACAAAATAAATCGCGTTGCCACCGAACTTAATCTGCGCGCACCCATCTCTTTAAGAGTCAATCCTGATGTCGATGCACAAACGCATCCTTATATTTCTACAGGCTTAAAGGGAAATAAGTTTGGTATTGCCTATCACGAAGTTTTAAAGACTTATCGCGAAGCATCACAACTTTCTCAAATTGATGTAGTTGGCATTGATTGTCATATTGGCTCTCAAATCACGACGACTGCACCCTACTTAGATGCCCTTGATAAAGTTTTAGATTTGGTAGAGCACCTCAAAAAAGAAGGTATCGTCATTCACCATCTGGACCTGGGTGGAGGTCTGGGAATCTCTTACGGCGATGAAACTCCGCCCGACATTACAGAGTTCACTAATACACTTTTAAACCATGTAGCAGAGCGTGGTTTTGCTCATTTAGACGTGGTGCTGGAGCCCGGAAGATCCTTGGTGGGCAATGCTGGCGTACTTCTGACCACAGTTGAATACCTCAAGCCAGGCGCCGAAAAGAATTTCTGCATCGTAGATGCGGCAATGACTGAACTGATGCGCCCTGCTCTATATGAAGCGCATCACGGCATCGTTCCAGCACGTACTAAAGAAGCGAAGGGTCTGACTTATGATGTCGTTGGCCCTGTTTGTGAATCAGGTGACTGGCTTGGTAGAGATCGAAGTCTTGTTGTTGAAGAAGGCGATCTTCTGGCTATTCTTTCTGCAGGCGCTTATGGTTTTGTGATGGCATCAAACTACAACACACGCCCAAAACCAGCAGAGATTATGGTTGATGGCAAAAATGCTTATGTCATACGTTCACGTGAGAACACTGCTGATTTATTCGCAAATGAAAGTGTTTTACCAAAATAATTTTTCAATTTCTTAGACAAATAAAAACCCCGCTACATGAGCGGGGTTTTTATTTAAAGCTTTGTAATTGCTTAGTGCAAACCAGCCATGTAATCAGCAACTGCTTTCATTTCATTATCAGAAAGCTTAGTAGCGATTGTGGTCATCTGGCTGCTGTTCTTACGAACGCCTTCACGGAATGCAAGCAATTGAGCATTAGTGTACTCAGCCCACTGTCCGCCGACGAGTGGATACTGAGCCGGGATACCAGCGCCAGTTGGGCTATGACATGCAGCACAAGCAGGAACACCTTTTGCCGCAATGCCACCACGATAAATGCTTTGACCTAATTCAATGGTGTCTTTGTTTTGCGCAAGGCCTTGTGAAATCGGCTGCCTAGACAAGAATGCAGAAATGTTTTGCATATCTTGCTCTGTTAAGTTTGCAGCCATACCCATCATGACTGGATTTGCACGGCTACCTTCTTTAAAGTTTTTCAATTGTTTAGTTGTGTAGGCAGCATGTTGAGCTGATAACTTAGGCCATGTACCTGTTGCACTTTGACCTTTAGGACCATGGCAAGTTAAGCAGGCTGTTATGCCACGGCTAGCATCACCATTCGAATACAAAGCTTCGCCAGCAGCAAGATCAACCTTTGGCTTTCCTGGTACGGCAGCTTTCGCTTCAGCAGCTGGAGCCATAGGAGCAGCATCGGATGCAATTGCCACCCCAGAAACACCAATCAAGGCGAAAATGGAGAGGGCTGCAAAACCAGCACGCAAGCTAGTGAATTTGGAGATTTGGGAGGTTTGACGCATTATGTTTACCTTGGCAAAAATTCCTAAAAGTGTTTGGGCCCTACATTTACAACCTTTTTACCCAACACCATGAGATATTTCATGATTTTGCGTGATTTTACAATAGCTTCTGGACATGTCTAAACTCTTTCAAGCCCGATTCGCCACCACAGTCAATGACACCCATTACCTGCCTACCACGGCCCTACGTGAGGTGGCCTTTGCAGGTCGCTCAAATGCGGGCAAATCGAGCGCCATTAATGTCCTTTGCAACCAAAAAAGGCTTGCTTTTGCCAGCAAGACCCCTGGGCGCACCCAACACATCAACTATTTTGGTCTTTTCTCAAAAGACGATCTTTTGGCCTATTTAGTGGACTTACCAGGCTACGGCTATGCCGCCGTGAACCACGAGACTAAATACCACTGGAACACCCTTCTAAGCGACTATTTGCAGGAACGAGAACAACTGGTGGGCATGGTGCTGATTGTGGATGCCAGACGCGGTATTACTGATTTAGATGAACAAATGATTCAGTGGTTTGTGCCAACAGGTAAGCCAATTCACATTCTGCTGAGTAAGTGCGACAAACTCAATAAAAGCGAGTGCAAACATGCTTTAGAGGCGGTTCGCAAACAACTTCAACAATACGACCCTGCGCTTCCTGACGGTATGGGTGAATCAAAACAACTTACGGCACAATTATTCTCAAGCACCAAACGTATTGGACTTGAAGAGGCAGATAATTTAGTTATTAAATGGCTATTTGAATCAGAAACTCATGAAGATGAAATCACCAGCTAACTCTTTGCTTAACTTCCCAGGGCATCGCCCTCGTCGCATGCGTCGTGATGATTGGTCACGCCGTCTTATGCAAGAAAATTCTGTTTCTGCAAATGATTTGATCTACCCCGTCTTCTTACTTGAAGGCCAAGGCAAATCTGAAGCAGTAGCCTCTATGCCTGGTGTGAATAGGCTTTCATTAGACTTACTCATACCAGTTGCACAGGAGTGCGTTGACCTTGGTATTCCAGTATTGGCATTATTTCCAGTAATCGAGGCATCGTTAAAAACGCCTGATGGTAAAGAAGCTTTTAATCCAAATGGTCTTATTCCCACGGCTGTTCGCGAGCTGAAAACACGTTTTCCCAATTTAGGCATCATGACTGATGTTGCGCTTGATCCCTATACAAGCCATGGCCAAGATGGTGTACTCGATGAGCAAGGTCGCATTCTCAACGATGAAACAACTGCGATCTTGGTAAAGCAAGCAATTACGCAAGCGGAGGCAGGTGTCGATATCGTTGCACCATCAGACATGATGGATGGTCGCATCGGAAAAATTCGTGAAGCGCTTGAGCAAAAGAATTTAATTCATACCCGTATCATGGCGTACTCAGCCAAATATGCATCTGCTTTTTATGGCCCGTTTAGAGATGCAGTAGGCTCTGCAAAGAACCTAGGTAAAGCCGATAAAAAAACCTATCAAATGGACTGCGCCAATGGGGACGAGGCTTTGCGGGAGGTTGCTCTCGATATTAGCGAAGGTGCAGACATGGTGATGGTCAAACCAGGCATGCCCTATTTAGATATCGTACGCCGCGTTAGAGAAAAATTTGATTACCCTATTTACGCATATCAAGTGAGCGGGGAGTATGCGATGCTTAAAGCTGCAGCACAAAATGGTTGGCTCGATCACGATGCCGTCATGATGGAGTCTTTACTGGCTTTTAAACGTGCGGGTGCGGATGGTGTGCTGACTTATTTTGCTCTAGAGGCAGCGCGCTTACTTAAAGCAACAAAGTAAAAGTTAGTTAGCTTGTTTTACTTTTCTTAAGCGCTCAGAAAAACGCTGTGGCGGCATATAGCCAATCACACGTTTCTCTTTTTGCTCTTCAGAATTTTGATTAAAGATCAAAATACCGGGGGGACCAAATAAACCAAAGCGCTGTAGTAGCGCCTGATTCTCAGGACTATTGGCAGTCACGTCGGCCTGTAACAAAACAAAGGGCTGAAGTTCCATGCTGACCTCTGGATTAGCAAAGGTATTCACTTCCATTTCTTTGCAGCTGATACACCAGTCAGCATAAAAATCGAGCAGGACCAATTTCTGTACTTGTTTGGCTTTATTCAGTTGCACATCTAAATCTGCTGGCGAATGAATCACCACAAAAGATAAATTTCCAACTTGACGAATGCTTTGACCGTTAATAATTTTTGCTGACCCAGCTGCTTCATTTTTTTGAATCAGTGGGGAGGCGATCCAGGCTGCTGTGGCCACTAATAAAACACCCAGAGTACGCTGCAAATACACCATCCAAATACCTGTGGATGGGATCAAAATACGTGCCTCAATTGCAATAAAGAGAAGTGGTAAGCCCATTCCTAAGGCCATCACAAAAAGCAGTCCTGCGCCTAAGCTCATGGAGCCGGTTTGAGCAATAAAAGCCAACACACCAGCTAATGGGGCGGTAATACAGGGACTGGCAACTAAGGTGGAGATTCCACCTAGAGCGAAAGCTCCGACGATACTGCCGCCCTTTTGGCGCCCAGCTAATCGATCAATATGGTGGTGCCATGATTGTGGCAATCTGAGGTCATATAAGCCAAATAAGCTGCCAGATAAGCCTAAAAGCAGAAGTGCAAAGGCAGCTAGAGCAAATGGGCTCTGCAGAGCTCTTTGAACGCTACCCCCAAGGGCAGCCATCAGCACTCCAGCCAAGGCATAGACCAAGGCCATTCCTAAGACATAGGCCAATGCCAATACGCTCGCACGCCCCTTAGATACTGCCTTGCCATCTTGGGTGCCGAAAATTACGCTTGAAAGAATTGGGAGCATTGGCAAAACGCAAGGCGTAAAGGCCAAAGCCAAACCCAAGACAAAGAATGCAAGAAATAAGTATGCGGTAGAAGTGTTTTGCAAGAAGCGACCGATTGCATTCACGTCATCACGCTCACGCCATAAATCAGTCAAGCTAAATTCAGCATCAGTATTTTGTTGAGTTTGCGCACCTTCAAAAACTTCAGGAATTGGTGCAGCCTTAACACCAGGTGCGGCCAATAAAAATTTCATGGTCATTGGTGGATAACAAATGCCTGCTTCTGCGCAACCTTGAAGACTTGCTTCAATATGAATTGGCTTGCCCGCTACAGGCTTGACATCAAGCAACACCAAGAATGGTTGCTTATAAACTTGCAGTTTTTTCTGAAAAGTTTCATCAAACTTTTCAACGCCTAATGGCAGTTTTGGCCTTATTTTATATAGCTTCCCAGCTTCTGAGCCTACCTCAAATTGCAACGATTCTTGATAGAGGTAATAGCCTTTAGCAGGCAAGAATTCAAGCTCAACCTGATTTGAGTTTTCTAACCAAGTAGCCTCTACTCGAAAGGCTTTTTCTGGGGGCAAGAAATCAGTTGACGCAAAAACCTGTGCTGAGAACAACACAAGTGCTGTGATAACTGCTTTCAGAAAAGATTGAATTTTCATGTCTTTGAATTTACCTCAGCTTGTACCCATTCACCATATTGCTGCGCATATTGCTCCGGTGAAAATGCCAGAATCTCTGGGATATCATAGGGATGCTGCTTTTGGATAAAGCTTGAAATATCTAACCATTTACTGGCGGTAGTTTTTGCAGAGAGAAGCACTTCATGCTCTTCGCAAACCCTACCCTCCCAGCGATAGACAGATTGCATGCCATCAATCAATTGCACGCAAGCCGCCAAATTTTCCTCTACCAAGGCACGAGCCAAGCCCTTAGCAGCCTCCACATTCGGAAGACTGGTGACGACTACCAAAAGCTTGCTGGGATTGACTGAGCGGTTTTGAGGCATACCGTATTTATAAACCTATAAATGAAAAAAGCCAGACCGAAGCCTGGCTTTTCAATAGCTGGGAGACTTAAGCCTCTTCTGCTACAGCTGTTGTTTCTTCAACTTCTGGACGATCAACTAACTCAACCAATGCCATTGGAGCATTGTCGCCATGACGGAAGCCAAACTTCAAAATACGAAGATAGCCACCTGGACGTGTTGCATAGCGTGGGCCGAGCTCTGTGAAGAGTTTAGTCACGATATCGCGATCACGTGTGCGATTGAATGCCAAGCGACGGTTTGCCAAGTTATCTTTTTTACCCAAGGTAATCAAAGGCTCAACAACCATGCGCAATTCTTTTGCTTTTGGCAAAGTGGTCTTAATCACTTCGTGTTCCAAAAGTGAATTGGACATGTTGCGCAGCATCGCCAAGCGATGTGAAGATGTTCTGTTTAGTTTGCGTAAGCCGTTTCCGTGACGCATGATGCTTCCTTTCTAATTATTTCTCGAGGTTAGCTGGAGGCCAGCTTTCGAGTTTCATGCCAAGACTTAAGCCACGAGCAGCCAATACGTCTTTGATTTCATTCAAAGACTTACGACCCAGATTAGGCGTCTTCAACAATTCATTCTCTGTACGTTGAATCAAGTCACCAATGTAGTAAATGTTCTCAGCCTTCAAGCAGTTTGCAGAGCGAACTGTGAGCTCGAGATCATCAACTGGACGCATCAACATTGGGTCAACCATTGAAGAGCGGCTTGGTGCGAGATCACCAGAAGCTTCGCTGCTCTCAAGAGCTGCGAATACAACCAATTGATCAACCAAGATGCTAGCTGCTTGACGAATTGCTTCTTCAGGAGACAAGACACCGTTTGTTTCGATAGTCATTACGAGACGATCAAGGTCGGTACGTTGCTCAACACGAGCAGATTCAACAGCATAGCTAACACGGCTAACCGGGCTAAATGAAGCATCCAATACGATACGACCAATGATCTTAGTAGTTTCGTCATTGTATTGACGAACGTTACCTGGAACATAACCACGACCTTTTTCAACCTTGATCTGCATATCCAACTTGCCACCAGCAGACAAGTGAGCGATTACGTGATCAGGATTGATGATTTCTACATCGTGTGGCAGGTCGATATCTTTTGCAGTAACAACGCCTGGGCCTTCTTTACGCAAATTGATAGTGACTTCATCACGGGATTGCAACTTAAATACGATACCTTTGAGATTCAACAAGAGATTTACTACGTCCTCTTGAACACCATCCAAAGTGGAATATTCATGTACTACACCTGCAATAGCTACTTCAGTTGGTGCATAACCAACCATCGAGGACAAGAGTACGCGACGTAATGCATTTCCGAGTGTGTGGCCATAGCCACGCTCGAACGGCTCCATAACAACCTTAGCTTGGTTGGCGGTAAGCGCTTCAACAGAAATAATCTTTGGCTTGAGCAAATTTGTTTGCATATTTTTTCCTTGAGAGTGCCTAATTAGCGTGAATACAATTCGACGATCAAACTTTCATTAATTTCACCGCTAATATCTTCGCGGTCGGGCACTTGCTTAAATGTTCCTTCCAGCTTAGTTGCATCAACTGAAACCCAGGTGACTGCAGACATCTGCTGAACCAAATTGAGTGATTCCGTAATACGTGCTTGCTTCTTCGCTTTTTCACGAATTGCAACAACGTCACCAGGTTTAACCTGAATAGATGGAATGTTCACAGCACCGCCATTAAGCATGATGGCGCCATGAGAAACCAACTGACGTGCTTCTGCACGTGTAGAACCAAAGCCCATGCGATAGACCACGTTATCGAGACGTGACTCTAACAACTGGAGCAATGTTTCACCAGTGTTACCCTTACGACGCTCAGCTTCAGCGAAGTAACGACGAAATTGACGCTCTAATACGCCATAGATACGCTTAACCTTCTGCTTTTCACGCAATTGATTACCGTAATCTGATGTTCTTGAGCCAGATGTACGACCATGTTGACCAGGCTTAGTATCTAACTTGCACTTGTCTGACAGGGCGCGACGTGCGCTCTTTAAAAATAAGTCGGTACCTTCCCGACGTGCTAATTTGGCCTTAGGCCCTAAGTAACGTGCCACGATGCTTTCCTTTCTTTGCCGCAGTCTTACGACCGGCGGTGAGTTCACCCTTTAAATCAGATGAACAGTGGGCTTTAATAAAAAACTACTAAAACTTGTACTGCCAACTTCCCAGCTTAGATACGACGACGCTTAGGAGGACGGCAACCATTGTGTGGAACTGGAGTTACGTCTTGAATTTCAGTGATCTTGATGCCCAATGAGTTCAATGCACGAACTGCTGATTCACGACCTGGGCCTGGGCCTTTGATCTGAACTTCCAAGTTCTTGATACCGCATTCAATAGCTGTCTTACCAGCAACTTCTGCGGCTACCTGAGCAGCAAAAGGTGTTGATTTACGTGAGCCTTTGAAGCCTTGGCCACCAGAAGTTGCCCATGAAAGCGCATTTCCTTGACGATCAGTAATCGTAATGATGGTGTTGTTAAAAGAAGCGTGAACGTGTGCAATACCGTCAGCAACGTTCTTTTTAACCTTCTTACGAGCGCGCTGTGAGGCGGCGGAAGCGGATTGTTGTTTTGCCATGTCAATAAACTTTCTTGGTTATTTCTTCAGTGCGATGCCGGACTTACGTGGGCCCTTACGGGTACGCGCATTGGTCTTGGTACGTTGACCACGTACAGGCAAGCCCTTACGATGACGCACGCCACGGTAGCAACCTAAGTCCATCAAACGCTTGATGCTCATAGTTACTTCACGACGAAGGTCACCTTCGGTGATGAACTTACCTACTTCATCACGTAACTTTTCCAAGTCAGCGTCAGTAAGATCTTTAACTTTTTTGTCGATTGCAACACCTGTAGTCTGACAAATTTTGCGAGCACGAGTTGTGCCAATGCCAAAAATTGCTGTTAAACCAATAACAGTATGTTGATGATTTGGGATGTTTACCCCAGCGATACGTGCCATGAGATTTCCTCTTAATTAACCAGATCAGCCTTGACGCTGCTTATGACGTGCGTCTGAAGAACAGATCACACGCACAACGCGTTTGCGCTTAATGATCTTGCAATTTCTGCAAATACACTTAACGGATGCTAAAACTTTCATAACTCACCTCTTAAAAATAGGTACTACTTAATCTTTACTTCGCACGGAAAATGATTCTGGCGCGCGTAAGGTCGTAAGGAGTCATCTCCACCGTCACCTTATCTCCCGGCAAAATACGGATGT
Source organism: Polynucleobacter wuianus (assembly GCF_001659725.1). NCBI lineage: Bacteria > Pseudomonadati > Pseudomonadota > Betaproteobacteria > Burkholderiales > Burkholderiaceae > Polynucleobacter > Polynucleobacter wuianus. Next base: position 68,637 of record NZ_CP015922.1, on the reverse strand, counting down.
AGTGCATCCGCATCTTTCCAGAAATGTGCCCTAGAACCACATGTCCGTTTTCCAGCTTCACGCGAAACATCGCGTTCGGCAAATTCTCTACAACCTCACCCGCCATCTGAATTACATCGTCTTTAGACATTCAGTTAAGCGCCCATCTTAAAGTTGGCTTTTTTCATCAAAGAGCCGTACTGCTGCTGCATCACGAATGACTGAACTTGAGCCATGAAATCCATTGCAACAACAACAATAATCAACAATGAAGTACCGCCGAAATAAAACGGCACGTTGTACTTCAACACTAAAAATTCTGGCAACAAGCACACCAAAACCATATAAATCGCACCAGCCAAAGTTAAGCGCACCAAGATCTTGTCGATGTAACGCGCTGTTTGGTCACCCGGACGAATACCAGGAACAAAGGCACCGCTCTTCTTCAAGTTCTCAGCAGTCTCACGGCTGTTAAATACCAAAGCGGTATAGAAGAAGCAGAAGAAAATGATCGCAGCTGCGTACAAGATTGTGTACACAGGCTGACCTGGAGCTAAAGTTGCAGCTAAGTCCTTAATGATTCTACTGAACATATTGGTTGGCTCGCCTGACGTAAACCAGCCAGCAATCGTTGCAGGGAACAAAATGATTGAAGAAGCAAAAATTGGGGGGATTACGCCTGCCATGTTCAATTTCAGTGGGAAGTATGAAGACTGACCGCCATAAACCTTATTACCAACTTGACGCTTAGCGTAGTTCACCAAGATACGGCGCTGACCACGCTCCACAAACACCACAAAGTAAGTTACTGCTACTACGATCACCACGATCAAGAGAGCAGAAATAATATTCATTGAGCCGGTACGAACCAACTCTAGCAAGCTTGCTAATGCATTTGGTAAGCCGGAAACGATGCCGCCAAAAATAATGATGGAAATACCATTACCCAAGCCACGCTCGGTAATTTGCTCACCAAGCCACATCAAGAACATCGTGCCAGTTACCAAAGTAACCACTGTGTTTAATTCAAACATCAAACCTGGGTTAATAACCAAACCTGGTTGAGCTTGCAATGCAACTGAAATTCCCAAAGCTTGGAAAGTCGCCAAGAAGACAGTGCCGTAACGGGTGTATTGAGTAATCTTGCGTTGACCAGCTTGGCCTTCTTTCTTCAAAGACTCCAATGCAGGCACCACAATCGTCATCAACTGCATGATGATCGATGCAGAAATGTACGGCATGATTCCCAAGGCAAATACGGTGAAGCGAGATAAAGCGCCACCTGAGAACAAGTTAAACATTCCCAAAATGCCGTCTTTTTGACCAGCAAACAACTGTGCCAACTGATCTGGATCGATACCAGGAACAGGAATATGCGCACCCAAACGATAAACGAGCAAAGCCAACACCAGGAAAACCAAGCGACGACGTAAATCGCCGAACTTGCCTCCTGCTGCTGCAGTGCTTGCGTTATTGGTAGGTGCTAATGCCATATCTAATAAAAACCGATTAAGCCAACTCAAGCAATTTGCCGCCAGCCGCTTCAATAGCTGCTTTAGCGCCGGCAGTTGCTGTGATGCCCTTGAGGGTTACCGCAATCTTGAGTTCACCAGTCTTGATAACCTTAACTGCATTGATCTGCTCACCAGCAAAACCGTGAGCCTTCAATACCAACAAGTCCACTTCTGGCAAGTTGATTTTTGCTAAGTCGTTCAAAGTAATTTGACCAACGTGACGACGTGTCAAAGACACGAAACCGCGTTTTGGCAAACGACGATACATAGGCATCTGACCGCCTTCGAATCCAACTTTGTGGAATCCACCGGAACGAGATTTTTGACCTTTGTGACCGCGGCCTGCAGTTTTACCAAGACCAGAACCAATGCCACGACCTACGCGACGACGGTTTTTCTTGGAGCCTTCTGCAGGTTTAATTGTGTTGAGTTGCATATTCTTCGCCTATTTACTTGCTAGTTATTAGCCAATGACTTTAACTAGATAAGAAACTTTATTAATCATGCCGCGAACAGCTGGAGTGTCTTCCAATTCAGAAACTGAATTGATACGACCGAGGCCTAAGCCACGTACAGTTGCACGGTGGCTTTCGCGTGTACCGATCAAGCTGCGCACTAATTGCAGTTTGACTTTGGAGTTTGATTTTGTCATTTGTAGATTCCTAATCTTTTGGTCTTAGCCGAGAATCTCTTCAACTGACTTACCGCGCTTAGCAGCAATCTCAGCAGGAGTACTCATCTTGCTCAAACCATCAATCGTTGCGCGAACCAAGTTGTACGGGTTTGTAGAACCGAGTGACTTAGCAACCACATTGGTTACACCCATTACGTCAAAAATTGCGCGCATTGGACCACCAGCAATAATTCCAGTACCGTCTTTAGCTGGAGAAATCAAAACGCGTGATGCGCCATGTTGACCAGTAACGGTGTGTTGCAAAGTACCTTTACGTAAGGAAACTTTGATCATCTTGCGACGGGCTTCGTCCATTGCCTTTTGAACGGCAACTGGAACTTCTTTTGATTTGCCTTTACCCATGCCGATGCGGCCATCACCATCGCCAACTACAGTGAGTGCAGCGAAGCCGAGAATACGGCCACCCTTAACCACTTTAGTTACACGATTAACAGCGATCATCTTCTCCCGAAGACCATCATCACGCTCTTCGTTTTGCATCTTAGTTTGCATTTTTGCCATGTTTTTTCCTAAACCCTATTAGAACTTCAGGCCGGCTTCACGCGCAGCTTCAGCTAAGGCCTTAATACGGCCGTGGTAACGATGACCGGAACGATCAAAAGCAACATCAACAATGCCTGCCTTAACAGCACGCTCAGCAACTAACTTGCCGATTTGTTTTGCCGCTTCAGCGTTACCGCCGTTTTTGATCGCTTGGCGCAAATCTTTTTCCATTGTTGAAGCAGCTGCTACAACTTTGGTTCCACATGGGCTATACACCTGTGCAGAAATATGGGAATTGCTACGGATAACTGTTAAGCGATTTGCTTGAGCTTCAGCAATGCGAATGCGAGTCTGCCGAGCACGTCTTTGTCTGGATTCGTCTTTATTCATTTTCTAATCTCGCTTACTTCTTCTTAGTTTCTTTCAGATGCACAACCTCATCCACGTAGCGAACACCTTTGCCTTTGTATGGCTCTGGTGAACGATATGCGCGAACTTCTGCTGCGACCTGGCCAACCTGCTGCTTGTTGGAGCCTTTAATAATGATTTCAGTTTGCGATGGAGTCTCTGCTTTTACGCCCTTAGGAAGGTTGTAAATAATGTCGTGCGAGAAACCGAGTTGCAACTTCAATGTTTCGCCTTGGGCTTGAGCACGGTAACCAACACCTACCAAGCTGAGCTTACGTTCAAAGCCTGAAGTTACGCCTACAACCATGTTGTTAACCAAAGCACGTGCCGTACCTGACTGTGCACCAGCTTCTGGAGAGTCGCTGTTTACAACCACTGTCAATACACCATCTTCTTGTTTCAAACCAACCGTCGGATGCAAGTTATGTGTCAATGTGCCCAATGGGCCTTTGACAGTAATATTTGCACCATTGATGCTGATTTCAGCGCCCTTTGGAACTGTAATTGGTGATTTACCTACGCGGGACATATTTCGCTCCTTAAGCTACGTAGCAAATAACTTCGCCGCCCACGCCTGTTGCACGTGCTTTACGGTCTGTCATTACGCCTTGAGGGGTTGAAATAATTGCAATGCCCAAGCCATTCATTACTTCTGGAATGTCATGGCGGCCTTTATAGATACGTAAACTTGGTGTAGAAACACGGTCGATACGCTCGATAACAGGACGGCCTGCATAGTATTTGAGATCAATGTGGAGCACTGGCTTTGCTGCTTCACCTTTGATTTCGAAACTTTCGATATAGCCTTCATCTTGCAAAACTTTTGCAATAGCTACTTTAACTTTTGACGACGGCATTGTGACCAGGGGCTTCTGCACTGCTTGCGCATTGCGGATCCGGGTCAACATGTCGGCGATTGGATCGCTGATACTCATGAGTTCTCCTAATTCTTTCGCCGCTTACCAGCTGGCCTTGGTTAAACCGGGGATTTCGCCGCGAAAGGCGATTTCACGAATCTTGCTACGAGCCAAACCGAACTTGCGGAATGTGCCACGTGGGCGACCGGTTAATGAACAACGATTTCTTTGACGAATCGGACTTGCGTTACGTGGAAGTGCCTGTAGCTTCAAGCGAGCTTCATAGCGCTCTTCATCGCTGCGTGATTGATCAGCAATGATCGCTTTGAGTTCGGCACGCTTTACAGCGTACTTCTCTACAGTTTTTGCGCGCTTATTCTCGCGCTCAATCAGGGATAGTTTTGCCACGTTAGCCTCTTAATTGCGGAAAGGGAATTTGAATGCTGCCAACAAAGCTTTTGCTTCTTCGTCGGTTTTAGCAGTCGTCGTAATACTGATATTGAGACCACGGAGGGCATCAATTTTGTCGTATTCAATTTCAGGGAAAATGATCTGTTCTTTAACGCCGATGTTGTAGTTACCACGGCCGTCAAATGCTTTACCGGAGATACCACGGAAGTCACGTACGCGAGGCAATGCAACGGTAACGAAACGGTCCAAGAATTCGTACATGCGCTGACCGCGCAAGGTGACCATGGCGCCGATTGGATAGCCTTGGCGAATTTTGAAACCTGCAATCGCTTTTTTCGCTTTAGTTACCACCGGCTTTTGGCCCGCAACTTTAGTTAAATCGCCAACTGCATTTTCGATAATTTTCTTGTCGTTCACTGCATCGCCCAAGCCCATGTTCAGGGTTACTTTGGTAATGCGCGGAACTTCCATTGCAGACTTATAGCCGAACTTGGCGATCAAATCAGCAACAACTTTAGCTTGATAGTGTTCTTGAAAACGTGTGCTCATAATTTCTCCGTGCCCTTTATGCGCTTAATGTCGCGCCAGTGGTTTTGAGGAAACGTTGCTTTTTACCGTCTACGAGTTTGATACCAACACGTGATGGTTTGCCGTTACCGTCAACCAAAGCCACATTAGAAATGTGAACAGGCATAGTCTTGTCAATCATGCCGCCGGTTACACCAGCAGCTGGGTTTGGCTTAACGCTCTTTTTATAAATATTCACGCCTTCGATGACTAACTTCTCATCGAGAACGGCTGTAACAGTTCCTTGCTTGCCTTTATCGCGGCCAGTCAAGAGAACTACGGAATCACCTTTACGAATCTTTTTCATATCAGCCTCTTAAATCACTTCGGGGGCGAGAGAAACGATCTTCATGAACTTCTCAGTACGCAATTCGCGTGTCACTGGTCCGAAGATACGTGTGCCAATTGGCTCTAACTTAGCGTTGAGCAATACCGCAGCGTTTGCATCGAACTTAATCAATGAACCGTCTGGACGGCGAACACCCTTAGCTGTTCTCACAACAACAGCGTTATAAATATCACCTTTTTTTACACGGCCACGTGGAGCAGCTGACTTAACGCTGACTTTGATGACATCACCGATACTGGCGTAACGACGCTTAGAGCCGCCCAATACCTTGATGCACAAAACTTCACTGGCGCCTGTGTTATCGGCGACCTGCAATCTACTTTCGGTTTGTATCATTTCTAATCCCCAACTTATTGGCCAAAGGCAAACAGTCTTGGTTCCGTCTATGGGCTTTAACGAAAGCTAAAACCCGGAATTAATGAAAAACACTGCTTCTCCAATAAAACCAGAGAAGCCTTCTATTCTACTACGTAAAACAGGGATTTGGGAAGAAACTTCTCCAAAATCCCTTAAAAATACCTTAGATACCCTTTGAAGCCTCAACCAAACGGGTCACAACCCAAGATTTAGTTCGTGAAATTGGCTTAGATTCAGCAATTTCAACGGTATCACCCATCTTGTATGTGCCAGCTTCGTCATGAGCGTGGTACTTTTTGGACTGGCCAACGTACTTACCAATCACGGGATGCTTCACTTGACGCTCAACCAAGACCGTCACAGTTTTTTGCATTTTGTCGCTAACAACGCGGCCCACGAGGGTGCGGCGCAAGGGTTTAGATAACTCTGTCATATCCCTTTTTCCTTATTTCTGTGCAGTCTTTTGGGCAATAAAAGTCTTTACACGAGCAATGTCGCGCTTAGTCTTACCCAATTGGCTGGTATTGGTGAGTTGCTGAGTGCCCTTTTGCATACGGAGCTTAAAGTTTGTCTTTAAGAGCTCTGTCAATTCTGCGTTCAAGGCAGTCAGATCTTTAGCTGCTAATTCTTTATTTTTCATAATCTCTATCCCGATCAACCTAAGTGGCGAATCACGAAAGTGGTCTGCAAAGGCAACTTAGCAGCAGCAAGCTTGAAAGCTTCGCGCGCCAATTGCTCATCAACACCGTCCATCTCGTAGAGCACTTTGCCTGGTTGAATTTCAGCTACGTAGTACTCTGGATTACCTTTACCGTTACCCATACGTACTTCAGCAGGTTTTTGTGAAATTGGCTTATCTGGGAAAATGCGAATCCAAATACGGCCACCACGTTTAATGTGACGAGTCATTGCACGACGTGCTGACTCAATTTGACGAGCAGTCAAACGACCACGGCCAACGGCCTTCAATCCAAAGTCACCAAAGGCTACTGAACTACCGCGTGTTGCCACGCCAGTGTTACGACCTTTTTGTTCCTTGCGATACTTGCGACGCTTTGGTTGTAGCATGCTTACTCTCCTGACTTCTGCGTGTCTGCTGCAGGTGTTTCTACCTTACGCACACGCTTTACTGCTGGCTTAGCAGCAACTAATGGCTTGTCAGCACCAGCAGCTGGTTTACGAGCAGCTGTTTTGCTTGGAGCACGACGAGTTTTCTTTTCTTCGGCAGCTGGTTCAGCAGATGGCGCGGCTACTTGAGCTTCTGCACCGCGACCCAATGTGTCGCCTTTGTAAACCCAAACTTTTACACCGATGATGCCGTATGTTGTTTCAGCTTCTGATGTTGCGTAATCAATATCAGCCTTCAATGTATGAAGTGGAACACGACCTTCACGGTACCATTCGCGACGAGCAATTTCTGCGCCGTTCAAACGACCAGAAGACATGATCTTGATGCCCTGCGCGCCAAGACGCATTGCGCTTTGCATTGCACGCTTCATAGCACGACGGAACATGATACGTTTTTCGAGCTGCTGAGTAATAGAGTCAGCAATCAATTGCGCATCAACTTCAGGCTTACGAATTTCTTCAATGTTCACGTGAACTGGAACACCCATACGCTTTTGTAATTCACGACGGAGAACTTCGATATCCTCGCCTTTTTTACCAATTACAACGCCTGGACGTGAGCTATAGATAGTGATGCGTGCGTTCTTAGCAGGACGCTCGATCACAACTTTGCTAACGGATGCATTCTTCAACTTCTTCTTTAAATAGCTACGGACATCTACGTCCTCTTTCAGCATCTTTGCGAAGTCAGTATTGTTCGCATACCAACGTGATGTCCAATTCTTCGTTACCGCGAGTCGGAATCCGGTGGGGTTAATCTTTTGGCCCATATCTTTCCTTAGTTACTCAAGGTCACGCTAATGTGACAAGTTTGTTTTTCGATTTGATTGCCACGACCCTTAGCGCGTGCTGTGAAGCGCTTCAAGGAAGTACCTTTATCAACGATTACCGCTGATACCTTGAGCTCATCAATGTCAGCACCTTTATTGTGTTCAGCATTTGCAATCGCTGATTCAACTACTTTTTTCACAATGAAGGCAGCTTTTTTGGGGCTGAAGTTCAAAATGTTTAATGCGCGAGCAATTGGCAAACCACGGATCTGGTCGGCGACCAAACGTGTCTTTTGCGCAGAAATGCGGGCACCCTTGTGAATAGCTTTAACTTCCATCATCATCCCCTTACTTCTTCGTTACTTTCTTGTCAGCAGCGTGACCTTTGAAAGTACGGGTCAAGGCAAATTCGCCTAACTTATGACCCACCATGTTTTCTGATACATAAACCGGAACGTGTTGACGACCGTTATGTACAGCAATCGTCAGACCAATAAAGTCTGGGAGGATTGTTGAACGGCGTGACCAAGTTTTGATCGGCTTTTTGTCCTTGTTGGCTTGTGCAACTTCAACTTTTTTTACTAAGCTGGCGTCGCAGAATGGGCCTTTTTTAGCTGAACGTGTCATATCTATTTATCCTTATCGCTTAACGTTTTTGACGACGTTGAACGATCATCGAAGTTGTACGCTTATTGCGACGTGTGCGATAACCTTTGGTTGGTGTGCCCCATGGAGATACAGGTACACGGCCTTCGCCAGTTCTACCTTCACCACCACCGTGTGGGTGATCTACTGGGTTCATTGCCACACCGCGAACGGTTGGGCGAATACCACGCCAGCGATTTGCACCTGCTTTACCAATTTGACGCAAGCTGTGCTCTTCATTACCAACTTCACCAATAGTGGCGCGGCACTCAATCAGAACACGGCGAACTTCACCAGAGCGCAAACGCACTTGAGCGTATACGCCTTCACGAGCTAGCAATACCGCTGAACCACCAGCTGAACGTGCAACTTGTGCACCTTTACCTGGGAGAATTTCAACGCAGTGAATAGTGCTACCAACTGGAATATTGCGAATCGGCAAGTTGTTACCAGATTTGATTGGCGCTTCAGAACCATTCATGATTGCTTGACCAACAGTCATGCCTTTAGCAGCAGGAATATAGCGACGCTCACCATCAGCAAACACGATCAATGCAATATTTGCACTGCGGTTTGGATCGTATTCCAAGCGTTCAACTTTAGCTGGAATGCCATCCTTGTCGTTGCGTTTGAAGTCAACAACACGATAGTGATGCTTATGACCACCACCTTTATGACGGGTAGTGATGTGACCGTTGTTGTTACGGCCCGCTTTTTGAAACTGTGGCTCTAACAATGGTGCAAAAGGCTTGCCTTTATGGAGGTCAGGATTGACCACCTTGACCATTGAACGACGACCTGGTGAGGTCGGTTTTGTTTTCATCAAAGGCATGATTAATTCGCCTCCGCTTCAAAGTTAATTTCTTGGCCTGGCTTCAAATTCACGTAGGCCTTCTTAGTGTGGTCACGACGACCTTCAAAACGGCCATAGCGCTTAGGCTTACCCTTTTGATTCACGATTTGAACTGAGTCCACTTGCACTTTGAAGAGCAATTCAACTGCTTGTTTTACATCGCTCTTGTTTGCATCGCGAGCTACTTGGAAAACTACTTGTTCGTTTTTCTCTGCAACCATAGTGGCTTTCTCAGAGATAACAGGACCAAGCAGAACCTTCATCAGGTTGTGATCGTTTTTACGGACTTGGCTCATTTCAGCAACTCCTCAATTTTTGCGATCGCAGCTTTGCTTACCAATACTTTTTTGTATTGCACCAAAGCTAATGGATCAGCGTGCTGCGGTTCACATACAGCAACCTTATGCAAATTACGTGATGCCAAGTACAAATTCTCGCTAACCTGATCAACAATAATCAAGACTGAATCCAAGCCCATTGCCTTAACTTTGTCAGCTAAAACTTTGGTCTTTGGAGCATCGAGACTAAATTGATCAACTACATTCAAACGACCTTCGCGTGCTAACTGAGACAAAATAGATCTCATACCAGCGCGGTACATTTTCTTGTTTACTTTTTGGCTGAAATTCTCTTCTGGAGAATTTGGGAATATACGGCCGCCTCCACGCCACAGCGGGGAAGAGCTCATACCAGCACGTGCACGACCAGTACCTTTTTGACGCCAAGGTTTCTTAGTTGTGTGCTTAACTTGCTCACGGTCTTTTTGTGCACGGTTACCGCTACGTGCATTTGCTTGGTAAGCCACTACAACTTGGTGTACCAATGCTTCGTTATATTCACGCTCAAATACTTCTGGCGAAGCTTGTACGCCTGCACCTAAAGTACCGTTGTCCTGGAGAAGCTTAAGTTCCATATTCGCTCTCCTTATTTCTTCTTCAACGGTGTTTTCACCGCTGGAGTAACAATAACTTTACCGCCTGGGGCGCCTGGAATAGCGCCTTTAACCATGATGAGATTACGTTCTGCATCAATGCGTGCGATGACTAAATTTTGTACGGTACGTGTAACGTCACCAAGGTGGCCAGTCATGCGCTTACCTGGGAAAACACGACCTGGATCTTGCGCCATACCGATAGAGCCTGGTACGTTGTGTGATCTAGAGTTACCGTGGGATGCACGACCAGAAGCGAAGTGATAACGCTTGATGGTACCGGCGTAACCTTTACCGATCGATACGCCTTGTACATCCACTTTTTGACCAGCAGTAAATGCAGCGTCAGCAGGAATTACTTGTCCTGGTGTCATTTCCGCGATTTTTGCTGCGTCTAATTGGAATTCGTTGAGACCGTTACCAGCCATCACTCCAGCTTTGGCGAAGTGACCAGCCATTGCTTTGGTAACGCGAGTAGCTCTACGTGTGCCATGTGCCAACTGGATAGCATCATAGCCATCAGTTGCCTGGGTCTTGATTTGAGCGATTCTGTTGTCGCTCACGTCGATTACGGTGACAGGAATTGCTTCCCCTTCGTCCGTAAATAGACGGGTCATGCCGACCTTGCGGCCGATTAAGCCTAAGCTCATATTCATGCTCCACGCCGACTTCGATTGGTCGGCAAAATTAATTTAAGTGATTTACAAGTAAAAGTACTTCTAAATCAATAACTTACAAAGTTTTTAATGCTGATAAAGCCTAAAATTTCACCCAAATAATCGAGCGAAGCCTTAGATTCTATCCCGAAATACTGATCTTTACAAGCAAAAAGACCGGAAACAACAAATTATTGCAACTTAATTTCGACGTCCACACCTGCTGGGAGGTCTAATTTCATCAAGGCATCTACTGTTTTCTCGGTAGGATCAACGATATCCATCAAACGCAGATGGGTACGGATCTCTAACTGATCACGGGATGTCTTGTTCACGTGTGGTGAACGCAAGATATCAAAACGCTCAATACGAGTAGGCAAAGGTACTGGACCCTTAACAACTGCACCAGTGCGCTTAGCTGTATCAACGATTTCAGCTGCTGACTGGTCGATCAAACGGTAATCAAATGCTTTGAGGCGAATACGAATTTTTTGGTTTTGCATATTAATTCCAAAGAGCGGTGTGGTGCTGCCACGTTATACATCTAAAGAGCACGGTGACATCAGCAGCACTGATGTCACCGGTTAGCAAACCGCTAAATATTAATTACTTCTACTGCTTTAAATCTAGTTACTACTTAAGCCAAAATCTTTGCAACCACGCCGGCGCCAACAGTACGGCCACCTTCACGGATCGCAAAACGTAAACCTTCTTCCATCGCGATTGGCGCGATGAGTTTTACGGTAATCGTGACGTTATCACCAGGCATCACCATTTCTTTGTCTTTTGGCAACTCGATTGAACCGGTTACGTCCGTTGTACGGAAGTAAAACTGTGGACGATAGTTGTTAAAGAATGGAGTATGACGACCACCTTCATCTTTACCCAAGATGTAAACCTCGGCTGTAAAGTGAGTATGTGGGGTGATGGAGCCTGGCTTAGCCAATACTTGGCCGCGCTCAACTTCTTCACGTTTTGTACCGCGTAACAAGATACCAACGTTATCGCCTGCTTGACCTTGGTCGAGCAATTTGCGGAACATTTCAACGCCAGTACAGGTAGTTTTGAGAGTTGGTTTGATACCAACGATTTCAATCTCTTCACCAACTTTGATGATGCCGCGCTCGATACGACCAGTCACCACAGTACCGCGACCGGAGATTGAGAACACGTCTTCTACTGGCATCAAGAACGCACCATCAATGGCACGCTCTGGAGTTGGGATGTAAGTATCTAATGCTTCAGCCAATTTCATGATGGCTTCTTTACCCAATGGGCCTTCGTCACCTTCAAGAGCCAACTTAGCAGAGCCTTGGATGATTGGAGTGTCATCGCCAGGGAAATCGTATTTAGACAGAAGTTCACGAACTTCCATTTCAACTAACTCTAACAATTCAGCGTCATCGACCATGTCGCACTTGTTCAAGAACACAACGATGTAAGGAACGCCTACTTGGCGTGCCAAGAGGATGTGCTCACGAGTTTGTGGCATTGGGCCGTCAGCTGCAGAGCAAACCAAAATTGCGCCGTCCATCTGAGCAGCACCAGTAATCATGTTCTTCACGTAGTCAGCATGTCCTGGGCAATCCACGTGAGCGTAGTGACGATTCGCTGTCTCATACTCAACGTGTGCTGTATTAATCGTAATACCACGGGCTTTTTCTTCTGGAGCAGCATCGATCTGATCGTATGCTTTAGCTTCGCCACCAAATGCCTTTGAGAGCACGGTTGCGATTGCTGCTGTCAATGTGGTTTTACCGTGGTCAACGTGACCGATGGTGCCTACGTTTACGTGCGGTTTTGTCCGCTCAAACTTTTCTTTTGCCATTTTTAATCTGCCTTCTTTAGCTAGTCAATATTCAAAATGATGTGGATAAATTACTTCGCTTTAGCAGCCATAACTGCTTCAGCAACGTTCTTAGGTGCTTCGGAATAATGCTTAAATTCCATGGTGTAGGTAGCGCGTCCTTGGGTCAACGAGCGCAAGCCAGTTGAGTAACCAAACATCTCTGCCAATGGCACTTCAGCGCGAACAATCTTGCCGCCGCCTGGAATGTCATCCATACCTTGCAAAATACCGCGACGTGATGAGAGGTCACCCATTACGTTACCCATGAAATCTTCTGGTGTTTCAACTTCAACAGCCATCATTGGCTCAAGCAATACTGGTGATGCTTTACGCATACCATCCTTGAACGCCATTGAGCCTGCCATCTTAAATGCGTTTTCGTTGGAGTCAACGTCATGGTATGAACCGAAGAACAATGTCGCCTTGATATCTACAACTGGATAGCCAGCCAAAATACCGGAGTTCAATGTTTCGATGATGCCTTTTTCAACTGCAGGGATGTATTCACGTGGAACTACACCGCCCTTAATAGCGTCAACGAATTCAAAACCTTTACCTGGGGCTTGTGGTTCTAACTTCAATACCACGTGACCGTATTGGCCGCGACCACCAGACTGTTTAACGAATTTACCTTCGATCTCTTCACAAACCTTACGAATCGTTTCACGATAGGCAACTTGTGGCTTACCAACAGTTGCTTCAACGCTGAACTCACGCTTCATACGATCAACCAAAATTTCCAAGTGGAGCTCGCCCATACCGGAAATAATGGTTTGGCCTGACTCTTCGTCAGTCTTCACACGGAAAGAAGGATCTTCTTGTGCCAAACGATTCAAAGCAAGACCCATTTTTTCTTGGTCAGCTTTTGTCTTTGGCTCAACAGCTTGTGAAATCACTGGCTCTGGGAATACCATGCGCTCCAAAATCACGATGCTATCTGGATCACACAATGTTTCACCGGTGGTTGCATCTTTTAGACCAACTGCAGCAGCGATATCGCCTGCGTAAACCTCTTTAATTTCTTCACGTTGGTTTGCATGCATCTGCAACAAACGACCAACACGCTCTTTCTTGCCCTTAATTGGGTTGTAGATGGTGTCGCCAGACTTCATTACACCTGAGTAAACGCGGAAGAAGATCAGCTGGCCAACGAATGGATCAGTCATGATCTTAAATGCCAATGCGGAGAACTTCTCATCATCAGCAGCTTTACGTTCTGCAGGTGTACCGTCTTCCAATTCACATGGAACTGGTGGAACGTCTAATGGAGATGGCAACAACTCAACCACTGCATCCAACATCGCCTGAACACCCTTATTCTTAAACGCAGTTCCACACAACATTGGAACGATTTCGTTAGCGATAGTACGTTGACGCAATGCGCCTTTAATTTCTTCTTCGGTTAAGCCTTCACCGCCGAGATATTTTTCCATCAACTCTTCTGAACTCTCTGCAGCAGCTTCGAGCATTTTCTCGCGCCACTCTTCAGCAGATGCTTGTAATTCAGCAGGGATATCTTCGTAAGTAAACTTAGTACCTTGTGAAGCCTCATCCCAATAGATAGCCTTCATCTTTACCAAATCCACAACACCTTTGAAATTTTCTTCTGCGCCGATTGGAATTTGAATCAAGATTGGGTTGGCTTTGAGACGAGTCTTCATTTGGTCATAAACCTTGAAGAAGTTCGCGCCAGTCCGGTCCATCTTGTTTACGAATGCCAAACGTGGAACTTGATACTTGTTCGCTTGACGCCAAACAGTTTCAGATTGGGGCTGTACACCACCTACCGCACAGTAAACCATGCAAGCACCATCCAACACGCGCATTGAACGCTCAACTTCAATCGTGAAGTCTACGTGTCCTGGAGTATCAATAATATTGATACGGTGCTCAGGCATATTGCCCGCCATACCCTTCCAGAAAGTGGTCGTAGCAGCAGAAGTAATCGTGATACCACGCTCTTGCTCTTGCTCCATCCAGTCCATGGTAGCTGCGCCATCATGTACTTCGCCAATCTTGTGATTAACGCCGGTGTAGAACAAAACGCGTTCTGTAGTTGTTGTCTTACCTGCGTCAATGTGCGCAGAAATACCAATATTACGGTATTTGTCGATGGGGGTTTTACGTGCCACTGTTGGTGCCTTTTCTTAACTATTGGATTAGAAGCGGAAATGTGAGAAAGCTTTGTTAGCTTCTGCCATACGGTGAACTTCTTCACGCTTCTTCATTGCGCCGCCACGACCTTCAGCAGCTTCTAATAATTCGTTGGCTAAACGTTGAGCCATCGATTTTTCGCCGCGCTTCTTAGCAGCTTCGCGCAACCAGCGCATTGCCAAAGCGGAACGGCGTGATGGACGAACTTCAACAGGAACTTGATAGTTAGCACCACCAACGCGACGGCTCTTTACCTCAACCATTGGCTTAACGTTGCCCATGGCTGTTGAAAAAATTTCGAGTGGTTCTTTGTTTGCTTTTTTCTCGATGTGATCAAAGGCACCGTAAACGATACGCTCTGCAACCGATTTCTTGCCGTCCAACATCAGGACGTTCATGAATTTAGCGACTTCTACATTGCCGAATTTTGGATCCGGCAAAATTTCCCGTTTGGGAACTTCACGACGACGTGGCATAACTACTCCTTCAGTTCAGTTAGGGGTGGCCCACCTGGATCACCCGCTCCGGCTGTCCTACTATTTAGAAAAATTTCCAAACGGAACAGCCACTTACTTGTCTTTTAAGTCTGACAAACAACGACTTACTGCAAAAACTACAGCTGCTTCATTAAAAATTAAGCAGCTTTCTTGGCACGCTTAGCGCCGTACTTAGAACGGGCTTGCTTACGATCTTTAACGCCTTGTAAGTCCAAAGAACCGCGAACGATGTGATAACGCACACCTGGCAAATCCTTAACACGACCACCGCGGATCAACACTACTGAGTGCTCCTGGAGGTTATGGCCTTCACCGCCAATGTATGAAATCACTTCAAAACCATTGGTTAAGCGAACTTTGGCTACCTTACGGAGCGCAGAGTTAGGCTTTTTAGGAGTAGTGGTGTACACACGTGTACAAACACCACGGCGCTGCGGGCTGTTTTGCAGCGCAGGGCTCTTGCTTTTAACGGTAAGCCTTGTTCTTGGCTTGCGTAATAATTGATTAATTGTTGGCATAAAATAGCTCGGTTAGTACTTCTTTGTTGCTTTCTTCAAGAAAATCAATGACTTAGAGAATTTCTAGGTCAAAAAGACCCTCTTCTGAATCAGTAGAACTCAGCATTCTAGCCTGACCAGCCTTTTCCGTCAACCTAATGGGGAAAAAGCTGGCCATTTCTGGCCAGATTTACCAAATTAGCTCGGATCAGTCTCCCCAGCAGGAGCAACGACTTCAGCCTCAATTTCTACAGGGGCGTTAGCCAATGCTTCCTCTTCGGCAGCAATCATTTGAGCGCGATCACGCTCGAATTGCTCTCTGACCTTGCGTGCACGGCGGTAAGACAAGCCGGTACCAGCAGGGATCAGGCGACCAATAATGACGTTTTCCTTGAGGCCACGGAGGGTATCGGTCTTGCCCATAATTGCGGCTTCGGTCAATACACGGGTGGTTTCTTGGAAAGAAGCCGCTGAAATGAAGCTGTCGGTCGACAAGGATGCCTTAGTAATACCAAGCAATACGTTGTCGAATTGAGCTGGGTGCTTGCCTTGAGCAATCACAGCATCGTTTGCGTCATACAGCTTAGAACGCTCAACTTGCTCACCAGTGATGAAGGATGTATCGCCTGGATCAGTTACCTGAACACGACGCAACATCTGACGCACGATCACTTCAATGTGCTTGTCATTAATCTTCACACCCTGGAGACGATAAACGTCTTGAACTTCGTCAACGATGTAGATTGCCAACTCTTCAATACCTTTGAGGGTCAAGATGTCATGTGGATCGGCAGGGCCTTCCACAATCATCTCGCCCTTATTCACAACTTGACCGTCGTGAACGAGAACTTGCTTCTCTTTAGGAATCAAGAATTCATTAGCTTCGCCATCCATATCGGTAATCACCAAACGCTGCTTACCTTTGGTTTCTTTACCGAAGGAAACGGTTCCAGTAACTTTCGCCAAGACAGCTGCGTCTTTTGGTGAACGTGCTTCGAACAATTCTGCAACGCGTGGCAAACCGCCGGTAATATCGCGAGTCTTCTGTGATTCGATTGGAATACGCGCCAATACTTCGCCCACTTCGACCTTTTGACCATCTTTAACAGTAATCAAAGCGCCTACTTGGAGGCCAATGTTCACTGGGTGATCAGTACCGGCGATCATGACGTCATTACCCTTGTCATCAATCAAGTTGATCACTGGGCGAACGCCTTTGCTTGCTGCGGAACGACGCTTACCATCAATCACCACCAAAGTGGAAAGACCAGTCACTTCGTCAACCTGCTTAGCAACGGTTACACCTTCTTCAACGTTGTCAAAGCGAGCGATACCAGCATACTCAGAAATAATCGGACGTGTTAACGGATCCCAGGTTGCTAAGCTTGCGCCAGCTTTAACCGCTGCATCTTCTTTCAACAAGAGAGTTGCGCCGTAGGGCACTTTATGACGCTCGCGCTCACGGCCATTCTCGTCAACAATCAAGGCTTCGCCAGAACGTGAAATCACGATCTGCTCACCCTTCGCGTTCTTCACAACACGCATCGTGCCAGAGAACTTCAAAGCACCGTTAGATTTAGCTTCGATATTGCTTGCAACCAATGCACGTGATGCTGCACCACCAATGTGGAAGGTGCGCATAGTCAACTGCGTGCCTGGCTCACCGATGGACTGAGCAGCGATCACACCAACTGCTTCACCAACGTTGACCAAACCACCGCGACCTAGATCACGACCGTAGCACTTGGCGCACAAGCCAAAGCGAGTTAAGCAAGACAATACTGTGCGCACTTTAACCTCGTCGATACCTAATGCAACGATCTGATCAACATGATCCTCATCAAGTAATGTATCGTTAGGAACGATGACTTCTTGTGTGTCAGGATGAACGATGTCACCGATACACACACGACCCAAAATACGGTCGCGCAATGCTTCGATAATTTCGCCGCCTTCAACAAGCGCCTTCATCGTTACGCCAGAAGTTGCGCCGCAATCCTCTTCAATCACCACGAGGTCTTGAGTTACGTCGCATAAACGACGTGTCAAGTAACCAGAGTTTGCTGTCTTCAACGCTGTATCGGCTAGACCTTTACGAGCACCGTGGGTTGAGATGAAGTACTGCAACACGTTCAAACCTTCACGGAAGTTCGCAGTAATTGGGGTTTCAATGATGGAGCCATCAGGCTTCGCCATCAAACCACGCATACCAGCCAACTGACGAATCTGCGCTGCAGATCCACGCGCACCAGAATCCGCCATCATGTAGATGGAGTTAAAGGATTCTTGACGCACAGTCTTGCCGTTACGGTCAAGTACGTCAACGTGTGACAACTCATCCATCATCGCCTTACCAACTTGGTCACCAGCAGCACCCCAGATATCAACCACGTTGTTATAACGCTCTTGATTGGTTACGAGGCCTGACATAAATTGCTTGTCATACTCTTTAACCTTGGAAGAAGCTTCGGTGATGATGCGGTCTTTAGAGGTTGGGATCAACATATCGTCAATCGCAACAGAAATACCAGCATTGGTCGCCAAACGGAAGCCGGACTGCAAGAGACGATCAGCAAAAATGACTGTCTCGCGCAAGCCGCACTTACGGAATGATGTATTGATCAAACGTGAGATTTCTTTTTTCTTCAAAGGCTTGTTAATTTCCTCGAAAGACATGCCTTTAGGCAAAATCTCAGACAAGATGGCGCGGCCAACTGATGTGTGATAAATCTTGGTCTTCTCAGCAAAACGGGCATCGCCCTCTGCTTTCTTGTCCACGATCTCATACTCAGTAATACGCACAGCAACACGAGAAGCCAATTCAACTTGACCTGCCTCGTATGCGCGCACTACTTCAGTAATGTTGGCGAAAACCATGCCTTCGCCTTTACCGTTGATCTTGTCGCGTGTAGCGTAGTACAGACCCAACACCACGTCCTGCGAAGGAACAATGGATGGCTCGCCGTTAGCTGGGAACAATACGTTGTTCGAAGCCAACATCAATGTACGTGCTTCCATTTGCGCTTCGAGCGACAAAGGAACGTGAACCGCCATTTGGTCACCGTCAAAGTCCGCGTTAAATGCTGCGCAAACTAATGGGTGCAATTGGATTGCTTTACCTTCAATCAGCATTGGCTCGAAAGCCTGGATACCGAGACGGTGCAATGTAGGCGCACGGTTGAGCATGATTGGATGTTCACGAATCACTTCTTCGAGAATGTCCCAAACGATTGGAGTCTGGCTTTCAACTTCTTTCTTCGCAGCCTTAATCGTGGTTGCAATTCCCAAAGTCTCAAGCTTGTTGAAAATGAATGGCTTGAATAATTCCAAAGCCATCAATTTTGGTAAGCCGCACTGATGCAATTTCAATGTAGGACCAACCACGATGACTGAACGACCTGAGTAGTCAACGCGTTTACCCAACAAGTTTTGACGGAAACGACCGCTCTTACCTTTAATCATCTCAGCCAAGGACTTGAGAGGACGCTTGTTAGCGCCAGTCATCGCCTTACCGCGACGACCGTTGTCGAGCAATGAGTCAACCGCTTCTTGCAACATCCGTTTTTCGTTACGAACGATAATCTCTGGTGCGCGCAACTCTAACAAACGCTTCAAACGGTTGTTACGGTTGATCACACGACGATAGAGGTCGTTCAAATCAGAAGTAGCAAAGCGACCGCCATCCAATGGCACCAATGGGCGCAATTCAGGTGGCAATACTGGCAACACTTCCATAATCATCCAGTCAGGCTTAATACCTGAAGTCTGGAACGCCTCGAGCACTTTTAAGCGCTTAGCGTATTTCTTGATTTTGGCATCGCTACCAGTGGCTTTCAATTCAGCACGAATAGTCTCTACTTCACGATCGATATCAATCGAACGCAAGAGATCACGAATGCCTTCCGCGCCCATGATGGCAGTAAATGCACCGTCACCATACTCTTCAGTCTTAGCGATGTATTCATCTTCAGACATGATCTGACCGCGCTTCATTGCACCCTCAGGAGTCATGCCAGGATCAACGACTACATATGCCTCAAAGTAAAGAACACGCTCGATATCACGCAATGTCATATCGAGAACCATACCCAAACGGGATGGCAGGGACTTCAAGAACCAGATGTGCGCTACAGGGGCTGCCAACTCAATGTGACCCATGCGCTCACGACGTACCTTAGCGAGAGTAACTTCAACACCACACTTCTCGCAGATTACGCCACGGAACTTTAAGCGCTTGTACTTGCCGCATAAGCACTCGTAGTCTTTAGTTGGTCCAAAAATCTTGGCGCAGAACAAGCCATCACGCTCGGGCTTAAAAGTCCGATAGTTGATGGTTTCTGGCTTGCGTACTTCACCAAAAGACCATGAGCGAATTTTCTCAGGAGATGCAAGGCCAATCTTGATGACATCAAATTGCTCATCACCCTGCGTTTGCTTAAATAAATCGAGCAATGCTTTCATATCAGTTGCGCTCCATGTCAATGTCAATACCCAACGAACGGATTTCTTTTACCAGCACGTTGAAGGATTCGGGCATGCCAGCATCAATCGTATGCTCGCCCTTGACGATGTTTTCGTAAACCTTGGTACGGCCTGCGACGTCATCGGACTTCACTGTCAGCATTTCCTGCAAGACATATGAAGCACCATATGCTTCGAGGGCCCAGACTTCCATCTCACCAAAGCGCTGACCACCGAACTGAGCTTTACCGCCCAATGGCTGTTGCGTTACTAAAGAGTAAGGTCCAGTTGAACGAGCATGCATCTTGTCATCGACCAAGTGGTGGAGTTTCAAGACGTGCATTACGCCAACAGTGACTGGACGCTCAAACTGATCGCCAGTTCGGCCGTCGCACAAAATCATTTGCTGACGTGATGGGGTCATCTTCAAAGATTTAGCAACATCTTCTGGATAAGCCAATTCGAGCATGCGACCGATTTCCGCCTCTGTAGCACCGTCAAACACTGGTGTTGCAAATGGCAAGCCTTGGCGGAGATTCTCAGCCAAAACAGTAATTTGCTCATCAGAGAAGTTGTCGATGTCTTCAATGCGACCGGTCTCGTTGTAAAGCTGTTTAAAGAACTTACGCAGTTCAGCAACCTTAGCCTGCTCACGCACCATCTCATCGATACGCTTACCAATACCTTGAGCAGCCCAACCTAAGTGGGTTTCCAAGATCTGACCAACGTTCATACGGGAAGGAACGCCCAATGGGTTCAAGACGATGTCAACAGGGCGGCCGTCAGCCATAAATGGCATGTCTTCCGCAGGGGCAATCTTAGAAACCACGCCCTTGTTACCGTGACGACCGGCCATCTTGTCTCCAGGCTGTAAGCGGCGCTTCACTGCCAAGTAAACCTTCACCATCTTCGTTACGCCAGGTTGCAAATCATCACCCTGGGTAAGTTTGGTGCGCTTTTCTTCAAAAGCCTCATCAAACTGTTTGCGTTTCGCTTCGATAGAAGATTTGATTGCTTCAACTTGTGAGGCAACCTCATCATCCGCCGGACGAATATCGAACCAATGGTATTTGTCCAAATCAGCAAGGTAATCCTTATCGATCTTGGTGCCTTTAGCTAATTTCTTAGGTCCGCCATTAGCAACTTTGCCAACCAGCAGTTTTTCTAAACGCATGAAGGCATCGCCCTCAACAATACGTAGCTGATCGTTTAAGTCCAAACGATAGCGTTGTAATTCTTCCTGAATAATTGCTTGTGCACGGGCATCGCGCTCAATACCTTCACGGGTGAAGACTTGAACATCAATGACGGTACCAATCATTCCTGAAGGAACGCGCAAAGAAGTATCTTTCACATCAGATGCTTTTTCACCGAAGATCGCGCGGAGGAGTTTCTCTTCTGGGGTGAGAGTAGTCTCACCCTTTGGGGTTACCTTACCAACCAACACATCACCAGCTTCTACTTCGGCACCGATGTACACAATACCGCTCTCATCCAAACGGGAGAGTTGTGACTCTGCCAAGTTGGAAATATCGCGAGTAATTTCTTCTGAACCCAACTTAGTATCACGAGCAACAACCGACAACTCTTCAATATGAATAGAGGTGTAACGGTCATCAGCAACCACTTTTTCAGAGATCAAGATTGAATCTTCGAAGTTGTAACCGTTCCATGGCATAAATGCCACAGTCATGTTTTGACCCAAAGCCAATTCGCCCAAATCGGTCGATGCGCCGTCAGCAACAACGTCGCCGCGGGCTACACGATCGCCAACCTTCACGATTGGACGTTGATTGATGTTGGTATTTTGGTTTGAACGGGTGTACTTGATGAGGTTATAAATATCCACACCAACTTCACCTGCCGCTGTTTCGTCATCGTTTACACGAATCACGACACGGTTTGCATCAACGTAATCCACGATACCACCGCGGTTAGCCAATACAACAGTGCCGGAGTCAACCGCAACAATGCGCTCTAAACCGGTTCCAACCAATGGCTTGTCTGGACGCAAGCAAGGAACTGCTTGACGCTGCATGTTCGCACCCATCAACGCACGGTTCGCATCATCATGCTCTAAGAATGGAACGAGTGAAGCAGCAGCAGAAACGATCTGGCTAGGGGCAACGTCGATGAAATCGATGCGCTCCGGGCTAACCATCATGGTTTCACCAGCTTGACGAGCAGAAACTAATTCGTCAGCCAACTTACCGTTTTTGTCGATCGTTGCATTTGCCTGAGCAATTACATACTTGGCTTCTTCAATGGCAGAGAGATAAACCACTTCATCGCTTACCTTACTATTGGAAACCTTACGATATGGAGTCTCAAGGAAGCCATGCTCATTCAAACGCGCAAATAACGCGAGTGAGTTGATCAAACCGATGTTTGGTCCTTCTGGAGTTTCGATTGGGCAAACACGTCCATAGTGGGTTGGATGCACGTCGCGCACTTCGAAGCCTGCGCGCTCGCGGGTCAAACCACCAGGTCCCAATGCAGAAATACGACGCTTGTGCGTGATCTCTGAGAGTGGATTAGTTTGGTCCATAAACTGGGACAACTGTGAAGAACCGAAGAACTCACGAATCGCAGAAGAGATTGGCTTGCTGTTAATCAAGTCATGCGGCATGAGGTTTTCTGTTTCGGCTTGGCCGAGACGTTCTTTAACCGCACGCTCAACCCGTGATAAACCAGCACGGAATTGGTTTTCAGCCAATTCGCCAACGCAACGTACACGACGATTACCTAAGTGATCGATATCGTCTACTTCGCCTTTGCCGTTACGTAAATCTACGAGGGACTTAATGGTGTCGAGAATATCTTCGTTCGACAGAACCATTGGACCCTCCATTTCTGGACGGTTCAAACGGCTATTGACCTTCATACGGCCAACACGAGATAAATCGTAAGTATCTTCGCTGTAGAACAAGCGCTGGAACAAGGCTTCAACAGCATCTTCTGTTGGAGGCTCGCCAGGACGCATCATGCGATAGATGGCGATACGCGCTGCTGTTTGATCAGCAGTTTCATCGGTACGCAATGTCTGAGAAATGTATGCACCAGAATCCAAATCGTTGGTGTAGATAGTTTCCAATTGCTTGATACCAGCATCGCGCAATGTTGCTAACAACTCTTCAGTGATTTCATCATTAGCGTAAGCCAAGATTTCACCAGAATCTGGATCAACAATGTTGCGTGCAACAACACGACCAACTAAATAGTCATCTGGTACAGCAATGGTTTTTGTCTTAGCAGCTTCGAGTTCGCGGATATGCTTTGCATTAATACGCTTATCTTTTTGAATGACTACAACGCCATTCTTATCGAGCACATCAAAGCTAGCCAACTGACCACGCAAACGCTCTGGCACAAATTCCATTGAGCCGCCGTTAGCAGTCAATGAGAAATGGTCAAAGTTAAAGAAGTTAGCAAGAATCTGTTCGTTGTTTAAACCAATTGCTTTGAGCAAAATAGTGACAGGCATCTTACGACGACGGTCAACGCGGAAATAAAGAATATCTTTTGGATCAAACTCAAAATCGAGCCATGAACCACGGTAAGGAATGATGCGTGCTGAGAACAGCAACTTACCTGAACTGTGTGTCTTGCCCTTATCGTGTTCGAAGAACACGCCTGGGGAACGGTGTAACTGAGAAACGATGACGCGCTCAGTACCATTGATCACAAAAGAGCCGTTTTCTGTCATGAGTGGAATTTCACCCATGTAGACTTCGCTCTCTTTTACCTCTTTGACCTTAGTAGGCGCTTCGCGATCATAAATAATCAAGCGAACTTTAGCGCGTAAGGCAGAGTGGTAGGTGTAACCACGTTGTTGACATTCTTTAACATCAAACGGTGGCTGTGATAACTGGTAAGACACGTATTCCATACGTGCATAGCCGTTGTTAGACACAATTGGGAATGCTGATGTAAAGGCAGCCTGAAGTCCCTCGGTAAGACGAGACATTGCCGGCTTATCAGCCTGTAAAAATTTAGCGTAGGATTCCAGCTGCGTTGCGATCAGGTACGGAACCTGGTGGTTATTTACTCGCTTAGCAAAGCTTTTACGGACTCGCTTGCGTTCGGTGAAGCTATAGTTCATTTCATCTCCGAATTCAGCGACTGTACAAAGATTTGGCGATTGGCCACTACCAATCACTGGCGGACAACACTAAATCGTTTAGATCTAGTGTCCGACCAAACTTGCATTCTGCAGTCGTATCAGAAGGCAAACCCGATTTCAATCAGAAATGAAATCGGGTTTGACCACTAATGGTCAAACCCAACATGGCTAACGCTCCTTTTTGAGAAGCGCTAGCGGAGTTTGTATTACTTGAGTTCTGCTTTAGCGCCAGCTTCTTCAAGCTTCTTCTTAGCTTCTTCAGCAGTTTTCTTGTCAACGCCTTCTTTGATTGGCTTTGGTGCACCATCAACCAAGTCCTTAGCTTCTTTCAAGCCAAGACCAGTAATTTCGCGAACCGCCTTAATTACTGAAACCTTGTTTGCGCCAGCTTCGAGCAAGTTCACAGTGAATTCTGTTTGCTCTTCAGCAGCAGCACCACCACCGCCTGCACCAGCAGGACCAGCAACAGCCATCGCTGCAGCTGAAACGCCAAACTTCTCTTCGAATGCTTTAACCAAGTCATTCAAATCCATAACGGACATGCTACCTACTGCTTCAATGATTTCTTCTTTAGTAATCGCCATTTTTAGCTCCTAATACTTAAATAGTTAATCTGTCGCTTATTCAGCGGCAGGGGTTTCTTTTGCTTCTGTTCCAGCTTCTGGGGCTGCGGCTGCAGGCTCAGCGACTGCTTCAGGAGCGGCGGCTTCAGCAGCGACTGCTGCTGGGGCTGCTGCTTCTGCTGCAGGTGCTGGAGCTTCGGCTACAGGAGCGGGTGCTCCAGCTGCCTTTTGTGCTGCTACTGCGCCCAATACGCGAGCCATCGCAGAAACAGGCGCCAACATCACACCTAACAACTGAGATAACAACTCGTCGCGGCTTGGAATGGTTGCCAGGGCTTTTACGCCTGCAACGTCTAACAACTTGCCGTTATATAAGCCAGCTTTAATGACTAGCAAATCTTGAGTCTTAGCAAAGCCCTGCAATACTTTTGCCGAAGCAATCGGATCAGCAGAGATGCCGTAAATCAAGGGGCCAACCATCGAATCAGCAAGAGGCTCAAACTGTGTGCCTTGTGCAGCACGGCGTGCCAATGTGTTCTTCAAAACGCGAAGATATACACCTTGGTCACGTGCGCTAGCACGTAGCTTTGTCAACTGCTCTACTGGAATACCACGGTATTCAGCGAGCACGACAGTTTGGGCTCCAGCCAATTGAGCGCCGACATCAGCAACAATCGCTTTTTTGTCTTGTACATTCAAAGGCACGGTTTAACTCCATAAAAACCAACTGTTTCCAGTTGGGGTTACACACCAGCGTCTGATCATTTGTTCACAAAGACTCTTGTGAAAATCTTTTCAGGGTCGCCATCTGCGCTGGCTATTACTTTCGTAACGATTAAGAATTAACTCTTTACAAGCAACTAACTCACCAACGGTCTTTGATGTTCGACTCTCACCCAAAGAGCGTGAGTCGACCCAAAGTTCTTTTTTGCTACAAGCTACTTAAGCAGCTGCCTGTAACGATGCTTGGTCTACACGTACGCCTGCACCCATGGTGCTGCTTACGGCAACCTTCTTTAAATAAACACCCTTTGATGCAGGAGGTTTTGCTTTATTCAAAGCCTCGAGCAATGCTAGCAAGTTCGATTTCAATGCAGCTGGCTCGAACGAACGACGGCCAATGCTTGCGTGCACGATGCCGGCTTTGTCCACACGGAACTGAACTTGACCAGCTTTTGCATTCTTAACTGCAGTAGCAACGTCAGGTGTAACTGTTCCCACTTTTGGATTTGGCATTAAACCGCGTGGGCCCAATACTTGGCCTAAAGTACCAACAATTTTCATTGTGTCTGGGGATGCAATCAAAACGTCAAAATCAATTTTGCCGCCTTTAATTTGATCAGCAAGCTCTTCCATGCCAACGATTTCTGCACCAGCAGCTTTAGCTTGTTCAGCCTTCTCGCCTTGTGCAAAAACAGCAACACGAACATGTTTGCCTGTACCAGCTGGGAGCACTACTGCGCCACGCACAACTTGGTCAGATTTCTTAGCATCAATACCCAACTGAACAGCAACGTCGATAGACTCATCAAACTTTGCAGTTGCACACTCTTTAACGAGGTTCAATGCATCCTCTAATGGGTAGAACTTGTTGCGATCAACTTTAGATTGAATTGCTTTAACGCGTTTAGATAACTTAGTCATGATTAGAGACCTTCCACAGTGATGCCCATGGAACGGGCGCTACCAGCGATTGTTCTAACAGCTGCATCCATATCGGCCGCTGTCAAATCTGGCATTTTTGCTTTAGCGATTTCTTCCGCTTGAGCACGAGTAATTTTTCCAACCTTATCGGTATGAGGACGTGGTGATCCTTTTTCGATCTTCGCAGCCTTCTTAATCATGATGGTTGCTGGAGGAGTCTTCATGATGAATGTGAAGCTCTTATCAGCGAACGCTGTAATCACGACTGGAATTGGGAGGCCAGGCTCCATGCTCTGAGTTTGAGCATTGAATGCCTTACAAAATTCCATAATATTCAGGCCGCGTTGACCCAATGCTGGGCCTACGGGTGGTGATGGATTTGCTTTACCTGCAGGAATCTGCAGCTTAATAAAGCCAATAATCTTCTTTGCCATGTGTTGCTCCTTAAAGCGCGCCTAACCTCATTAGGAAAGACCGCCGTTGAGTAAACGCTTCGCTAGTTTTTGGCTTTCTAGCTCCGCTCCTCGGTTAATTACAAAAAACTAAATAACCACTTAAAACAAACTACTGCACTGCAAAACAGGACTAAGTCCTTGTTTTTACATCTTTTCTACTTGGCCGAACTCCAGCTCAACTGGGGTACCACGGCCAAATATTGTAACAGAAACGCGCAGTCTTGACTTCTCATAATTGACTTCTTCGACATTTCCGTTGAAATCAGTAAATGGGCCTTCTTTAACGCGAACCATCTCTCCCACCTCAAACAGGGTCTTAGGCTTCGGTTTATCCACCCCAGCCTGCATTTGATCCATGATTTTGGTGACTTCTGCTGTAGAAATCGGGCTTGGGCGATTACGAACACCGCCTACGAAACCAGTCACTTTTGGTGTATTTTTCACCAAATGCCAGCTTTCGTCGGTCATTTCCATCTCAATTAGGACGTATCCTGGGAAGAAACGACGTTCAGTAACGGATTTGGCGCCGGATTTGATCTCTACAACCTCTTCTGAGGGGACCAAAATACGGCCAAATTTCTCAGGCATACCAGAACGCGCAATCCGCTCTTCAAGGCCTTTTTTAACACTCTTCTCCATGCCGGAATAAGCATGGATAACATACCAGCGCATATTGCCGGTAGCTTGTGGGTTCGCTGCTACTTCAGAATCAATCATTTTTTGCTCACTTCCAGCCTAAAAAGACTGAAAAAACTAGCCATTCAATCAATTTGTCTGCAATCCATAAAAATAGGGACATGATCAGAACAAAGCCAAATACGACTAGAGTCATTTGGGTGGTCTCTTTGCGAGTCGGCCAAACAACCTTTTTTACTTCATACCAAGAATCTTTTGCGTAGGCGATAAAACGACGCCCATCGGGAGAAATCGCCACAATCAAAACTGCAGCTGCAATGCCGCCAAACAAAACTGCTAAGCGCACCAATAAAGATTGATCGATGAGCGTGTAGTAAAGAACTAACGCGGCAACGACGATTAAAGCAGCGAGTCCAGAGACCCAGCTACTTTTTTCTTCAGAATGACTTACTGTTTGTTGAGACATATCACTTTCAGTTCAAATCGTGGCAGGGGCGGAGGGCATCGAACCCCCAACCTTTGGTTTTGGAGACCAACGCTCTGCCAATTGAGCTACACCCCTTTATAAAAAACTATTAAGCCAAAATCTTTGCAACCACGCCGGCGCCAACAGTACGGCCACCTTCACGGATCGCAAAACGTAAACCTTCTTCCATCGCGATCGGGGCGATGAGTTTTACGGTAATGGTTACGTTATCACCAGGCATCACCATTTCTTTGTCTTTTGGCAACTCGATTGAACCGGTTACGTCCGTTGTACGGAAGTAAAACTGTGGACGATAGTTGTTAAAGAATGGAGTATGACGACCACCTTCATCTTTACCCAAGATGTAAACCTCGGCTGTAAAGTGAGTATGTGGGGTGATGGAGCCTGGCTTAGCCAATACTTGGCCGCGCTCAACTTCTTCACGTTTTGTACCGCGTAACAAGATACCAACGTTATCGCCTGCTTGACCTTGGTCGAGCAATTTGCGGAACATTTCAACGCCAGTACAGGTAGTTTTGAGAGTTGGTTTGATACCAACGATTTCAATCTCTTCACCAACTTTGATGATGCCGCGCTCGATACGACCAGTCACCACAGTACCGCGACCGGAGATTGAGAACACGTCTTCTACTGGCATCAAGAACGCACCATCAATGGCACGCTCTGGAGTTGGGATGTAAGTATCTAATGCTTCAGCCAATTTCATGATGGCTTCTTTACCCAATGGGCCTTCGTCACCTTCAAGAGCCAACTTAGCAGAGCCTTGGATGATTGGAGTGTCATCGCCAGGGAAATCGTATTTAGACAGAAGTTCACGAACTTCCATTTCAACTAACTCTAACAATTCAGCGTCATCGACCATGTCGCACTTGTTCAAGAACACAACGATGTAAGGAACGCCTACTTGGCGTGCCAAGAGGATGTGCTCACGAGTTTGTGGCATTGGGCCGTCAGCTGCAGAGCAAACCAAAATTGCGCCGTCCATCTGAGCAGCACCAGTAATCATGTTCTTCACGTAGTCAGCATGTCCTGGGCAATCCACGTGAGCGTAGTGACGATTCGCTGTCTCATACTCAACGTGTGCTGTATTAATCGTAATACCACGGGCTTTTTCTTCTGGAGCAGCATCGATCTGATCGTATGCTTTAGCTTCGCCACCAAATGCCTTTGAGAGCACGGTTGCGATTGCTGCTGTCAATGTGGTTTTACCGTGGTCAACGTGACCGATGGTGCCTACGTTTACGTGCGGTTTTGTCCGCTCAAACTTTTCTTTTGCCATTTTTTAATCTGCCTTTAGTTAACTCTTAAACCAAACACGAAATACACAATTAATAAAACCAAACATGGTGCCCATGGGCAGGATCGAACTGCCGACCTCTCCCTTACCAAGGGAGTGCTCTACCACTGAGCCACATGGGCGAATTTAACGCAACAAATCTGGAGCGGGATAAGAGAATCGAACTCTTGACCGAAGATTGGAAATCTGCTGTTTTACCATTAAACTAATCCCGCACATCTGGTGGAGGGGGTAGGATTCGAACCTACGTAGGCGTAGCCAACAGATTTACAGTCTGCCTCCTTTAGCCGCTCGGACACCCCTCCGCGAACCCAATATTCTGACTCCAAATGGAGTTTCTGTCAATCTCTCAAACGCTTTTCACAAGTAAAAACGCCCAGACCTAAAAGGGTCTGGGCGTCGCATTGGTGCCCGGCAGTTACCTACTTTCACACGGGTAATCCGCACTATCATCGGCGTAGAATCGTTTCACTGTCCTGTTCGGGATGGGAAGGAGTGGTTCCAATTCGCTATGGTCACCGGGCGTAGAGGGTTGAGTTGCTGAATAAATCAACAACTCTATTTGAGTAAGCATGTAATAAGGATGCAGATTAAATCTGGCAAACATCCAACACAATAGTGCTGGTTATAGGATCAAGCCTAACGGGCAATTAGTATCGGTTAGCTTAATGCATTACTGCACTTCCACACCCGACCTATCAACGTTGTGGTCTTCAACGACCCTTTATGTAGGTTAAACCTACGGGAGATCTCATCTTCAGGCAAGTTTCCCGCTTAGATGCTTTCAGCGGTTATCTCTTCCATTCATAGCTACCCTGCGATGCTTCTGGCGAAACAACAGGTACACCAGCGGAATGTCCACTCCGGTCCTCTCGTACTAGGAGCAGCCCCCGTCAAATCTCCAACGCCCATGGCAGATAGGGACCAAACTGTCTCACGACGTTTTAAACCCAGCTCACGTACCTCTTTAAATGGCGAACAGCCATACCCTTGGGACCGGCTACAGCCCCAGGATGAGATGAGCCGACATCGAGGTGCCAAACACCGCCGTCGATATGAACTCTTGGGCGGTATCAGCCTGTTATCCCCAGAGTACCTTTTATCCGTTGAGCGATGGCCCTTCCATACAGAACCACCGGATCACTATGACCTGCTTTCGCACCTGCTCGACTTGTCGGTCTCGCAGTTAAGCACGCTTTTGCCATTGCACTTTAGGTACGATGTCCGACCGTACCAAGCGTACCTTCGTACTCCTCCGTTACACTTTGGGAGGAGACCGCCCCAGTCAAACTGCCTACCATGCACTGTTCCCGACCCGGATAACGGGCCAAGGTTAGAACCTCAAATAAATCAGGGTGGTATTTCAAGGTTGGCTCCAACAGAACTAGCATCCTGTTATCAACGCCTCCCACCTATCCTACACAGACCGATTCAAAGTCCAATGCAAAGCTACAGTAAAGGTTCATGGGGTCTTTCCGTCTAGCCACGGGTAGATTGCATCATCACAAACATTTCAACTTCGCTGAGTCTCAGGAGGAGACAGTGTGGCCATCGTTACGCCATTCGTGCAGGTCGGAACTTACCCGACAAGGAATTTCGCTACCTTAGGACCGTTATAGTTACGGCCGCCGTTTACTGGGACTTCAATCAAGAGCTTGCACCCCATCATTTAATCTTCCAGCACCGGGCAGGCGTCACACCCTATACGTCCACTTTCGTGTTTGCAGAGTGCTGTGTTTTTATTAAACAGTCGCAGCCACCTTTTTATTGCAACCCTTTCGTCCTTCCGTTGTTCACGGTCAAACTACAAGGGCGCACCTTATCCCGAAGTTACGGTGCAAATTTGCCGAGTTCCTTCTCCTGAGTTCTCTCAAGCGCCTTAGAATACTCATCTCGCCCACCTGTGTCGGTTTGCGGTACGGTCTTGTTAGACTGAAGCTTAGAGGCTTTTCTTGGAACCACTTCCAATTGCTTCGCGAATAAATTCGCTCGTCTCACGCCCTTGAATTACGCTACCGGATTTACCTAATAGCCATCTCCAACGCAAGAACCGGGACATCCAACACCCGGACAACTTTCCGCGATCCGTCCCCCCATCGCATCTAACAATGGTCAAGGAATATTAACCTTGTTCCCATCAGCTACGCATCTCTGCCTCGCCTTAGGGGCCGACTCACCCTGTTCCGATGAACGTTGAACAGGAAACCTTGGGCTTACGGCGAGGGGGCTTTTCACCCCCTTTATCGCTACTCATGTCAGCATTCGCACTTCTGATACCTCCAGCATCCTTTACAAGACACCTTCACAGGCTTACAGAACGCTCTCCTACCATCACATTGCTGTGATCCGCAGCTTCGGTTATATGCTTAGCCCCGTTACATCTTCCGCGCAGGACGACTCGATCAGTGAGCTATTACGCTTTCTTTAAAGGATGGCTGCTTCTAAGCCAACCTCCTGACTGTTTTAGCCTTCCCACTTCGTTTCCCACTTAGCATATATTAGGGACCTTAGCTGGCGGTCTGGGTTGTTTCCCTCTTGACACCGGACGTTAGCACCCGATGTCTGTCTCCCGTGCTTGCACTTGTAGGTATTCGGAGTTTGCTATGGCGCAGTAATCCGCAATGGACCCCACTACCATGACAGTGCTCTACCCCCTACAGTGATACACGAGGCACTACCTAAATAGTTTTCGGAGAGAACCAGCTATTTCCAGTTTTGTTTAGCCTTTCACCCCTATCCACAGCTCATCCCCTAACTTTTCAACGTTAGTGGGTTCGGTCCTCCAGTACGTGTTACCGCACCTTCAACCTGGCCATGGATAGATCAACTGGTTTCGGGTCTACACCCAGCAACTAGCGCCCTATTCGGACTCGCTTTCGCTACGCCTTCCCTATTCGGTTAAGCTTGCTACTGAATGTAAGTCGCTGACCCATTATACAAAAGGTACGCAGTCACCCCTTACGAGGCTCCTACTGTTTGTATGCACACAATTTCAGGATCTATTTCACTCCCCTCCCGGGGTTCTTTTCGCCTTTCCCTCACGGTACTTGTTCACTATCGGTCGATTACGAGTATTTAGCCTTGGAGGATGGTCCCCCCATATTCAGACAGGATTTCTCGTGTCCCGCCCTACTTGTCTCTAGCCTAGTACCACTCAATAATTTTCACATACGGGACTATCACCCTTTATTGTTGGACTTTCCATTCCATTCTGTTAATTACTGAGCTATCACTAGAAGGCTCTTCCCATTTCGCTCGCCACTACTTTGGGAATCTCGGTTGATGTCTTTTCCTCTTGCTACTTAGATGTTTCAGTTCACAAGGTTCGCTTCTCATACCCTATGTATTCAGGTATGGATACCACAAAAGTGGTGGGTTTCCCCATTCAGAAATCCCCGGATCAAAGCTTATTTACCAGCTCCCCGGGGCTTATCGCAGGTTATAACGTCTTTCGTCGCCTGTAATCGCCAAGGCATCCATCATGTGCACTTATTCACTTGATCCTATAACGAGCACCATTGCTAGTAACCGTTATAGGTTTTTACTTCTACTTCTGACATGTTTGCCGTAATCCAAACTGTAAGTACTTGTTAAGAACTTTGTAAAACTCGTTTGATATTACTGATTGATGATTCAATCTTTACTCTTATTACATTGTCAAATGTCCTCTCAAAGAAACATTTGACACTTTGCTTACTCAAATTTTTAAAGAACAGCCATAAATGGCAAAACTAAACAATCGTTAAATCGCTTAGTTTTGACATTTAGATGTTGGTGGAGGATGACGGGATCGAACCGACGACCCCCTGCTTGCAAAGCAGGTGCTCTCCCAGCTGAGCTAATCCCCCAACGTCCACTAAGTCCATATCACTGCTGCTGATGGTGGGTCTGGTAGGACTTGAACCTACGACCCCTGCGTTATCAACACAGTGCTCTAACCAGCTGAGCTACAGACCCGTGGCTTTTATTGTCAACCGATAAGTGTGGGCACTATAGCTCCAGCATCTTTTCTCTAGAAAGGAGGTGATCCAGCCGCACCTTCCGATACGGCTACCTTGTTACGACTTTACCCCAGTCATGAACCCTGCCGTGGCAGTCGCCCCCCTTGCGGTTAGGCTAACGGCTTCTGGCAAAACCCACTCCCATGGTATGACGGGCGGTGTGTACAAGACCCGGGAACGTATTCACCGCGACATTCTGATCCGCGATTACTAGCGATTCCAGCTTCACGTAGTCGAGTTGCAGACTACGATCCGGACTACGATGCATTTTCTGAGATTAGCTCCCCCTCGCGGGTTGGCAACCCTCTGTATGCACCATTGTATGACGTGTGAAGCCCTACCCATAAGGGCCATGAGGACTTGACGTCATCCCCACCTTCCTCCGGTTTGTCACCGGCAGTCTCTTTAGAGTGCTCTTGCGTAGCAACTAAAGACAAGGGTTGCGCTCGTTGCGGGACTTAACCCAACATCTCACGACACGAGCTGACGACAGCCATGCAGCACCTGTGTTCACTTTCTCTTACGAGCACCTAATGTATCTCTACTTGTTAGTGACATGTCAAGGGTAGGTAAGGTTTTTCGCGTTGCATCGAATTAATCCACATCATCCACCGCTTGTGCGGGTCCCCGTCAATTCCTTTGAGTTTTAATCTTGCGACCGTACTCCCCAGGCGGCTGACTTCACGCGTTAGCTACGTTACTCAGGATGTAAATCCCGAACAACTAGTCAGCATCGTTTAGGGCGTGGACTACCAGGGTATCTAATCCTGTTTGCTCCCCACGCTTTCGTGCATGAGCGTCAGTGTTATCCCAGGGGGCTGCCTTCGCCATTGGTATTCCTCCACATATCTACGCATTTCACTGCTACACGTGGAATTCTACCCCCCTCTGACACACTCTAGCTATACAGTCACAGGCGCCATTCCCAGGTTAAGCCCGGGGATTTCACGCCTGTCTTGTATAACCGCCTGCGCACGCTTTACGCCCAGTAATTCCGATTAACGCTCGCACCCTACGTATTACCGCGGCTGCTGGCACGTAGTTAGCCGGTGCTTATTCTTCAGGTACCGTCATTCCCGGACTGTGTTAGAGCCGGTGTTTCTTCCCTGACAAAAGAGCTTTACAACCCGAAGGCCTTCTTCACTCACGCGGCATTGCTGGATCAGGGTTGCCCCCATTGTCCAAAATTCCCCACTGCTGCCTCCCGTAGGAGTCTGGGCCGTGTCTCAGTCCCAGTGTGGCTGATCGTCCTCTCAGACCAGCTACTGATCGTCGCCTTGGTGGGCTTTTACCCCACCAACAAGCTAATCAGGCATCGGCCGCTCTAATCGCGCGAGGTCTTTCGATCCCCCGCTTTCCCCCTCAGGGCGTATGCGGTATTAGCACAGCTTTCGCTGCGTTATCCCCCACGATAAGGTACGTTCCGATGTATTACTCACCCGTTCGCCACTCGCCACCAGGTGCAAGCACCCGTGCTGCCGTTCGACTTGCATGTGTAAGGCATGCCGCCAGCGTTCAATCTGAGCCAGGATCAAACTCTTCAGTTCAATTCCTGTGATCCTTGCGGATCGTCGCACTCATTCAAGAAATTGACTTGGTAATAAAACCAAATCTTTTTACTGTCTATGAGTACTATTTATTTACATCTGTCCCGAAGGACTGGATGCTTTCACTTAGTACCCACAATTATCGGTTGACTAATTTTTAAAGAGGGCTGAATCGTTTTTTGAAAAACATTCAGCGAAGAAGCGAGACTATGACATACCCGAATAGGTTTGTCAACACCTTTCGTAGTCTATTTCTTAAAAAAAGCGAATATTTTTCTGATTTTAAAAATAAACCCAATGAAATCAAAGAGATAAATTTTTCAAAAATTTTCAACTTTTTTTGTAAATATTCGCTTTTTAGAGCTTTTTTCGAGGGCGCCAAAAAACTTCACCTGCATTTTTGATGCTTTATTTGCATATTAGCCACACCCTAGGGAAAACCCTGAAATTTTCCTTGTATTCTGTTAAAATATTGCTATGCACAATAAATTAGCGAACAATCACTTACCTACCAAGCCTTACATGGCAGGGCTGGCTGTACCTGTTCGTGAACTTCACGCAGGACACAGGTCAGAAATTCTGAGTCACCTTTTAATGCTCGGCGATGAAGATCGTCGCCTGCGCTTTGGCACTCAGACCCCCGATGAAGTCATTCATCACTACGTTGAAGGCCTTGATTTCAATAGGGATGCGATTTTTGGCGTCTTTGATGCTGATTTAAACCTTACTGGTATGGCACATTTAGCCTATTTGCCTGAAATCAAAGGCCAGCCCCACGCGGCGGAATTTGGCGTATCTGTACTGCCTGAGGGCAGGGGGCAGGGCATTGGAACTGCGCTACTAGAGCGCTCTGCAGTCCACTCCCGCAATAGCAACATTCAAACTCTCTACGTACATTGCCTTGCCAACAACAAAGCAATGATGCATCTAGCTCAGAAGGCTGGTATGACGGTTGAATACGCTTACGGCGATGCCGATGCATACCTCAAATTACCTCCAGCTAACCCTGGAACGATTGTTAATGAGGCTGCTAACGAACAATGGGCAGACTTTGATTACGTCCTAAAAGAAAACTTGAAGCTTGCCAATCAAGCTTGGTGGTGGTTCTTAGGAAGACCTGGTCACGCACGTTAATCCGCGCAACTTTTCGTCATTAATTTTGCTGGGGAGCTCCGCGCAATATCCAAGCAGTCAATAAAGATAAATCCGCATCGCTTAACTTTGCGTTTGCAGGCATCGGAACAACGCCCCAAGAGCCTGCACCGCCCTTAGCAATTTTATTTTTCAAAAATGTTTGCGCGTTTGCATCATTTTTATATTTTTGTGCAACCGATTGAAAGCTTGGGCCAACAATCTTTTTATCAATCGCGTGACAACCTAAGCAGGCATTTTGTTTAGCAAGCGCAAATGCTTTTTGATCTTCATTGTTTGCCTGTACAGCAGGAATGAAATAAGCTAGCGCTGTAAGTAAGAGAACTATTTTTACATGCACTCGCAATATAAACATCAAAAATCTACGAAAAATTTATTGAAATTTTGGAGGTGAGTTTGGTTGTGTTTGATCAGCCTTGCCTTGCTTCTCTAAACGATTTTTTTCTTCATCAGAAATGATGTCAAAGTAAACGTAAACATCTTTCACGCCATTGGTATTACTAGCAACTTTCTTAGCAAGATCTGCTTCGCTCTGCGTCAAAATACCCATGAGATATACGCTAGTTCCCTCAGCAGAGATGGACATAGAGTTTGACGGTAGCTTGTCTGTAAAGATCATCTGCGCTTTAATTTTGGACTCTAAATAAGAATCATTGGCACGCGCAGTGTAGGTGCTGTTAGGTCCAATGATTAATTCATTAAACACAGTGCGTGCATTCTTCATTGCTTTTACATACGCGTCTGCTTCACCTTTAATGTCTGCATCTTTAACTTCGCCCGTCAACAATACTTTTTGATTGAAAGATGTCACGTTGATGTGGGCGTTATCACCAAATCGTTTTGCAAGAGCTGCGTTCGCCTCTAACTCAATTCCGTTGTCAATTGCTTGTACGCCTGGCGTACGTCTATCAGCCATGATGCTCGCACCTGCAGCAACGCCGCCTACTGCGAGAACTCCACATGCAGAGAGTTGAGTTGTAATAACCAAAGCAATAACTAACTTACTTAAGGATTGAATTTGCATTTACGTATCTTTACTGTTTATGTAAAAGTTAATCGAGCAATACGTGATCAACACCATCGCATAGACCATGCAATAAAACCAAATGGGTTTCTTGGATGCGGGCAGTACGGGTTGAAGGGGCACACAAATGAATATCGTCTTTATCTAAAAGACCAGCAATTTTTCCGCCGCCGTTACCAGTAAGCGCAATGATTTTGATGCCCATTTTTTTTGCAGCTTCAATTGCTTTGATGACATTCTTTGAGTTGCCTGAAGTGGAGATCCCCAATAGAATGTCGCCTTTTTTACCAAGGCCACGCACTTGCTTGCTAAATACTTCGTCGTAGCTGTAATCGTTACCAACAGCAGTCAAGATTGAGCTATCCGTTGTCAGAGCAATAGCGGCTAACTCTTGACGCTCTCGCTCAAAGCGTCCAATCAATTCTGCAGCGAAGTGTTGTGCGTCAGCGGCAGAGCCGCCATTACCACAAGCCATTACTTTGCCACCGGACTTTAAGCAATCGACCATTGCTAGCACGCCATGCGCTACTGCTTCTGGCAGCACTTTTTCAGCCTCTTGCTTTACTGCAATGCTGTCTAAAAAATGTTGGGATGCGCGTTTACGCAAACGTTCAATAGTGTCTTTATCCATAACAATATTATGCGCCAAAGCAAGCCCGTATTCTGATGTGATCAGCTTAACTCAAAAGCAACGTATTCTCTTGCTTATTAATTCACCTTCAGCAGACAATATCCCCATGAAACTCGGCACATTCGATTTTTTAAAGCAGCAAGACTTGCCTGCAGGGTCCCTGTATATGGTTGCTACACCCATTGGTAATTTGGGCGACATTACCTTACGCGCATTGCATGTTCTCAATGCAATGGATGGCATTGCTTGTGAAGATACTCGGCATAGCGCCGCATTATTACAGCAATTTGATATTCACAAGAAATGCTTAGCTTTGCATACGCATAACGAGCTTGGCGGCGCGCAAACCGTGATCCAACATCTGAGGAACAATGAGCGATGGGCTTATATTTCTGACGCTGGCACGCCGGGAGTTTCAGATCCAGGAGCTCGCCTTGTGGATGAAGTGCAAAAGGCAGGTTTTCGAGTTATCCCCATTCCTGGCGCCAGCGCCGTATCTTGCGCAATCTCTGCCTCTGGCTCCGTTATGTTCAACTCAGATGGGCAATTTCAATTTCTCGGTTTCTGGCCGCATAAAACCAAAGAACGTGATGCTCTTTTACAGGATATTGCAAACAGTAAAAAAACGAGCGTCTTCTTTGAGTCGCCACATCACATTCGCGAAACCCTTCTCTTGCTGGCAAATAATTTAGAAAGAGGTCGGCAGGTTTTTATTTGTCGCGAGCTTACTAAAAAATTTGAACAACTTGTATCAATTCAAGCGCAAGAAATTTCATCTTGGATTGAGAATGCCGAGAGCCTTAAAGGTGAATTCATCATCTTAGTGTCTGGTCGCCACACCAGTGCTGACGAGGCTCCAGAGCATGCTACCTTAATGCGTTGGGCAACTGCATTAAGCCCTTACTTGGGTAGCAAAGAAATCGCTGCAGTGCTTTCACAAACTCTGGGCTTAGCAAAGAAGGATGCTTATCAAATTGCATTAGATGCAAAAGAAAGTGGTAAATAAAAAAGCTGGCCTGTAGCCAGCTTTTGAATGGGTGCAGTGAAAAATTATTTGGCTGGAGGCGCCTTAGGCTCTGGCAATTTACCGCCAGAAGCATTGGCCATATAAACAACGGCACGACCTAACTCGTAATCACTAATATCGCTTGGATTAGAACCGCCGCGCGCAGGCATAGCACCTTTGCCCTTTAATACTGAGGTCATGAGTGAGTCATAACCTTTAGCAATGCGGGGGGCCCATGCACCAGCATCACCAAACTTTGGCGCGCCAGCTGCGCCAGTGGCGTGACAAGAAGCACATACCGCTTTGTAAACTTGCTCGCCCGATTGCAACTCCTTAGGAGCGCTAGCATCTTTAAAATTTAACTGAGCAACGGGCTTGATGAGCTCCTCTGCTGAAGCAGGTGAATCACTGCGCTTGCCATTATTTACAAATACCATCAATAACAAAATAATGATCAAGGGCACAAAAAAGCTTGCAAACACCATGATGATGAGTTGTTTTGGGGATTTAATCAGATTTCCGTGCTCGTTGCTCATAAGAATTTATCGTTTGACGGGTTTTAGGGTTGTTTTGCGGTGATTATAACTAGAGAGTAGGGTTATAGGCACTTACAATAGTGGGGTATCCCGTTTTCCTTAGCGCCCGTAGCTCAGTGGATAGAGTATTGGCCTCCGAAGCCAAGGGTCGCAGGTTCGATTCCTGCCGGGCGCGCCAAAACAGAAGGGGTTTTTGACCTACATCATGCGGGAAATCGAGAAAAACGCTATCATTTGCATCTAACTTATTGATTCTTATCGTGTCTACACATCTAAATTCAGCCCTTTCAGAGCCCTCCCTGACCAACCCTTTGCCTCCTGAGGCCCCATTGCCGCACCGCAAAATTATTCGGAGCTGGTTAATTCCGATGGCCCAAGGGGAAACAGGGCGAGCAATCATGTTGCTCTTCATTGATTCGTTCTTATGGCTTGCTTGTATTGCCGGCACTGTATTTGTTGAAAGTATTTTGCTCAAAATCGTTTTTGGTCTAGTTGCTGGATTTGTTACTGGTCGTATTTTTATTTTGGGTCACGATGCCTGCCATCAAAGCTTTACCCCAAATCGCGAACTCAATAAAGTACTCGGACGAATTGCATTCTTGCCATCACTCACACCATATAGTTTGTGGGATGTTGGTCACAATGTAGTGCACCATGGCCAAACTAACTTAAAAGGTTTTGACTTTGTTTGGGCGCCTTTATCAAAAGCAGAATATGACGCTCTACCCTCATTCCGCAAGGCTTTGGAGCGCCTCTATCGTAGCGGTTGGGGTCCTGTTTTCTACTACTTGATTGAGATTTGGTGGAGACGCGAATACTTCCCGAATGCTCAAAACAAACCTGGTGATCGTCCCATTTTCTTAAAAGACAATTTGCTCGTTACTGCGTTTGCGATTGTTTGGATTGGTTGCCTCATTGCTGGTGCTATTGCTACCGATCAATCCATTTGGGTTGGCTTACTGACCGGTTTTGCTGTCCCATTCTTGTTTTGGAACGGCATGATTGGATTTGTAGTCTATGTTCACCATACCCATCCTTCTGTTTCTTGGTACGACAAAAAATCTGAGTGGCTCCGGGCCCAACCTTTTGTATCGACCACGGTTCACCTCACATTTAACTGGATTTGGGGTTCCCTGATGCACCACATCATGGAACATACGGCCCATCACGTCGACATGAGCGTACCGCTCTACCGCCTGCCAGAGGCCCAAAAAACCCTGGAAACCATCCTTCCAGAACGTATTTTTATTCAGAAGTTCTCATGGGACTGGTATTTCGATACCGCCCGTAAATGTAAGCTCTATGACTTTGAGAACAAGGCTTGGCTGGACTTTGATGGTAATAAGACGGCCGATTCTGTCCGAGTTGTCTTAACCCCAATACCAGCAGGACAAAACGGGTAAAATAGATCTCTGTATAAAGATTTGCCTTACCCGGATTGCACATGACTACCTCGACTCCAGCTGCCACCCAAGATTCGTCTCAGAGCCTTAAATTTTGCTCTTCTTGCAGTCGCGAAAAACGACTTGAAGGCGGCACATGGATTCCGACAAGTAATCGCAAGCAACGCTGGATTTGCGCTAGCTGTCTCTACAACCGCACACACCGTACCGGTTCTGCAAAAACCTAAAAACTTTAGTTTTATATTTTTAAGCGCCATCCCCGACATAGGGATTGGTCTTTCGTTCCTTGCCAAATGTAGACATGGGACCGTGCCCTGGCACAAACTGTACGTCATCGCCTAGTGGCCAAAGTTTCGTTTTAATTGCATTGATTAAATCAGCATGATTGCCGCGAGGAAAATCTGTTCTACCAATCGAGCCCGCAAATAAAACATCGCCAACAATTGCTAAGCGATCTTCTTTGTCAAAAAAGATAACGTGGCCTGGCGTGTGCCCAGGGCAATGGAATACTTCCAGATCTACATTACCAACCTGAACGTGATCACCATCATTAAGCCAACGATTGGGCTCAAATACTTTGGCATAACCAAAACCAAAGCGCACAGTTTGCTCTGGCAACTGATCAATCCAAAAACGCTCATCCTCTTGCGGACCCTCAATTGGAATGTTTAAACGGTCAGCTAAATCTTTTGCAGCCGCACAATGGTCTAAGTGCCCATGAGTAAGCAAAATCTTTTTTACATTTCCACCCATCTGCTTTACGCCACCAAGGATCTTGTCGATATCACCCCCTGGATCAACAACGGCAGCGTCCCCAGTCTCTTGGCAAACTAGAATTGAGCAGTTTTGCTCAAAAGGCGTTACGGGAACAATTCCTAATTTAATTGGCATATATGAATAATGTATGAAAACCTAGTTAAGGGACTAAGCATAAAATGTTCTCAAAGGATAAACAATGAATAGCCAAGATACATTTAAATTTGCAGAAACTCATGAATGGGCCGATCTAGAAAACGATGGCTTAGTATGGGTTGGCATTAGCAATCATGCCCAAGAGGCACTGGGTGATGTGATGTTCTTTCAGGCGCCTAAGCTTGGCCAACAAGTTAAGCAGGGTGATGCAATTGCAGTCATCGAATCCGTCAAGGCGGCGAGCGATATTCATGCGCCAGTAAGTGGTGAAATCGTCGAGCTCAATGCAGAGGTAGATGCATCACCAGAATTGGTAAATGAAAAGCCTTATGGTGTTTGGTTATTCAAAATTAAACCGGCTTCTGATGAGAGCCTTGTATCAGACTTAAATCAACTCTTGAATATAGAAAAATATAACTCTGGCCCAGGAGCTTGAGCATTAGATTGAGATTGGGTCACGCTCGATCAACCAACGAACTTTCTCGTTCTTACTAATGCGCCCCTGCGAGCTATCACGTAAATCTAGATCAATTGCTTCAAGCACATCCTGCAATTGCCTACGATCATCGGACTCCAGCACTAGCTGAGCTCGCTCTACTCCCGCAACCCGAACCATGCTTTTTGGGACCGGGTCATAGACCCGCAACCCCTGAGAAATAAGACCTTGAGTCTTTAAATGGCCCTTTAGGGCATTTAAAAATTGAATTGCCTTATCCAAACTCTTTGCTTCTGCATGCACCATTCCTTGGTAGGAGAAGGGGGGCAATTTAGCTTCATCTCGTTCATTAGCAATGTGGGATAAAAAACCATCCACATCATGGCGTAGTAGATATTGAAATACCGCCGCCTCAGGAAATTGCGTCTCGATATAAATGTCGCCACTCTGCTCGTCATCCTTGCTGGCACGCCCAGCTCGGCCTGCAACCTGAACCAGTTGAGCAAACAATCTTTCTGCTGCACGAAAGTCCTGAGAGAACAAACGACTGTCGGCATCTACCACTGCAACCAAGCCAATATTTTGATAGTCATGCCCTTTGGCAATCATTTGGGTACCAACCACAATATCGACATTCCCATCATGAATTTCTTGAAACAACTCTTCAGCACCCTTGCTCTTACGGCTGGAATCTGTATCCACTCGCAAAACTCTTGCGCTTGACCAGGCTTCTTCAATAGAGTCCTCTAGCTTTTGGGTCCCTTGCCCGAGGGTTTTTAAGTCTGCATTGCCGCAATCTGGGCAATGCGTTGGAATAGTTTTCACCAAACCGCAATGGTGACAGCTCAATACCGGCTTTCGACCCAAAGCGCCGGCTTTGTGCATCACCATGTATGAGCTACATTGCTGGCATTTGGATAGCCATGAACACGCGCTGCAACTGAGCACGGGTGCATAGCCTCTGCGGTTAATTAAAACCAAACTTTGCTTTTTGTTTTGTAGATTCTTGTTAATGG
Source organism: Polynucleobacter wuianus (assembly GCF_001659725.1). Lineage (NCBI taxonomy): Bacteria > Pseudomonadati > Pseudomonadota > Betaproteobacteria > Burkholderiales > Burkholderiaceae > Polynucleobacter > Polynucleobacter wuianus. The sequence goes on along the minus strand of NZ_CP015922.1, from coordinate 25,708 downwards.
CATTAACAAGGGGTTTGCTTAATGAAATCTTTGCTACCGGCTTATTTGCATCACCAGGGCTAAATTGATTTTGAGGATCTTTTGTATTGATCAAATGCACTTTGGGCAAGCTTGCTCCTTGTGCACGCTGATCTAGCCGGAGATATTGATAGCGCCCTGATTTGGCTGCCATCCAGGTTTCTAGAGAGGGCGTTGCCGAAGAGAGCAATATTGGAATCTTTAAATCATGAGCGCGCCACACCGCAAGATCTCTAGCAGAATAGCGGATGCCATCTTGTTGTTTATACGAAGGGTCATGCTCCTCATCAACCACAATCGCGCGAAGATTAGGCATTGGCGTTAGAGCGGCCAATCTTGTTCCCAAAACGATTTGTGCTTTTCCAGTGATGGCTTCATACCAAGCAACCCCACGTTTTTTTTCACTAACGCCACTGTGCAGAACCACCATTTTTTTATTTGGGAAATAGGCGCGTACTCTGCGCTCTAATTGCGGCGTCAAATTAATTTCTGGCACCAAGATAAGTGCTTGAGAACCCTCAACGTTCAGAATAGTTTTTAACCAATTCAAGAAAACAGCCGTTTTGCCGCTGCCAGTTTGCCCTTGCAATAGGGTGGCCTTGAATTCGTTTTCTACGCCACTCACTCGGAGTTGATTTAAGGCATTCTCTTGAGCCTCATTCAATTGTGATTCATCGATGTAGCCCTCGCTACGCGCTGGCTCTTCAATTTTTTTCTTTTGGGGTTTCTTTACTTCGGAGGGATTTATCTTTTCCAGAGTCTTTTCCCAGTCCGATGACTTTTTCCACATCTGTGGAATGGTGGGAATAATCGTTTCCCCAAGACCATGGATGTAGTACTGGCTTGCAAAATTCATTAGCCTAAGTGCTGCTGCATCCATTGGCGGTAACGGGGCTAACTTCGTTACTGACTTTAATTTATTGATCTCATATTCAGAGTGATCGCTTACTTTAATTACTAATCCGACCAGCGTTGAGCGGCCAAAAGGAATCTCAACGACATGCCCAATTTCAGGGGCTACTCCCAGCGCTTCTTGGTCCCACAAATAGTCAAAACCCTGTGCCAAGGGCTTATCAACAACTACTTGAACCAATATAGGTGGGGCCATGATCTACTTCGTGTTTTCTATTTTGCTTGTGGATAAGTCTGTGGATATCATCCAAGAACTCTGATTTATAAGCTAATTTACCAGTAAACTGCTTAGACCTTCTTTTAAAGCATTATTGATAAATATTTATTTAAATCAATTACTTACAACGTCTTCCGAAAGTTAAAGTTCATCTTTAATCGGAATCTCACTGAATTTTCATTTTTAACCAAAACTGTGCATAACTTTTGCCAGGGTTTTCAAATGCAAGCTAGCAATCACTCAGTTTTATTGCTTTGATCTAAGAGCCTTAGAGTGGTTAATGACCGTTTCGGCCAGAGCGGTGACGCTTTCTGGGGGCGTGAATTGAGAAATTCCATGCCCCAGGTTAAATACGTGGCCATCCAAAGGATGCAGGCCTGATTTTAAGGCCGGCGCACTGGCAAGGTCGTCCAAAACCATACTTGTTTGCTTTGCAATCTCTGCAGGGCCCGAAAAGAGAATCAGCGGATCTAAATTGCCTTGCAATGCCAGCGGCTTATTTAATGCAAGCAATTGTTTGCGTGCGCGACTGAGCGACATCGTCCAATCCATTGCAATGACATCAGCACCTACTTGAGCCATATCGTTTAGCCAAATAGCGCCGCCCTTGGTGAACATGATCACCGGAATTTTTCTGCCTTCGTGCTCTCTTGGTAACAAGCCAATGACTTTTTGCATAGAGGCCAAAGACATCTTTTGATACCAACCGTCTGGCAGCATGCCACCCCAAGTATCAAAAATCATCAGCGCTTGAGCGCCGGCTTTTACTTGTTCAGTTAAATACGCAGCAACTGATTGGGCATTGATATCCAAAATATGTTGCAACAAGTCTGGGCGACTAAACATCATGGTTTTAGCATGACGAAAATCATCCGAACTAGAGCCATCAATCATGTAACAAGCTAATGTCCATGGGCTTCCAGAGAAACCAATCAATGGAATGCGTTGCTTGCCATCTTGTATTAGCGCCTTACGAATTTCTGATACCGCCTCAAATACATACTTCAGCTCGCTCATATCGGCGATCCGTAATTTCTTGACCGCATCTTCGGTACGAAGAGGGTGATCAAAGCTTGGGCCCTCGCCAGCAGTAAATTTCAAGCCCAATCCCATGGCATCGGGAATCGTCAAAATATCAGAGAATAAAATTGCGGCATCCAATGGATAGCGATCCAAAGGCTGAAGAGTTACTTCAGTAGCGTATGCGGGATTTTTTGCGAGCCCGAGAAAACTTCCGGCTCTGGCACGAGTAGCGTTGTACTCTGGGAGATAACGTCCAGCTTGTCGCATGAGCCAAAGCGGTGTTTGATCAACCGCTTCGCCCAGGCAGGCCTTCAAAAACCGATCATTTAACAACAAGGAGATGACCGGCTATTACTTTTTACGACGGAAACGTGCAATAGCGGCTAGCTGAGCCGCTGCCATTGCAAACTCAGATTGGGCTAAGGCCAAATCAAAGTCAGTGCCACGATTTTGCATAGCCTCTTCAGCACGCTTCTTGGCTTCAATCGCTTTTGCTTCATCAAGATCATGGCCGCGAATAGCAGTATCGGCTAATACAGTTACGTGATCTGGCTGAACCTCTAAATAGCCACCCGCAACGAAAACAAACTCTTCATCACCATCAGCCTTTTCAATACGAACTGAGCCCGGACGAATGCGTGTAATCAAAGGAGTGTGGCCGCGCAAGATGCCGAGCTCGCCGCTTTCACCAGGAAGGGCTACAAATTTAGCCTCTCCACTGAAAATGGATCGCTCAGCACTTACTACATCGACGCGTATGGTTGACATAATTTCCCTAGATTAAAGCTTCTTGGCTTTCTCGATGGCTTCATCAATTGAACCCACCATGTAGAACGCTTGCTCTGGCAAGTGATCCAATTCGCCGCTGCAGATCATTTTGAAACCACGGATAGTTTCTTTCAATGGAACGTATTTGCCTGGTGAACCAGTAAACACTTCAGCAACGTGGAAAGGCTGTGACAAGAAACGTTGAATCTTACGAGCACGTGATACAGCCAATTTGTCTTCTGGTGACAATTCATCCATACCCAAAATCGCAATAATGTCGCGCAATTCTTTGTAACGTTGCAATGTCATCTGTACATCGCGTGCCACTTCATAATGCTCTTGGCCAACCACTTGTGGGTCGAGCTGACGGCTGGTTGAATCCAATGGATCAACTGCTGGATAAATACCCAATGCAGCGATGTCACGTGACAACACAACAGTGGAATCTAAGTGCAAGAAGGTTGTCGCTGGTGACGGATCGGTCAAGTCATCGGCAGGAACGTAAACGGCCTGAATAGATGTAACAGAACCAGTCTTAGTAGAGGTAATACGCTCTTGCAATTTACCCATCTCTTCAGCCAAGGTAGGTTGGTAACCTACGGCAGAAGGCATACGACCGAGCAACGCAGAAACTTCAGTACCAGCCAATGTATAACGGTAGATGTTATCAACGAAGAACAAAATGTCACGACCTTCGTCACGGAACGCTTCCGCCATTGTCAAACCAGTCAATGCAACGCGCAAACGGTTGCCAGGAGGCTCGTTCATCTGACCAAACACCATCGCCACTTTGTCGATAACGTTAGATTCTTTCATCTCGTGATAGAAGTCATTACCTTCACGAGTACGCTCACCAACACCTGCAAACACTGACAAACCTGAGTGTTGCTTAGCAATGTTGTTAATCAATTCCATCATGTTCACGGTCTTACCAACACCCGCGCCACCGAACAAGCCAACCTTACCGCCTTTAGCGAACGGGCAAACTAGGTCGATAACCTTAATGCCTGTTTCTAACAAGTCAACGGATGGGGAGAGTTCATCAAACTTTGGAGCTGGTTGGTGAATAGCGCGACGCTCTTCAGTGGCAATCGGGCCAGCATCATCAATTGGGCGGCCCAAAACGTCCATAATGCGGCCAAGTGTTGCCGGGCCAACTGGCACAGAAATAGGCTTACCGGTAGATTTCACTTCCATGCCACGACGCAAGCCATCGCTCGCACCCATAGCAATAGCGCGAACTACGCCATCACCGATTTGTTGCTGAACTTCAAAGGTCAAACCTTTTTCAGCAAATGATTTTTCGTTACTTTCAACTAATGTCAACGCATCATAAATGTTTGGCATTTTGTCGCGTGGGAACTGAATGTCCACCACTGGACCGATACATTGCACGATATTTCCGTTACTCATCGCTTTCTCCGCTTTTAATTCTTGAATTCTTTCGTATTCCTAAATGCTGACCGCTTAAACCGCAGCCGCTCCACCAACAATTTCAGACAACTCTTTGGTAATAGCAGCTTGTCGTGTTTTGTTGTAATCCAATTGCAATTCGCCGATCACATTCTTAGCATTGTCTGACGCAGCTTTCATTGAGACCATGCGTGCAGATTGCTCGGAAGCCATGTTTTCAGCAACCGCCTGATAAATCATTGCCTCAACGTAACGCTTTAATAAGCCATTCAAAATGGATTCAGCATCAGGCTCGTAAATGTAATCCCAAGATGGGCCTGATTTGTCTTCTGGAGTCAAAGCAGCTGGCTCCAAAGGCAAAAGCTTTTCCAAAACAGGCTCTTGTTTCATTGCATTTACAAAGCGGGTGTATGCCAAATAAACAGCATCAATCTCGCCTTTTTCAAACGCTTCTAATTGGGCAGTAATCGCACCAATCAACACATCTAAATGTGGTGTGTCACCAATTTGGATAGTTTGAGAAATGAGTTTTGCTTTTGAGCGATTCAAAAATTGCAAACCTTTTGAACCAATTGCGGTATACGCAATCTCAACATTGTTTTCTTGCAATTCGCGCACTTGGTTAGCGACCAAACGCAGTACGTTGGTATTTAAACCGCCGCACAAGCCCTTGTCTGTAGTAACCAAGATCGTGCCAACCTTCTTCACTTCACGAGTCGCCATGTAAGCAGGGCGATACTCAGGATTTGCTTTAGAAAGATTGGCAACAATTTCACGAATTTTTTCAGCGTATGGTCGCGCATTACGCATGCGCTCCTGGGCGCGACGCATCTTGGATGCGGCGACCATCTCCATTGCCTTCGTGATCTTGCGCGTGTTTTGCACGCTCTTGATCTTTGATCGTATCTCTTTTGTGCCGGCCATGATCTCTATGCGTCCTTAGAAGGCTGCTGAACGCTTGTAGTCCTCAATCGCAGCACGCAAAGCGGCTTCGTCTTCTTTGCTCAAATCTTTAGTATCTTCAATGCGTCCAACTAAGTCTGCATATTTAGATTTCAAATGATCTTGCAAGCCTTTTTCGAATGCCAATACGTTCTTCACTTCGAGGTCGTCGAAGAAGCCATTATTAACTGCATAGAGTGAGGCAGCCATTTCCCAAACTTGGAGCGGCTTGTATTGAGCTTGCTTACATAATTCGGTAACGCGACGACCGCGCTCGAGCTGTTTACGGGTTGCTTCGTCAAGATCAGATGCGAACTGAGCAAACGCTGCCAATTCACGATATTGCGCCAAGTCGGTACGAATACCGCCAGACAGTTTCTTGATGACCTTAGTTTGTGCTGCACCACCAACACGGGATACAGAAATACCGGCGTTAATCGCAGGGCGTACACCAGCGTTAAACAAGTCTGTTTCCAAGAAGATCTGACCGTCAGTAATCGAAATCACGTTGGTTGGAACGAATGCAGAAACGTCACCAGCTTGAGTTTCAATAATTGGCAATGCTGTCAATGAGCCTGTCTTACCTTTTACTGCACCATTAGTGAACTTCTCAACATACTCGGCATTTACACGAGCAGCGCGCTCGAGCAAACGTGAGTGGAGGTAGAACACGTCGCCAGGATAAGCTTCGCGGCCTGGTGGGCGGCGGAGCAACAAGGAAATTTGGCGATAAGCAACCGCTTGCTTGGTCAAGTCATCGTAAACAATCAATGCATCTTCGCCACGATCACGGAAGTATTCACCCATGGTGCAACCTGCGTAGGCAGAGAGGTACTGCATCGCTGCAGACTCAGAAGCACTCGCTGCAACAACAACGGTATACTCCATCGCGCCCAATTCTGTGAGCTTGCGAACAACGTTAGCAATAGTGGAAGCTTTTTGACCAATCGCAACGTAAACGCAATAAACGCCCTTACCTTTTTGGTTAATGATCGCGTCAACCGCAACTGCTGTCTTACCAGTTTGGCGGTCGCCAATGATCAACTCACGCTGACCACGGCCAATTGGAACCATCGCATCAATCGCCTTCAAACCAGTTTGAACTGGCTGGCTAACAGATTGACGTGCGATAACGCCAGGAGCAACTTTTTCAATAAAGTCAGTTAACTTGGTATTGATTGGGCCTTTGCCATCAATTGGCTGGCCGAGCGCGTTTACTACGCGACCAAGCAATTCTGGCCCAACTGGAACTTCCAAAATGCGGCCCGTACATTTCACTGAGTCGCCTTCTTTAATGTGGGTGTATTCACCCAACACCACAGCACCAACAGAATCACGCTCAAGGTTCAAAGCGAGGCCGATAGTGTTGTTTGGGAATTCCAACATTTCGCCCTGCATCACACCAGACAAACCGTGTACGCGGCAAATACCGTCGGTCACTGAAATAACAGTGCCTTCGTTGCGAACTTGGGAGTCAACGCCCAATTCGCTAATTCGGCTTTTGATCAGTTCGCTGATCTCGGAAGGGTTGAGTTGCATTACTTACTCCTGGGTCTTATTTCGTATGTTCTTAATAGGGATAACTTATGCGCCAAGACTTACTTGCATTTGAGCTAACTGTGCTTTCACAGAACTATCCATTACTTCGTCGCCAACTTGAATGCGAACTCCGCCAATCAATGTTGGGTCAACTTGAATAGTTGGGCGCAATTCTTTACCCCCAAAGCGCTTCTTCAAACTTGACAACAAATCATTTAACGCAGAACCCTCTAAAGGGAATGCGCTGGTAATGTTTACTTCTGCTGCGCCTTCGCTCTTATTCTTCATTGCTTCAAATTGATGAGCAATTTCAGGGATGGCTGCTAAGCGATGGCTTTGATTCACAAGACTTAAAAAGCTCGCTACTTTTCCATCTAACTTTGTCTTCACCATGCCAGATAAAAGCTTGGTCAAGTCATCTGCAGAAACTTTGGGGTTGTTGGATAAACCAGCAACTTCAGGTAGCGCAGCAAGCTGAGCCAACTCATTTAGTTGCTCCAATATTGAAGCAAGTTCGGCAGGCTTAGCGCTTTGAAAAAGCGCCTCAGCATAAGGGCGAGCAATCGTGGCTAACTCAGCCATATCAAAGCTCTGCCTTAAGTTGATCAAGCAATGCGCCGTGAGCCTTAGCGTCAACTTCCCGACGCAAAATTTGCTCGGCGCCTTTGACGGCTAATACAGCAACTTCAGCACGCAAAACTTCACGAGCACGAGTAACCTGTTGGTCTGCATCTTCTTTAGCTTGAGAAATAATGCGCGTTGCTTCAGCTTGTGCGTTAGCACGGATTTCATCAGCTGACATTTGTGCGCGCTTTTCTGCCTCAGCTACCCTCAGGACGCCTTCTTGGCGAGCTTTTGAGAGCTCTAATTCAGCAGCATTGTTAGCGAGTGCCAATTCTTCTTTTCCACGCTCGGCAGCAGCCAAACCATCAGCAATTTTGGTTGAACGCTCATCTAGCGCCTTAACCAGCGGTGGCCACACAAAGCGTGCAACAACCCACCATAAGACGAAGAAGACGATCATTTGCGCGAATAGGGTCGCGTTCAGATTCACGATATTCCTTTCAGTATTGTTGAGTACGGTTGGATGACCCGGTGGTCATCCACGCCAAAACAATTACTTAATAACTGCGAGCAGTGGGTTTGCGAAAGCAAACAACATTGCAACACCAACGCCGATCAAAAACGCAGCGTCGATCAAACCAGCCAAAAGGAACATTTTGGTTTGCAATTCGTTGATGAGCTCTGGTTGACGGGCAGCGCCCTCAATGAACTTACCACCCATAAGGCCAATGCCCAAACAGGCTCCTAATGCGCCAAGGCCGATGATGAGGCCAATACCGATAGCGGTTAGTCCTTGAATGTTGGCTAAGAATGCTTGCATGTTTACTCCTAAGTATTGAAGGTGAGGTTAAAAATAAAAAAGTTAATGGTGACTATGAGCTTGGCCTATGTAAACCAAAGTCAACATCATGAAAATAAAAGCTTGCAACAAAATGACCAAGATGTGGAAGATTGCCCAAGCAGAGCCAGCGAGCACATTGCCCACAAAGCCAAGCATGTACAAATCTAAATTAAAGGTCCACATGCTTCCTAAGAGGGCGATCAACAAAAAGATCAATTCGCCCGCATACATGTTTCCAAAAAGTCGCATTCCCAAAGAAACGCCTTTAGCAACATACTCAATGATGTTGAGGATTAAATTAAATGGGGCTAGATACCACTTTGCACCGAAAGGGGCTGAGACTAGCTCATGCATAAAGCCGCCAAAGCCTTTTACCTTAAAGCTGTAGAAGAAGACCAATAACAGCACTGAGAAAGACATGCCTAGGGTGGCGTTCAAATCAGTAGTTGGAACAATTTTATGGTGTGGCACATGCACGCCATAACCCTCGATGAAGTGGTTTACGCCAACGATCCAATCTACTGGAACTAAATCAAGTGTATTTAAAAGAATGATCCAGCAAAAAACGAATAGTGCCAAAGGCGCAATATAAGATCTGTCGCCGTGAACAATTCCCTTTGATTGGGTCTCAACCATTTCAACCAGCATTTCAACCAAGCACTGAAAGCGGCCGGGTACGCCAGGGGAAGCTCTACGAGCAGCTATCACCAACAAAAGGACCGTTATCAAACCCATCAAGGTGGTCCAAAACATGGTGTCAAAGTGAATAACGCTGAAGTCAATAATGGATGCCTGTGGCCCCCCAATATTGTTGAGGTTTTGCAGATGCTCTGCAATATAAGCGGTCGGTGTAAGCGCTTCGGTGGCCGCGTGGTGGCCTACTTCTGCTGCTGCGTTAACTTCGCTAGACATCTCTTACTTGTCCTTGTTTATTTGCTTCTTGCTACTTCCAAAACCACCCCAACAGATAACATTTGAGGGTAGCCAAATAAGTAACAAGCAACGGGATCCATTTCAAATCAGGCTGCTTTAGGGCAAAGCCTATGAACAAAACAATAGTTGCTAGGATTTTGATAAATTCGCCAGAAACCACTGCCGCCAAAAAGCCGCCGGGGCTGGATTTGACACTTTTTTTCGCCGCCTCTATGCGCATTAAAAACAACGCGGAAGGCAAAAATCCAATCAAACCGCCTACTAAAGCCGAATAAGTATAAACGCTTTTGTCGTCCTGACTTGAAAAAACGAAGCAAGCGCCTGCAATTGCTAGGGTAAGCACCACCTGACTTAAAACAATCCACCATGAATTGATGGAAGCAAAATTGCGTGGCTTTGCTTTACGCAATGCATCCATTTCCTCTTTGGTGAGAGATTTAAAGGTGTCTTCCTCGATTTCATCCCACTCACGAGTACTTATCTGCTGCTGTTTGTTCACAAAATTCATTCCACAAGGGGTGTTAATCGGCAGCAATACCCAACTTTTTTAATAAGGAATCTAGCTCGTCAAACTGGCTAAAGCCAATTCGGATCTCGCCACCTTTGCCTTTGAACTTAAATTCCACATTTAAACCAATCAAATCGGCGATTTCCTGAGAAAGGCGGCGCATATCGGGGTCGCGGCTTGGCGCACTAGTGCCTGCCTGGGTTTTCGACTTTTTGTCCCCAATATGACCACCAGCGATAGCCAATGCTGCTGACATTTTTTCTGCCTCACGCACAGAAAGGCCTTGAGCGGCAATTCTTTGGGCCAAAGCAACCTGGCTAGCACCAGGTAAAGGTAATAAGGCACGAGCATGGCCCATATCGATATCACCAGCTAAAAGCATTGCCTGTACAGGCTTTGCCAGCTGCGCTAAGCGCAATAAATTAGTAATGGCGCTGCGGGATTTTCCTACCGCTTTTGCAGCTTGCTCATGAGTAAAGCCAAACTCTTCAATCAATCTAGCCAGACCTTGAGACTCTTCCAGAGGATTTAAATCCTCGCGCTGCATATTTTCAACCAAAGCCATAGCCGCAGCGGCCTGATCATCAGCGCTAGAAACTAAAACCGGTACCTCTTTCAGGCCGGCAATAGTGGCTGCACGAAAGCGTCTTTCGCCAGCAATAATTTCGTACTTACCAGGCGCAACCAGTCTCACCAACAATGGCTGCATTACTCCCTGCTCGCGAATGCTCTCCGCCAATTCCTGCAGAGCGCCCGCTTCCATTTTTTGTCTCGGTTGATATTTGCCCGCCTGCAATGCTGTTAATGGCAAACGATTTATTTCTGCGCTTGAATTTGCTTGTTGAGCTTTCTCACCGAGTAGCGCTTCCAACCCTCTACCTAAACCTTTTTTCTTAATTGCAACCATGTTCTTTATTCTTCCAAAAAATTACATTTGTTTGATACGCTCAACCATCTCTGCACCAAACTCTAAATAGGCTTTTGCACCACGTGATGATTTATCGAAAGCCACACCAGGAAGCCCGTATGATGGGGCCTCTGCAAGGCGTACGTTGCGCGGAATAATGGTCTTAAATACTTTGTCGCCGAAGTGCTCAAGCAGTTGGTCTGATACTTGTTGTTGCAATGTCATGCGTGCATCAAACATCACGCGCAACAAACCAATGATGACAAGATCTGGATTTAAATTTGCGTGCACTTGCTTGATGGTATTCACGAGATCCGAGAGACCCTCCAATGCAAAGTACTCGCACTGCATTGGCACGATTACACCATTGGCCGCACACAAACCATTAAGCGTTAACAGTGACAGAGCAGGAGGGCAATCGATCAAAATAAAATCGTAATCATCAGCGACTTCTGCAAGCGCATCTTTCAAACGAGATTCACGCGCATCAATATCCACCAACTCAATTTCTGCGCCAGCCAAATCGCGATTTGCTGGCAGCACATCGTAAGCAGAGCTCTCGCAACGCTGTGCACAATCTTTTGCAGAAGCAAGGCCAATCAACACTTGGTAGACGCTAGTATTTAAGTCCGCCTTTTCAATTCCCGACCCCATGGTGGCGTTGCCTTGAGGATCAAGGTCTACTAGCAAAACACGTTGACGAAGGCCTGCCAAGCCTGCAGCCAAGTTCACCGCTGTGGTGGTCTTGCCTACACCGCCTTTTTGATTTGCGATACAGAATATTTTTGCCATGGCTACTTTTTTAATTTACTTAAGGGGTAACTAACGATTTTCTCACGGGGGTCAGGACTAAAAGGCGTCTCTCCACCGATAGGTTGGGTATAAATAAGGCCTCGTCTGCCAATAAACGCCAGTCGTCTTTGCAGACATCTTTCATTTCTTCATCTGCGCGCTTTGATTTCATTGCGAATACCAGCCCACCGGGCTTTAGCAATGGAAGTGATAACTCCAAAAATCGCGCTAAATTCGTAAACGCTCGTGAAATAACAGCATCAAATTGGCCAGTTTGCTGCAGCGCAACATTTTCGACTCGTTCGCTAAGCACTTCAATGTTTTTCAGCTTCAACTTGCCTCGCACATGCTGCAAAAAAGCCGTTTTCTTGCGGATAGCCTCAATCAAGGTTAAGCGCCATTCTGGCTGGACAATAGCAATCGGAATTGCCGGGAGACCGCCGCCCGAACCCAGATCAGCTATCGCTGGATTTTGGGCTTTTAAAAACTCTCTCAAAACTGGCAAAACCGCAATGGAATCAATCAGATGTAGGCGAATGGACTCTTTTTCGCCCTCGATTGCAGTAAGGTTGTGGACCTGATTCCAGCGACCCATTTCCTGCAAAAAAAGCTCAAGGCCGGCAATATTGGCTTCGCTTAAATTAAGTCCAAGCTCTTCAATTCCCATAGAAAGCAGGGCTTCGGTCATGCTGGCTCTTGGGTGCGCCCCAAACCTTTTTTGAGATGCACTAAGAGCAGGGAAAGCGCTGCTGGAGTTACCCCAGAAATCCTGCCGGCCTGGCCCAAAGTTGCAGGTTTATGTAGATTGAGTTTTTGCTGAACCTCTTTAGACAAACCAAGAACCTGAGTGTAGTCAAGAGACTCTGGGAGCGGAAAGCTCTCGTTATGTTCTTGACGGGCAATTTCTACAGCCTGGCGATCAATATAGCCTTGGTATTTCACTGAAATCTCTACTTGATCGCTAATTTGCGCCGCTAAACCAAGATCTTCGTCCAAAATACCCGGTGACCACAAACCCTTACCCAAGGAAGTAATTGCTTCGTAAGTAACTCCGGGACGCCTTAATAGCTCGGTTAAATTGCATTCATGCGACAAATCCTGTCCTAGTAATTGAGAAACCAATGGCGCAGCCTCATGCTTTGGGCCAATCCAGATCTCTTCCAGGCGGGCTGTTTCACGTGAAACAGCCTCTTGTTTTCTGCAAAAAACTTCCCAGCGATGGTTGTCAACCAAACCAAGCTCGCGCCCAATGCCTGTTAAGCGCATATCAGCATTATCTTCACGCAAGCTTAAGCGGTATTCTGCACGACTAGTAAACATGCGATAGGGCTCTTGGACGCCTCTAGTAATGAGGTCATCAACCAAGACGCCTATATAAGATTCGCTGCGCTTTGGCATCCATGGCTCTTTACCTTGGGCCGCTAATCCAGCATTAATACCGGCCAACATGCCCTGAGCAGCGGCCTCTTCGTATCCGGTTGTGCCATTAATTTGGCCAGCAAAATATAGTCCGCCGATAACCTTAGTCTCTAGGCTATGGCGAAGCTGGCGTGGGTCAAAGAAATCATATTCAATGGCATAGCCAGGACGCACAATTACGGCGGACTCTAAGCCGCGGATGCTACGGACTAAGTCCCATTGAACATCGAAGGGCAGACTAGTTGAAATCCCGTTGGGATAAAACTCGTTAGTCGTTAAGCCCTCCGGTTCCAAAAAGATTTGGTGACTATTTCTAGAGGCGAAGCGGTGTATTTTGTCTTCAATGGAAGGGCAGTAGCGGGGGCCAACACCTTCAATTACGCCCGTATACATAGGAGAGCGATCTAAACCACCACGAATAATGTCGTGCGTCTTTTCATTTGTATGAGAAATCCAGCAAGGGACCTGCTTTGGGTGTTGCTCTGGGCGCCCCAGATATGAAAATACCGGCACTGGGTCTAGATCCCCAGGCTGTTCGAGCATGACTGAAAAATCAATTGTTCTGCCATCAATGCGCGGGGGAGTTCCCGTCTTTAGTCTTCCCTGGGGAAGTTTTAATTCTTTTAAGCGGGCAGAAAGGGATATAGCGGCAGGATCACCTGCACGACCACCAGCATAGTTATTTAAGCCAACATGTATTTTGCCGTCCAAAAAGGTTCCTGCAGTCAGAACTACTTTTTTGGCCATAAACTTCAGGCCCATTTGGGTGACTACCCCATAAACATCATCGCCCTTAACCAAAAGGTCATCTACAGCAGCCTGAAAAAGGCTCAAATTAGGCTGGTTTTCTAGACGACGACGAATTGCTGCCTTATATAAGACACGATCCCCTTGGGCGCGAGTCGCACGGACCGCAGGTCCTTTGCTTGAGTTCAGAATTCGGAACTGGATTCCCGCCTCATCAGTCGCAGCTGCCATGGCGCCACCCATGGCATCAATCTCTTTAACCAAGTGGCCTTTACCAATGCCACCAATTGAGGGGTTGCAACTCATTGCCCCTAAATTTTCAATGCTATGAGTAATTAATAGAGTGTCACAACCCATGCGTGCCGATGCGAGGGCAGCCTCAGTCCCAGCGTGGCCGCCACCGACAACAATGACATCGAAACTTTTGGAATAACGCATGATTTGCCTTAGATAGGGCGATGATCATAGCATTTTGTTTGTTTCACGTGAAACAAAACTTAAGAAATTCTTAGAAAAGCTAACTATTTTTTTATAAGTAATTGATTTAATTGATGAAATACGCGTTCCATGCGGACTTCAGAATCAGCGTAGTCACAATAACCAAGAAAGCTTTTCTTACAAAAGTACTGCCATGCTTAATCGCCAAGCGGCTACCGAATTGACTCCCCGCAATATTGGCCACCATCATGGCAAAACCTAGGGACCAATTAATTTGGCCAAGACTTGCCAACATCAGGATTGCCGCTAAATTCGTAGCAACATTCACCAACTTCGTTGCAGCAGAGGCGTGCAAAAAATCAAAGCCAAAAAAGCGCACAAAACCAAACAATAAAAAACTGCCAGTGCCAGGCCCAAAGAAGCCATCGTAAAAGCCTATTGTTAAGCCGAGAACAATTCCCTTAAATTGTTGATGACGACCAACCGCTTTGGGAGCATGGACCTCTCCAAGTGAGGGCTGAAACCAGGTATATAGCAATAGGAATAACAAAACAAAAGGTAAGGCTTTCCGCAAGGGCTCAGCTGGAAAATTGCTGACTGCATTTGCACCCATTAGAGAGCCAATAAAACCAGCAACAATTGCAGGGCCGACAATAGCCCATGGAAGAGAGACATGGCGCAGATATCTGCGTGCGGCATTTAAAGTTCCGCCAACCGCCGATACTTTATTGGTTGAAAGCAGGGTTGCGGGAGGCGCTTCAGGATAGGCGGCAAACAATGCAGGCACCTGTATCAGGCCGCCGCCGCCAGCAACAGCATCAACTAGGCCGGCAAAAAAAGCCATCGCCAAAAGCAGTGGCCAGATATATATTGAAAATTCGATGAGAGTCTCTTTTATTTAAATGAGTACGGCGCAATTAAAAATTGGCGCCGTACTAAAATCAAATAATAAAAGGAAAACAAAAACTAGTTTTTGTTTTTAAAGTGCGCAGCGATTTCACCAACAACCCCGCGACGGAATGCTAAAACACAAATTACAAAAATAAATCCTGTTGCAATAGTGCTCCATGAGCCAATGTTCGCAAGATAGTTTTGCAAACCAACGACGATACCAGCGCCAACTACTGGACCAAGAATTGTTCCCATGCCGCCAAGCAAAGTCATCAATACAACTTCACCAGACATGTGCCAATGAACATCAGTCAAGGTTGCTAGCTGGAATACCAAGGACTTCATTGATCCTGCCAAACCAGATAGAGCAGCAGAAATTACAAAAGACATGAGCTTAAATCGATCGACGTCATAGCCCAAAGAAATCGCACGGGGCTCGTTTTCACGAATGGCTTTCAAGACCTGCCCAAAAGGGGAGTTCACAGCGCGCATGATAAGAGCGAACCCAAATAAGAAAACGGCCAAGACAAAATAGTACATGGCAACATCATCTTTTAGATCAATCAGACCAAACAACATACCACGAGGAACACCTTGAATGCCGTCCTCGCCTCCCGTGTAGGGAAGCTGAACTGCCAAGAAATACACCATTTGCGAGAGCGCTAAAGTAACCATCGCAAAGTAAATGCCCTGACGACGAATCGCCAAGGAGCCTATCAAAAAGCCGAGCACGCCGGAGCCCGCAACACCAAACAAAATTCCTAGCTCAGGGGAGAGGCCAGCTTCTTTGCAAAAGTATGCGGTTATGTACGCCGCGGTTCCAAAGAACGCTGCATGTCCAAAAGACAACAAGCCAGTAAAACCCAAAAGCAGATTGAATGCGCAAGCAAAAAGGGCGAAACACAGCACCTTCATTGCAAACACTAAATAAATAAAATCCTGGAACGGCAATAATAGGGCGATTAAAACCAAGACACCGTAAAGCAGCTTTGTTTTTGAATTCATGATTATTTTTCCCGCCCAAAAAGTCCAGCAGGACGAAGCAATAGAACAATTGCCATGATCACAAAAATCACAACCCCTGACGCCTCTGGGTAAAAGACTTTAGTAAGGCCCTCGATTAAGCCCAAGGCTAAGCCAGTCAAAATCGCGCCCATGATAGAGCCCATGCCGCCAATAACCACCACAGCAAAAACTACGATGATGAGGTTTGAGCCCATCAACGGATTTACTTGGAAAATTGGTGCGGCCAATACACCGGCAAAACCAGCCAAGCCAACGCCATAGGCGTAAGCCAAAGAAATCATCAACGGAACATTGATTCCAAATGCTTGGAGTAATTTTGGATTTTCGGTTCCTGCGCGCAAATACGCGCCCAATTTGGTTCGCTCAATCACATACCAGGTGGAGAAACAAACGGCCAAAGAAATTACCACCACCCATAAACGGTATTTAGGAAGGATGATTCCAATGGACTCCAGTGGGATAGCGCCTTGAAGCAACTCTGGGGCTGGATAGCTCTCACCGGAGATGCCATACCAATGACGGAACATGCCCTCAATAATTAATGCCAAACCAAAGGTGAGCAGTAGGCCATACAAATGGTCTAGGTGATAAAGGCGTCGTAGCATTGTGCGCTCCAGAATTAAACCGAAGCCCGCCAGTACTAGCGGTACAACAATTAATGCAAACCAATAATTAATTGTTAGGTCTGGAAAGCCCAGCCATTGACTAATCTGAGTTAAACCAATCCACGCAATAAAAGCACCCATGGTGTACTGGGCACCATGGGCAAAATTAATGATGTTGAGAAGGCCAAAAATAATGGCCAATCCCAAGCTCAATATGGCATAGAACGAGCCATTAATAAGCCCCACCAAGAGCTGGGCCACCAGCCCTTGAGGGGTAATTCCGAGAAGTTCAAACATTCTTGATTTCTATTTACTTACTTGTTAACTAATTTGCACTTCGATTGTGAAAGCGGCAAAGTAGCTTCGGCGGCAGGGATCGTCGCGCGAACATAGTAGTAATCCCATGGGCTCTTAGAGTCCGCAGGCTTCTTCACCTCAAGCAAATACATATCATGTTCAAACTTACCGTCGGCACGAATCTTGCCTTTAAAGAGACCGTCATCAATGTTGGTCGATTTAAGCGCCTTCATTACAGCTTGTGTATCGTCTGTGCCAGCCTTTTGAACCGCATTCAAATAAGCAAGAACGGATGAGTAAACGCCGGCTTGAACCATGGTTGGCATGCGTTTGTGTTGCAAGATAAAGCGTTTGGAGAATGCACGAGTCTTGTCATCCTTGTCCCAATAAAAACCTTCTGTAAGGTACATACCCTGTGCAGCAGGCAAGCCTAAGGAGTGCACGTCAGAGATAAACATCAACAAAGGAACAACGGTTTGTTTTTTGTTGATACCAAACTCAGAAGCTTGCTTTACCGTGTTGATGGTATCTTGACCGGCGTTAGCCAAAGCAACTACGTCTGCACCGCTAGCTTGTGCCTTCAAAAGATATGAAGAGAAGTCACTGTTGGGGAATGGGTGCTTGCTAGTACCCAATACCTTACCGCCATTAGCGGTAACAACTGCTGTTGCATCTTTTTCAAGTGCTGCGCCAAAAGCATAGTCAGCGGTAATGAAGTACCAATTCTTTTTGCCCTGCTTTACAACCGCCTTACCCGTACCATTTGATAGGGCATAAGTGTCATATGCCCAATGCACGTTGTTGGCAGTACATTTTTCATTGGTAATTGGTAAAGATCCAGCCCCAGAAACCAAAGTGATTTTGTTCTTTTGCTCAGCAACTTCCATTACGGCCAGCGCAACGTTGGTAGAAACTAACTCGACAATTACATCAACGCCGTCTTTGTCATACCATTCGCGCGCTTTATTGGCGGCAATATCAGCTTTGTTCTGATGATCAGCGCTTACAAGCTCAATCTTTTTGCCAATGACGGTCCCGTCTTTAGAAAAATCAGCAATTGCCATTTTTGCAGCAATCACTGCGCCCGGACCAGCCAAATCAGAATAGGTGGAAGACAAATCAGTTAACACTCCGATCTTGACTACATCACCACTTACCTTGGATCCTGCTTGTGCAAAAACTGGGTTTGACGCAAACATCGTCGCGGCAACCAGTGATGCGGTTATTTGCTTTAACTTCATTCCTATCTCCTATAGAAAACCACTAAACACCAAGATACTCATTTAATAGAGCCGCTTTTTCAGCAAGCTCACTTTGTTGCACCACTTCAACTACGTTACCGTGCTCAACCACATAATGCCGATCTGCCAGTGGTGCAGCAAAGCGGAAATTCTGTTCAACCAATACGATCGTGAAACCCTTGTTACGTAGGCTTGTAACAACCTCACCCAGCTTTTGCACAATGACTGGTGCCAAACCTTCGGTAATTTCATCCAATAGCAACAGTTTTGCGCCTGTTCTCAAGATGCGCGCCATGGCCAACATTTGCTGCTCACCACCAGATAAGCGTGTACCCGGACTGTTGCGTCTTTCGTATAGGTTTGGAAACATCTCGTAGATTTCGTCCAAACCCATGCCGCCCGATGCAATCTCTGGCAAAAGCAATAAATTTTCTTCTGTACTTAAGCTTGCAAAAATGCCGCGCTCTTCTGGGCAAAAACCTACGCCGAGGCGAGCAATTCTGTATGTAGGCATTGCAATAGTTTCAGTTGCATATATTTCTATCGAACCAGTTCTTTTGCTGGTCAAGCCTAAAATCGTTTTCAGGATGGTGCTACGACCCGCGCCGTTTCTACCCAATAAGGTAACCACCTCACCATCACGGACAGCAAAATTCACGCCATGCAAAATGTGTGACTCACCATACCAGGACTCTAAATTCTTTACTTCAAGCGCCATGGTCATAGTGCATCTCCCCCATGACTACCCATATAAGCCTCAACAACCAAGGGGTTGTTTGAGACTTCGGTATATGAGCCCTCGGCCAATACGGAACCACGCTGCAATACGGTAATACGGTCTGCAATTGAAGAAACCACCTTCATATTGTGTTCAACCATGAGAATCGTGCGGCCCTTGGCTACACGATCAATTAACTCCGTAACGCGCTCCACATCCTCATGGCCCATGCCCTGGGTGGGCTCATCCAAGAGCATCAACTCTGGCTCCATCGCTAATGTAGTGGCGATTTCAAGGGCCCTTTTTCGGCCATAGGCGAGATTCATTGTGTCTTCGTTGGCAAAACTTTCCAACCCCACTTCGTGCAAAAGCGCTAATGCACGATCATTGAGGACATTTAAGGAGTCACCGGACTTCCAAAAATGAAACTCCGTGCCCAATCCTCGCTGCAGTGCAACACGAACATTCTCCAACACCGTTAAGTGCGGGAAAACTGCGGAAATTTGAAATGAGCGAATAACGCCGCGTCTCGCAATTTGAGCTGGAGCCTCTTTGGTGATATCAATCCCATTAAACAGAATTTGGCCGCTACTGGGCTCCAAAAATTTTGTTAGTAAATTAAAGCAAGTTGTTTTGCCAGCGCCATTAGGGCCAATTAAAGCGTGAATGGTTCCTCTGGTGACGTCTAAGTTAACGTCACTTACCGCCGAAAATCCTTTAAAAGACTTTCCGAGTCCAATTGTTTTTAAGATTTTTTCTTGCAAGCTCATACCCTCTACCCCCTCTTGGGGCAAGACATTGAGGATAACTCAAGATGCCTGCCTTATATATAGCGATAACCCTAAATTGAGGGTGTTTATAGCCTAAGGATTTTGTGAGGCTTTAATAAATTTTTGAATGGCTGTTTTAGCAAGATCGTCCAAAACATCCATGGGTATTCGTTGTGACCCTTGAACAATCATTAAGGCATAAGGTTTTGCAAGCGCCGAGGCCTCGGCACACAAACGCAACTCGTCGCCTTCAGCTGGAGATTGATTGCGCCAATAGTTAATGGCGGCCTCAAGTTCTTGAATTGTGACGTACAGCATTAGAAGTGTTTGGTTTACTTATCCTGAAGCGCAAGCATCGTGCCGCGGCACTTCTTGGCACCACAACGACACTCGTAATCTTTTTTCATTTGCTTGGTAATGCGGCCCTCAATGTCCAAAGAGTAGTCATAGAACAACTCTTCGCCAACCTTGAGATTGCGCTTGGCATAAATAAAGACGCGAGGTTTGCCACCAAAAGTATCTTCGCGGGTTTCACAGATTGGCTTACAGGAATGATTAATCCAGCGAGCAGCATTACCGCCGTATTTGGCATCAATAACGCGACCATCATCCAAAGAAAAATAAAAAGTATGGTTTGGATCTTTGGGGTCGTGTGGGTGACGCTTCTGTGCAAGCTTCCAGCTAATTCGCTCACCCTTGTATTCAATAATGGCTTGCCCTTTTTTAATTGGCTTAGCAACAAACACGCCCTTGCCATGAATTGGCGAAGACTTAACAACAATAGAAGATCTGTCCACCTTTGGTGGTTTGAGTTTTTTGGATGCCATGTTTATACGTCTAGGTTACGAGCAATAAGTGCATTCTTTTCAATAAACGCGCGACGGGGCTCAACCTCATCACCCATTAGCGTTGTGAAGACTTGGTCTGCAGCAATTGCATCTTCAATTTTTACCTGCAATAAGGTGCGCGAACCGGCATCCATTGTGGTTTCCCAAAGCTGCGATGGATTCATCTCACCAAGACCCTTGTAACGCTGACGACTCAATACACGCTCGGCTTCGGACAACAACCAGGAGAATGCGCCCCTAAAGTCATTAATGGTTTGCTCTTTTTGGTTTTTATCTGGATCACCTCGCCGAACCTTTGTGCCAGACAAGACTTTGCCAGACAAAACGGCTGCGGCATTAGCAAGACTCTGATAATCGTCGCCATGAACGAAATCAGAGTTAATGGTTGATAACTTAAGATTACCGTGGATTCGACGCGACAACAACAAACGGAATCGCTCCGTACGGTCTTCCTTTTGCACAATGATTTCTGGTGGTAGTGCCAATGGATTTAAAGAGTCGGCGAGAGCCAGCCTTAAGCGATCGGCGGATTCGTTGGCAGATTTTTCTGTATCTAAATTTAATTGGGTTCCAGAGGCAATTGCACGCAACGCATCTTCATCAATTGTGCGAGACAGGCGATCAACAATAGATTGAATCACTTGATAGTGTTTTGCCAACTCATTTAAAGACTCACCCTCAATCAATTCACCGTTTGGTGTCTGTAAAGAGGCGGTTTCAAGCGCAATCTTTAACAAAAGCTGGTTAAGTTCAGCGTCGTCCTTAATATATTGCTCGCTCTTACCAAACTTCACCTTGTAAAGCGGCGGTTGAGCAATGTAAATATGGCCACGCTCAATCAACTCCGGCATCTGTCTATAGAAGAAGGTTAGCAAGAGGGTGCGAATATGGCTTCCGTCTACGTCCGCGTCGGTCATAATAATGATGCGGTGATAACGTAGTTTGTCGGCCTTGTATTCTTCAATGCCAATGCCAGTACCCAAAACCGTAATGAGTGTCACCACCTCTTGACTGGCCAGCATCTTGTCGAAGCGCGCTTTCTCAACATTGAGAATTTTTCCCTTTAAAGGAAGAATTGCTTGAAAGCGTCTGTCGCGTCCCTGTTTTGCAGAGCCGCCTGCGGAGTCGCCCTCGACAATAAACAATTCAGATTTGGCTGGATCTTTTTCTTGACAGTCTGCTAACTTACCAGGTAAGCCCAAGCCGTCCAAAGCACCCTTACGCCTTGTCATATCACGAGCTTTTCGTGCAGCCTCTCGAGCGCGTGCAGCGTCGACGATTTTTCCACAAAGGATTTTTGCATCTGCCGGGCGCTCCTGAAGATAAGCGGATAGTGCTTCGGCAACAATCTCTTCTACGGGGCCACGTACTTCGCTAGAAACCAGCTTATCTTTTGTTTGGCTGGAGAATTTTGGCTCAGGTACTTTTACTGACAAAACGCACGCAAGGCCTTCGCGCATGTCGTCACCAGAAATCTCTACTTTGGCTTTCTTGGCAACTTCGTTTTCATCAATATACTTATTAATAACGCGCGTCATCGCGGCGCGTAATCCCGTTAAATGGGTGCCACCATCGCGCTGAGGAATGTTGTTTGTAAAGCAAAGCACTTGTTCACTAAAACTATCATTCCATTGCATTGATACTTCAGCAGTAATTTGTCCACCTAAGTCTGATGGACGAACCCCTTCAGCATAAAAAATATTTGGGTGTAAAACATTTTTCGTTTGGTTTATGTATTCAACGAATCCCTTAACGCCGCCAGAGAAAGCAAAGTCTTCTTCTTGACCAGTGCGTTGGTCAATTAACTTAATGTGTACGCCGTTATTTAAGAACGAGAGTTCGCGGATACGTTTTACAAGAATCTCGTAATGGAATTCTACATTTCCAAAAATCTCTTCGTCAGCTAAAAAGTGAACCTCTGTACCAGAGAGTTCTGTGTCGCCGGTTACGGTGATGGGGGAAATAGCAACGCCATTCTCCTCTTGAATGTTGCGGTTTTGTATAACGCCGCGCGCAAACTCCATGTAGTGTGCTTTACCGTCGCGACGAATGGTTAGTTTTAGCCATTTTGAAAGCGCATTTACACAACTAACACCTACACCATGCAAACCACCAGACACTTTGTAGCTGTTTTGATCAAACTTGCCTCCGGCATGTAACTCGGTCATCACTATTTCAGCCGCACTTCTTTTTGGCTCATGTTTGTCGTCGTACTTAATGCCGGTTGGAACACCGCGCCCGTTATCAACAATAGAAATGGAGTTGTCTGTTTGAATAACAACGGTAATTTCAGAGCAATAGCCTGCTAATGCTTCATCAATAGAGTTATCTAAAACTTCAAATACAAGATGATGAAGACCCGTACCATCAGAGGTATCTCCAATGTACATACCAGGACGTTTACGAACAGCCTCAAGACCTTCTAAGATTTGAATCGATGCGGCACCGTACTGCTCAACCACTTTTTTTTCTTCAGTCATTTTTTTCTAAATTAAATGCGCATTGGCATTACAACATACTTAAAGCTTTCTGAGCCTGGTAATGTAATAACAGCGCTACTGTTTGCATCACCCAAGCTGATTTGAATTTTTTCATTTTTTAGGTTGGCAAGAACGTCTAACAAATAGCTCACATTAAAACCAATCTCAACCGCATCTCCGCCGTATTCGGTCTCAATCTCTTCCTGCGCCTCTTCTTGCTCGGCGTTGGTTGATTGAACGGTAATGCGATTTGGAGACAGCGAAAAACGTACACCCTTGAACTTATCGGTAGTCAAAATTGCGGCGCGTTGTAGTGCTGCTTGCAAAACGTCACGACCAACCGTTAGGGAGTTTTTATGTCCTTTTGGAATAACTCTTTGGAAGTCTGGGAACTTACCTTCAACCAATTTAGAAATGAGCTCAATATCACCAAAAGCAAATTTCACTTGATTTGCAGTCAAACTAATTTCTATCGGTTCATCTGAGTCTTCAAGTAAATGTTGGCACTCAAGGATGGTTTTACGGGGAATAATGATTTCTTGTCTCTGACCTGAACCAGATGGTGGCTCGGTAAGCTCTACTTGTGAAAACGCCAAACGATGGCCATCTGTTGCAACCGCAACCACCTCTTTACCCTCAACAACAAGCAACATTCCATTTAAATAATAACGAATGTCTTGTTGAGCCATTGAAAAGTGAACCTGACTAATCAGCTGGCGGAAACTTTTTTGAGACATCTTCCAAGCTGCAGTAACCTCACCAACGCCCTGCATTACTGGGAACTCTGTAGCAGATAAAGTTTGCAAAGAGAAACGGCTTTTACCACTCTGAACAACCATCTTGTTATCTTTAAGATTTAAAGAGACTGGCCCCTCAGGTAAAGCTCTCAGAATATCAAGCAGCTTCCTCGCTGCAACTGTAGTTGTGACATCCTCGCTACCAACACCAAAGTTCGCATTGGTAGTAATTTGAATCTCAATATCGGTAGAAACAAAAGATACTTTTTCACCAACCTTTTTAAACAAAAGGTTGGCCAAAATTGGCAGTGTGTGTCGACGCTCAACAATCCCACTTACCACCTGTAGTGGTTTCAATAAATTATCGCGCGAGGTGTTAACAAGTTGCATTGCTTTTAAATCCTTGTATATATCTTAGTAGTAATAGTAATAAGGCTTCGTTTTTCCGTGGATAACTCAAAAACCTCAAACAAAACAACACATTAAACGTCTAAAAACCTGTGGAGAACTTATGTATAAGCCCTGCATAAAAACTGGATAACCTTTGTGTAACACCCTATTTTTGCATGAAGCGCAGACTTTCCACAATTTATCCACACTTAATCCCCAAACTTATCCCCAGTGTTACCCACAACCTTATCCACAGGCAAAAACCTAAGCTTTTAAGGTTTGCTCAATAACGTGAATTTCGTGGTTCAGTTGACTATCATGCGCACGCTCGTCAGCAATCTTTCTAACAGCATGCAACACAGTTGTGTGGTCTCTACCGCCAAACAACTCACCAATCTCAGGGAGGCTTTTTTGCGTCAACTCCTTGGCCATAAACATAGCAATTTGGCGTGGTCTAGCAATATTGGCGGGCCGCTTCTTAGAGTACATGTCGGCAACCTTAATACTGTAGAAATCAGCAACTGCCTTTTGGATGTTTTCAACCGATATTTGGCGATTCTGGATGGAAAGCAAATCTTTTAGAGCTGTTCGAGCTACCTCAATCGTCACATCACGGCCATGAAAGCGGACAAAAGCCAAAATCTTCCGTAAAGCCCCCTCTAATTCTCGAACATTTGAGCGTAGGTGTTTAGCCACAAAGAAAGCAACATCTTCGCTCATTGGTATTCCTTCGCTTGCGGCTTTTTTCATCAAAATAGCCACCCGCATCTCCAACTCAGGGGGCTCAATTGCTACCGTGAGTCCAGAGTCAAACCGGGAAATTAAACGATCATCGATCCCAGCCATTTCTTTGGGGTAGGTATCGCTAGTAATAATGACTTGAGACTTGTTGCTCAGTAAAGCCTCAAAAGCATAAAAAAACTCTTCTTGGGTTCTAGATTTGCCACTAAAAAACTGAATATCGTCAATTAGTAGGAGATCTAAGGAGTGGTAGTAGCGCTTAAAGCGATCGAATGCCTTTTGTTGATAAGCCCTAACCACATCGGATACATATTGTTCGGCATGTATATATCGAATCCGAGCGTTGGGCTTTTCTTTTAACAGATGGTTACCAATAGCGTGGATTAAATGGGTTTTGCCCAAACCAACGCCGCCATACAAAAACATGGGGTTGTAAGAGGTTCCTGGGTTGTGGGCAACCTGAATAGAGGCTGCCCTAGCAAGTTGATTGGCCTTGCCAGTAACAAAGGTTTCAAATGTAAGGTTTGGGTTGAGTTTTGAGTGATCCTCAATCTCAAAGGATTGATCTTCTGTTGAAACAACAGGCTCAGCCTCATTTGCCATTTCTGGTTCGCTAGACTGAGCCTCTTTTGGGGCTGTGCCCGTTATGGGCGCTGATGTGCCATCTATAGCAAGCACAAAACCAACATTAATAGGAACACCAAAATACTGTGATGCAAGCTCGTGAAAACGATCTGCAAATGTTTTTTTAATCCAATCCAGCTTAAATCGGTTGGGAGCGCCCAAGGTTAGTGAGTGATTACTCTCCTCAAAAGATACTAGCGTCAAAGGCTGTATCCAGGTTTTAAATTGCTGGGGCGACAGTTCACGGGAAAGGGCGCCTAAAGCGCTATCCCAAAAACCCAAAGGGCTAGTTGAATTCAAGGCGGCGGGATTTTGTAAGTTGCTCATATTTTTGGAGGATCCATTGTAGCCATCCCCCA